>JAYZXF010000012.1 GCA_036141575.1 Pseudomonadota bacterium | reverse complement strand
AGCTTCTTCATCTTCTTCCATCAGGTGCGCAGGGATACGTGTCACGCTGCTTGCTTTTGCACCTTTTGTTTTGAAGATCGTTACACCTTGCGTGTTACGGCCTACACAGCTAATGCCATCAGCTGTTGTACGGATCACCTGGCCATCTGTTGTGATGATCATGATGTGGTCACCGTCACCAACTGGTAGGCTGGCTGTTACTGGGCCATTACGCTCAGACGTCTTAATCGAGATCACACCCATTGTGCCACGGCTTTTCGCTGGGTAGTCTTCCGCAAGCGTACGCTTACCAAAGCCATTTTCAGTGATGGATAGGATGTACTTATCAGCTTCCTTATCAACAATCACGTCCATGCTTACAAGCTCGTCACCGGCTTTCAGGCTCATACCCTTCACACCGTAAGCTGTACGGCTGGCAATCGTACGCAGTGTTTCCACTGGGAAGCGTACCGCTTGGCCGTTCTTAGAACATAGGAACACGTCGCCTTCTGCTTCTGGGCAGATACGAACACTTACAAGTTCGTCACCATCGTTTAGGTTAATCCCTTTAATACCACCACTGTGTACGTTAGAGAACGCGTTTAGAGGTGTTTTACGGACAAGACCTTCACGTGTCGCAAACATAGCAACCATGCCTTCCCAAGCTTCTGCGTCTTGTGGCGCTGGAAGCACTTTAAGAACGCGCTCGTCTTTCTCAATCGGTAGCAGGTTAATAAGAGCCTTACCACGTGAACCAGCGCTGGCTACAGGAAGTTCCCATACCTTCAGCTTGTACACTTTACCGTTGCTTGAGAAGAAGAAAACAGGATCGTGTGTGTTCGCAACAAGGAACTCTTGTACCTGCTCATCTTCGTTCTTCATGTTGGCAAGAGACTTACCTTGACCACCACGGCGCTGGGCACGGTAAGCATCCATTGGCTGACGCTTCACATAACCATCGCTAGAGATCGTCACAACCATCTCTTCTGGCTTAATCAGGTCTTCGATGTCCATCGTTGCGGCACCATCCTGCATTTCAGTACGACGCTCAGCCGCACCTTTCAGGCTTAGAAGGTCACGCATTTCCATCAGCTCATCTTTAATCAGAGCCATCATCACTGGACGGTTCGATAGAATCTCAACGAGTTTTTCAATCACTTCAGAAATATCTGTCGCTTCTTGAACAATCTTCTCACGCTCAAGGCCAGTTAGGCGGTGTAGGCGAAGATCAAGAATCGCTTGCGCTTGAATGTCACTCATGTGGTAAATCTTGCCGTTTGGCATCGCTTCACCAAGAAGCTCAATCAGGCTCACAACGCTTTCTGCGTCAAAGTCACGCGCCATAAGTTCAGCTTTTGCAGCTGCTGGGTCTGGTGCGTTACGCACAATCTTAATCACATCATCAATGTTCGCCACAGCCAGTGCAAGACCAACCAATACGTGAGCACGGGCACGCGCTTTACCAAGTTCAAACTTAGTACGGCGTGTCACAACGTCTACACGGTGGTTAATGAAGCATGTCAGAATCTCTTTTAGACCCATTAGCTTCGGACGACCACGGTCTAGAGCGAGCATGTTATATGAGAAGCTCGACTGTAGCGCTGTATGCTTAAACAGTTGGTTCAGAACAATCTCGTGGCTGGCATCACGGCGGATTTCAATCACCACACGTACACCTTCACGGTTACTCTCATCCTGAATGTGTGTAATGCCGTCAATCACCTTGTCACGTACCAGTTCAGCGATACGCTCAATCAGGCGAGATTTGTTCACCTGGTATGGGATTTCCGTAATAATCAGAGCATCTTTGTTGCGGATTTCTTCAACGTGCGTCTTACCACGCATCATCACTTTACCGCGACCTGTCATCATAGCGGCCTTAAAGCCATCACGGCCCATGGCAATACCACCAGTTGGGAAGTCAGGCCCCTGTACAAAGCCAAGTAGCTCGTCAGTTGTACATTCTGGGTTATCAATCTGGAATGCTGTCGCATCAATCATTTCAAGTGGGTTATGTGGCGGAATGTTTGTCGCCATACCAACGGCAATACCACCAGAACCGTTAATCAGAAGGTTCGGGTAGCGTGCAGGAAGCACTTCTGGCTCCATGTCGTTACCATCGTAGTTTGGACGGAAGGTTACTGTGTCCTTCTCAATATCCGTTAGGAGCGTAGACGCGGCACGAGACATACGTGTTTCCGTGTAACGCATGGCAGCGGCGTTATCACCATCCATCGAACCGAAGTTACCCTGACCATCTTGCAACTGAACACGCATAGAGAAATCTTGCGCTAGGCGTACCAAGGCATCGTAAATTGCGCTATCACCGTGTGGGTGATATTTACCCATTACGTCACCGACTACACGAGCAGATTTCTTGTACGGGCGGTTCCACTCATTACCAAGCTCTTTCTGTGCGTAAAGAATACGACGCTGTACAGGTTTAAGACCATCACGTACATCTGGAAGGGCACGAGAGACAATTACACTCATGGCATAGTCAAGGTAGCTCTTACGCATCTCATCTACAATAGAGATCGCGCTTACGCCTTGCATGTTCAGTGGCCCATCGCCACCGTCATCACCACCGCCAGCAACAGCCACATCTGTGCCTGTATCTTGCATGTCTTCTGTTCCGTTATTTTTGATGTCATCGCTCATAGGATCACTCCGTCTTTTCGCGCGTCTCAGATGCGCTGTTTTCTTTTTATTTATAAATAGGTGTCAACTATACCACACCCCCCTTTCACCTCCTAGTTTTTCGGCGTTTTTCAGGCAAAAAACAGGTCTTTTTTGACTATTTTTTAGGCACCTTGTTTTATAAGGGTTAAAAACAGCAAAATCCCCCGTAAAAACGGGGGATTTGCAATCGGTTTAGTTGCCTGTGGGCGTATCGGCTTCATAGCTGTCGCCAAGAATATTTCTTTGCGCCTGCTCTGAAAGCTCATGGACAGGTTTGCAGTCCATACCAACACCATCAGCATCAATGATGACAAGGCAGTATTGCTGGGAGGTCTGATCATAGTAACCTGTCATTGCACTGCGCTTATTGCTCAAGCCAGTAGTTTGGTTCAGCTGAACAACTTCAGCTGAGGCTGCAAGAGGAGCAGCAACAAGGGCTGCGGCAAGAAGTAACTTTTTCATGTGGGATAACTCCAATTGAAGAGAAGCTTAATTCAGCGGGTAGTCAGGGTTGGGCTCAATGCCCATCACAGCCAAGCGCTCAGCGCCAAGCTGTGCATAAGTAAAGCAGGACGAAGTCCATTTGTTACCTTTGTCTTGTGAAATGCACACCAAACCCACATCCACCAAATGAATGATTTTTGGGGCAGTGAAATGATCACCTTGATCCATCAAGTTGCCAGTGACAACTTCAGTGGCCATGGCCATACCTGCAGACAACGTTAAGGCACAAACGCCTAAAACAAGCTTTTTCATTGGATTTACTCCATCAAAAGAAAAGAGAAATAGATAAGAATTGCACTAAACGTATACATTCATAATTTACCTGTCAATAAGATAAGAAAAACCTCCCCTAAGGGAGGCTTTCTTTTTTCGATTATTTGGTTCGGTAGGAAGGCTCAATGCCCAGATCGTCAATGCGCAGCCAACCGAACTCTTCATAGGTGAAGACCGATTGGCCATGACCATGTTCATAGCGCTGCACTTCAAGGATAATGAGGCCCAGCTCAGGAACATGTACCACACGCTTGCGTTCTGCGCCGTCTGTGGTCACAAACTCTTCCACGCGATCAAACGGCATGCGGCTCATGAAGCCTTCGCCCATTTTTTCGCTGGTGTAGCAACTGAAGCCAAAGCCCCAAGTGTGCTTATCCTCTTCAAAGCACACCACATCAAGGTCGGTGTAATGGACAACTTCCATGCTGTTGGCCGACGGGTTGTTAAACGCGTAGGGCCGCTCCACGATTTCTGTTGCGAGGGCTGCACCAGCAGTCAAAGCCAGTGCACAAGCGCCAAAAAGCAACTGTTTCATGAGGATATCTCCTTTCAAGAGACAAAGGGACGACATAAGATGACGGGTATTACTGCTGATATGGGGGTCTTTTTTGACCTTTCAAGGCCTTAAGGCATAAAAAAGCGCCTCCCCAAATGAAAGGGAGACGCTCTTATCTTCAAATCGATTTACTTCCGGTTTTTACCCGGAAGGCGGATACAACCGCCATTGCCATCCTTACGGATGCACGCATTGGTGCCGCCACCCTTGCTGGTGCTGATGGTTATGCCACCACCAAACAGAGTGATCGACTGCGCGCTGACAGGGCCAGCAACAAGAGTCACAGCCAGAACGGTTACAAACAAAGCTTTCATGGGTCTCTCCTCGAGAAAAACGCATGCCTCAATATCAGCAGAATGCTGACATTTACCAAAAGGCACACACAGTTATAGTGCTTTCTTATGCCCCTCCCCACAAACCAAAGCACAAAAAAAATGGCACCCTGAGAGGGGCGCCATCTGTTCGTTTGAAAGACCTATTGGATTACTCGCCTTGCAGCGCATCACCCACACGGTCGAAAGCTTGGATAGCAACCGACACTTCTTTGATGTTCGGATCTTCCGAAGCGCTGTATGTGATGCGGACGGTATCACCTTCACGCACCCACTTCAGCTCAACGAAGTTTTCCGAGTTGCCAAAGAACTCCAGCCCATCCACGCCTGCAACACGCAGGAAGGTCGCACGTATTCATGGTTAGGTAATTTCTTATGTAACGGTATTCAAATACTACATTTTCAACATAACTGACAATATATTTGACATTTTAGAGAATTAACACCATAAATGTATACAAATAATTCTCCCTTTTCTTTTCTCTAGGAGTTTAATCATGGGTAAATCTAACCCGAAACTGTTTATTATTGTGCTTGTCGCCTTTGCCGTTGTGGTTGTGATGGCCATGCTGCTCACCGCCATATCAGGCATGCGGCAAGCCAATGAAGAACAACCACCCCTGCCCTGCTCAGACGTGAGTATGGTTCACATCTACCATATGACCCAAGTAGGTGAATGGGACCGTTGGGAAGCTGATGCCGAAAATGCAGCCTCAGTTTTGGTGGCAAAGCGTATGGGTGGAAACCTGTGGGAACGCTACCAAACTGTCCCAGACCTGCAACAGCAGTACCAGAACACCTACCAAGAGGCCAAGTCCTATACAGCAACATCTGGTGCAGCCTGTGTTTGGGCAGAGCAAGACGCGCTCTTCCAGCAGCTGAATGCAACGCACATGGAAATTATGACCATCTACAACGATATCGTTGCCGCCGATGGCAACCGTCGTTAAACGATACAAAGCCCCCGTTTTTGCGGGGGCTTTGTCATTTCATGAACCTCAAAAAGCAAACGCCCCCTAAAAGGGGACGTTCTCGATTTCTTCAGGGCTCCTTAACGAAAAGGATTCTCCTCAGGAGACAAGTCTCCTTTTTCTTCCATCTTGAGGGCCATAGAGCGAACCATGAAGCCTGTGTTCCAACCGGATTGTTTCCATTCTTCACGAGAATGGCATGCGCGATCAAAACGAGCGGAAGTGATGCACCAGTCACCACTGTGCTGAACTTCCAGCACAATTTTTTCACCATGTGCTGTATCAACAACATAAGGCTTTGCCATGGCGGTACCAGCCAGAGCAAGAGTTGCAAAGATTGCGGAAGCGATCAGTTTTGTCATCTCAGTTTTTCCTTGAATCAGAAACACATATATCCTGCCAGCGGAATGCTAGCGAATCAAAAAAGGTAAACAGATATATATGAGTACTCTTATAGGTAGCATAAGAAACAATAGCTGACAGAGAGACACACGAGGAATGCCGGCCTACGCGAGTGCGCAGTGAAACGAAGCCAAAACCTTAAGAGGTTTTGAGCGGTTTAAAACAACTAAAAACAGAGCGAAGGCTGTTTTTGAAGAATAACGTTTTAAACCAAGACCATAGATTGCGCTGGATTTTATTTTGTAAAATCTACGATTTTCAAAATGAAAGACTGAAAGCAAGCCAATAAAAAACTAACGCGCTTTTTTAACACCATACATGCTTTCGTCAGCCACCTTAATAAGGCTACCGATGTCTTTACCATCTTTCGGGAATTGTGCGAGGCCCACTGAGCCGCCTAATTCAATATTAGAGCCTTCCCAAAGCACAGGCTCTTTGAGGATTTTTTCAAGGTCACGCTTCAGCTTGTTGGCATTCACTTTTGTTGTGCCAAGCGTCAAGGCACAAAACTCGTCTCCACCCATGCGGCAGATCATCGCCTTGCTGCTAAGCACGTCTTGCATGCGCTGCGCCATGACTTTAAGAACAGTGTCCCCTGCTTCATGGCCGTAGGTATCGTTAATTGGCTTAAACTTATCCAGATCAATGTAAAACACGCTTGCTGTCTTGTTCTTAGCAAGCTTCGCATCTGCTTTACTAAGGAAGCCTGAACGATTGTAGAGCTCTGTCAGCGCATCACGGCTTGCCACGCGTGAACGGTAGTTACGTGCCACCATCTGGCTTTGGCTACGCACCAGCGCGTACTTACCACCGCCCGCATGTACCACTTTGAGCGTCCCTTCAGGAACACCCAATAATTGAGCCGCCTTTTTACTGTCTCCACCCGTGTAGGCCATTGTCATTTGAATAATATCAAAGTCATCACGCGCACTCTTTGCATGGTGAATGGGCGCAAGGTCATCAGACTGAATCGTCAACGCACGCTTCACGTCTGCCATAAAGTCACCTGTACGCTCTTTTTCAAACTCTTTATGCACACGCAGAAATACTGAGAAACCAGAACCAATACACATAATGATACTAGAGAGCAGCAGAATTTTACCGCGCTCACCACTAAACATCGTCTCGTTCATCATGAAAGCTGGGTTAAGTGTCATCAGGTATTCAATCACGTAAGTCATCAGCGGGACAAAGGCGAGCATCGCAAGGATGTTGTCTGCCTTGAGTTTATAACTTGCCGACCAGAAGCAGTAACGCCCAACGCTGGCAATAACAACACCATAAAATAGACCACACCAAATGCTTGGCGCATGAGCGTAACGAATGAGATCTGGGAAGAAACCAACCACTGAGCTACTTGGGAATACATATGCCTTAAGCAGAGATCCTGTAAACACCAGAACAAGGAACATCATCGCCGTTACAAAACTTACAAAGCCAACCACACGGGCTTTATCACGCATGTTACCTTCTTCCTGCGCTGTCTGTGACTCACTATGACGCTCGGCAAAGATCACTTCACCGGCTTGCACAAGACCAATCCCCATGACAATCATAATAATGATGCTCAGGTGTGCTGGGTTTTGAATCATAAACAGCAGTCCAAGACCAATCACAACAAAGATAAGCCCCACCCAGTCGCTCATGCCTTTATAACGCTTAAAGATAATCCACGACATAAGAAGAGACACAGGAATCGCCATACGGCCAAACAGGCTCACTTCAGTGGCACTCACATAGCGCGCAAGGTACACATCCAGCAGGAAGATCCCAACAGCGGAAATACCGTAGGCCCACGTGGCAGGAGACCGGAGCGTTGCACTCACAAGCTTACCCGGCCCTGCAAACAGCGAGAGCATCATACCTGTTGCAATCACACTCACACAGGTAAAGACAATCGCCTCAATATCGTAAAGGAGTGCCGCAAAGCGCACCATAATGTTAAAGAGTACACTAAAGGCAACAACGGCAGAGGCTTGAATCAGTCCAGTCAGTAACATTACGCACCGACTCCTGTAATCGCCATCATCACAAACACCACAAGAATCACAGCCATAAGCGCAATAGACACCGCCCATGTGTAGATATCAGCCTCTGTTGCAGAGACAATAATCTTCATATCACCACGGCGCTCGCCTTTTTTACGCGGTTCACTGAGTTTCTTACGGCGATCTTCCATGAGATTACTGGCCTCGCTTCTTCTTCACGTTATACATGCCTTCATCCGCAGCCTTAATAAGCGCTTCGACACTCTCTGCATCATGCGGGAAAGATGAGAGGCCTATAGACGCACCAACAGAAACACGTTTTCCCTTTACAATTGTAACAGGCTTTTCAATGGCGCCTTGTACTTCTTTCATCACCTGTCCAGCTTTTTGCTTACCGGCATCAAACAGAAGCACACAGAACTCATCTCCACCAAGGCGACAAACAAGAGAGCCTTCTGGGAGTGTTTTACCAAGCTCTTTCACAACATGGATCAGAACCTTATCCCCTGCCTCATGTCCATACTCATCATTAATTGGCTTAAACTTATCTAAATCAATATAAAGAGCAGAAGCCTTCTTCACTTTACCAAGAGCCTGCTGCGCACGCCCAAAGAACCCAGAGCGGTTATACGCCCCTGTTAGAGCATCTTTACTTGCTACATGTTGCAGATACTTACTCGACACATGTGCACTCACGGTATCATCAAACGCAAGAGCGCCCTCACCGTCATACACTACTTGCATCGCTTTGGCAGGAATACCCAAAAGCTCAGAAGCCTTGTTCCAACTGCCGCCACAAAAGGACAGAGTCATTGCCACACGCTCATAGTCATCTTCTGCGTGCGTACTCTGTTCAACAGCAACAAACTTATGCTCTTTCTTCGCTTGCTTCATAAATGTTTTTAACGTCATCCCTTTTAGAGAGTTACGAATCGTCATAAAGGCACTAAAGCCAGCACCAAAAGTAATCAGGCATCCAATAACAATCAATGCCCAGCTATCATCCGCACTAAATAGGCTACGACCTGTATCAGGCATACCTACTGTTGCACTGGCAACAAGTTCAATCAAAATTGTGAGTACAGGGATAAAGGCCATCACAAGCAGCATGTTTTCTGCTTTCACCTTATAACTTGCTGACCATTTAAAGTAACGAATCAGCGGCAGAATCAAGATGCCGTAAAACAGAGCTGTCCAAACGGTTTCAGGGTGAATAAAGCGTTCAAGCTTTGGCACTTCATAATGCAAGAGACCAGGGATATCAAACCATGTCGCAATGGTACTGAGAATCAGCACAAGACCAAACAGAACAAGACTTGTTACAAAGGTCACAAAACCAACGACACGGGCTTTATCACGCATGCTTCCCTTTTCAGACGCTTCCACAGCGTTTGGATGGCGCTCAGCAATAATGTACTGGCCTGTTTGTGCAAAGGCTTCCATAAGAATCACCACCATCAAAGGCAGAAGTGTTTCAGATGGCTGTAGTGCTGTGAGCCAGCAAATAGCACCTGTAATAATAAGCCCGCCAAACATATCAGGCTTACCCGGTGTGCGGTTGAAGTACTTCCACGCAATCAGAAGTGCAATCACAATATTCAAACGGCTAAACAGCGCTGATTCTGTGGCACTAATATAAAAAACAATAAATACATCCGCCACATGCTCCATAACGGCAAGGGCACTATAGCTCCACGTAGCTTTCGCTTTTAAAGTGCTGCGCATCATACGGCCAGGCCCGGCAAGTAATAGAAGCAGCACAGCAGAGGCCATAAGGCTCAAACATGTAAAGACAAACGGTTCAATATTCCAAACTTGAACACAAAACCAAAGATACACATTGTAAAACGCCACAAGAAAGGCGATTGCAAAAGCTTCAAGCATTCCAATAATCAACATGAACTTACCCCTTCACCACAGCAAGCGTAACCACGATACCAATAATGGCGACCATCATGGCAATAGACCCCATCCATAGGTAGATATCATTCTGTGTGGCAGAGACAACAATTTTCATCTCTTCACGACGTTCTTTTTTACCGCGAAACTCCGGCTTAGATTTACGACGATCTTCTTGAGGCATCATGTGTGTTTTTATTCTTCTTCACTTTTGTCATGTGTTGGAAAGATTTATATCAAGTTTTTAAACATAAGTCTTTTAAATTTATGCAAGCACTAAGGTGTTTTGCTCTTTTTCTGATTCTGCGTTTTTCTGTGACAGATCAACCTCAACCTCTAGCACTTGCCCCCGAGCTGAAAGCGTCTCTTCCACCTCTAGATGATCAACTTTAGATTCACTCATCGCATAGGCTTGCTCTTCTGTTTGCTTGCCTCGACCTGCACGCGCCATTTCTAGAGACTCACGTACGACAGATCGCTCAACAATGTCTGCAATTTGGCTTCTTTTTACTTCTTCATAATGGCTCAAGCCACTATCTGACCAAGAACACGGTTCAAATAGTTCGTCCTGCTCTTCTGGTGATAGCGCCTCAAAACTTTTGTCATGTCTGCCTTGAGAAATATGCTCAAGTACAGCTTCTCGTCTTCCGTCCACCTCAAATTTACGGTTTTCATCATTAAAGAGTTTCACTTGGCGGTCCGCACTGGTCCCTTCTCGCATGATGGTTTCAGCATGAAGAGCCATCTCTTCTGTACCGAGCGCTTTAAGATATGGTGAAAGCTCATCTAGCATTTCACCCACCGCCTCTTTTGCTGTCATAGTGGAATCGTCTACACAAATCAGTTCAGCGTCTAAGCCGTCTTTACAGATACGGCTCATATTCCCCGTACGCTCTGGGTCAAGTTTCTCTGCCCCCTCAAGACGACAATCCATATGCGCCTCATGCATAGCTTTACAAACCAGCCCTTGGTAAATTGCTGCTACACAGGCAATGTCTTCAAGGCTAGACGTACTATCCATCACCACGCACTCAACAGTTTCAGGGCGTAAGGACTTGCCCGCATTATAATTGGGTGTAAACTCAAGATCTCGATCCCTTGAGGTTCCGCCGCCATAACGGTGGAAATATGGCTTTAAAGGCTCTCCAAAAGATGTACGGTTTATACGCTCCATCATACGATAACTTGCCCATTCAGGATTGCCCTGATGATCAAAAGGACTAGATGCAGTGAGAGCCGTTAAGAGTGGTGCATATGGCTCAAGTTTTTTTACAACCTGCTCATGTTCCTCAAAAGGTACACCAGCATGAATATGGATACCTGATGCGTAATTGCCTGTATTTCCATATTCTGGAGGGTTGAGAGCATCTGCCAGCCCTCCAGAACCACCCCCTACCATAGGCTTAGAGCCCGCAAACATGAGACGTTGATGACTTTCATCTTTCCCCATAGGATCACCCCAAGCAAAATAATCTCGGCGCTCTTCTTCATCCATTCCCGCAATATCTTCATCAATTTGCCTGTTCTTTTCAGCCATTTTGAAATTTTCTTCGCGGTGATACGCGCTCATCACGTTATGCATGGCGCGCAAGTGGCCAGTGAGTTCTTCTGTTGCCTGTTTAATATTGGTAGACGGATTGGTTTTCACCTCAAATAAACGCGCCCCTGAATTACTCGATCCACCCTCAAATGAGACAAACTCACCAAGTGAAGCCTTCAGGCGCTCATTTAACTCGGCAGATGATCCACCTGCCATAAACCGATCTTCTCGATGGATAATTCCTTCAATCTCAATCCCAATTGGCGGTACACGTACCTTCATATGTGAAAATCCTCCCTAACACATCTTCTTATGAGCATAGACACAAATAAAACAGCGTGGTAAAACCTGAGCATGCTTACAGTTTCGAGACTCCACTACTTAATCCAAGGCCGTCCTATTTTTGAGGACGCCTCAGTCACGCTTGAAAGCAAGTGGAAAGTGGGTGTGGTTGGCGAGAACGGCGCAGGTAAATCCACCCTTTTCAAACTTATTACAGGTGAACTGGCCAATGATGGCGGTGATATTGAGCTCGGTAAAAGCCTTTCGCTCGGGTACATCAAGCAGGATATTGAAGAAGGTGATACACCTATTTTAGATGTGGTACTTAAAGCGGATACAGAACGCACCGAACTCCTTGAGCGCGCCGATACAGAAACAGACCCTTTCAAAATTGCAGAGATTCATACACGTTTGAGCGATATTGGTGCCCACAGTGCCCCTGCCCGTGCCAGCAGTATTCTCTCTGGCCTTGGCTTTAGCCAACAGCAACTCAGTGAGCCGATGTCATCCCTTTCGGGTGGTTGGCGTATGCGTGTGGCACTGGCGAGCGTACTATTTAGTGAGCCAGATCTTCTACTGCTTGATGAGCCAACCAACCACCTGGACCTTGAAGCGATTATGTGGCTTGAGAACTATCTCGCAAACTACCCGCATATGCTATTGGTGATTAGTCACGATAGAGAACTCCTTAATATCTGTACAACACACATTGTGCATGTGGAAAACAAAGAGCTGAAACTCTACAAAGGGAACTATGACACCTTTGTGCGTGAGCGTAATGAACGCCGCGCTCACCAGCAAAAGCAGCACATCAAGCAGCAAGCTGAAAAGGCGCACATGGAGGCCTTCATTAACCGTTTCAAAGCCAAGGCCAGTAAAGCCAAACAAGCGCAAAGCCGTATTAAAGCGCTCGAGAAAATGACCTTTGTTGGCGCAGTTGCAGATGAAAGCCAAATGTCATTCACATTCCCTGAGCCTGAAGACCTCCCACCGCCACTCATTAGCGTCTCTAATGTATCGCTCGCTTACGGCAATAACGCCCCTGTTCTTACAGATATTGATGAGCGCATTGATATGGATGACCGTATTGCGCTGCTTGGTGCCAACGGTAACGGTAAATCAACACTCATTAAATTCCTCGCAGGCCGCCTGAAGCCAAAAGCGGGCGGCATGCACCGCGCAGATAAACTCCGCGTTGGGTATTTTAGCCAGCACCAAACAGATGAGCTGGATGTGAAAGCAACGCCATTTGAAGAAATGAGCAAGCTGATGCGCGGTAACCCTGAAGCAGGTGTCCGTAGTAAACTTGGTCGTTTTGGGTTTTCTAAAGCTCTGCAAGACAATCCAATCGGCTCTCTTTCGGGTGGTGAAAAAGCCCGCCTGCTATTTGCCCTTATGACCTATAATGCTCCTCACCTGCTTCTGCTTGATGAACCAACGAACCACTTGGATATTGGTGCCCGTGAAGCGCTGATGAAAGCCCTGCTTGAATATAATGGCGCTGTGGTCTTTGTAAGCCACGACCCTAGCATGGTTGAGCGCGTTGCAGACCGTCTCTGGCTTGTAGAGGATGGCAAAGTTGCGCCATTTGATGGCGACTTGAACGCTTATAAAGATCATGTCCTCAACCAACGACGTGTCTCTAAACGTGAAGGTTCTTCAGGCAAAAAATCAAACGGCCCTTCTGCGAAAGAACGTCGTAAGCTAGAAGCACAAAAGCGCAAAGCCTTTGCGCCACTGTTTAAAGAACTCGAAAAAGCAGAGAAGCTGGTTTCTAAACTTGAAACACAGAAAAAAGATATTGAAGCCCAATTGGCTGAGCCTGACGTTTACGAAGATGCAGAAAAAGCAAAAGACCTCCAATTTGAGTACGGTAAACTCGCTCGCGAACTTGAAGATGCAGAAATGGCATGGATGGAAGCCCAAGAAACCTACGATAACGCCAAACTCGAAACATAGCAAAAGGCCCCCAACTGGGGGCCTTAAGCGTATTCGGTAGAACGTGTTACCAACGTCCCCAGCGTGCGCGAATCTCACCCGGGTTGTATTCCAGAATATCAAACAGCCATTCCGAGACATAGTCGTCAACAGACACCCCGGCATCGGCAGCTCTTGCATGCAGATCAGCCGTGACGGCTTCATTTCTGATCAAGTGCAATTCAAGCCCTATCACAGTGAGTACGCCAATAAACAGGAGGGTGCTCAAGCTGCTGCCAAATGACAGCAATACAGCAAATGCGATCATCCAGAGCAGGTATGCGATCCGGCGAATTGCAATGCTGTTGTCACCAGCGTTGATAAAGTCAAACACGGCTTTCTTGATGGTGGCATTCATTTTGGATTTCTCCCAAAGAAACATTCCGCACAAAACACCCTCAAGGGATGCAAACAAGCGGAACAAGAAGTTTTGTATGGCTATATTATGGTGATGAGTAAGCCCATTTTCAATGGCGCATGCAAAAAGCCCCGCAGTGCGGGGCTTAGATTTACATAGCACCAAGGCTCTTATAGAGTCGGATCAAGGCTTGCGTCACTTGAGATTGCGCGTCCACATGTGCACGGTCAGCACTAATGGCTGTGCGTTCACTATCAAGCACATCAAGGAAAGCAATCTCACCCTCTTTGTAAAGCTTCTTAGAAAGCTTAAGGGCTGATTTTGCATTCACAAGGGCAGCAGCAAGGGCTTGCTCTTCACGCTTAAGGTGTGCGTAATCGCTGAGCGCTGTTTCTACGTCAGCAACAGCTTCGAGGATCGTGCCACGGTACGTTTCAAACGCAATACGCTCACGGGCACGTGCCGCGTCAATCTGGCCACGCAGACGACCAAAATCTAGTAGGCGCAGTGAGCTTGATGCTGACAGGCGCCAGATTTCAGTTGGGTCAAACGCAAGGCCTTCTGCAATACCGAAGAATCCACCAAGTGTGAGACTTGGGAAAATGTTTGCAAATGCTGATTCAGACAAGTCTGTTGCAGCAGCAAACTCAAGCTGAGCCGCACGTACATCAGGGCGGCGCTTCAGCACATCACTTGGGCTTTCAAGCAGTGGCACATGCTCTGCTGATGGAATACTGCCATCAATCATGATCATATCGTCTAGGTTTTCTGGAAGAACACCCACAAGTACGCTCAATGCAAGGCGCTGTGCTTCACGGATACGCTCAGCTTCTGGCACCTGTGCACGTGTTGAGTTCAGAAGGTTATCTGTACGTTCTACGTCTAGGCGTCCCGCCTCACCGACACGCTTTTGCGCTTCAATAATACGCTTCGTTTCTTCTAGCGTTTTAATGTTGCGCTGTGTGAGTTCAACTTGTCTTTCAGCAGCGCGAAGTGCTGTGTACGTACGCGCGATTTCACTAATCAGGACAATCTTAGACTGCTGGTACTGTGCTTCTCTTGCTTTAAAGCTTTTGGCACTCGCTGTGTAGGCATTACGGTTTTTACCCCACAGGTCAATTTCCCATGATGCATCAAAGCCAGCTTCAAATGAACCACGTTGGTTACTTGCACCTTCGTCTGATTCTGTTGCTGTCCCTGTACCACTAATATTAGGCAGCAGGCCACCAAGCGATGTACGCTTAGAGCCACGCGCTTCTTCGACACGCGCAGCAGCAATAGCAAGTGTTGGGCTATCCATCATCGCTTGTGCTACAAGAGCTTCAAGGGCCGGGTCTTCAAAATGAAGCCACCAGTTCTCAAGGCCAGTAATGCTCCCTGCCTCAAGAGGTGTATTTTGCCACACGCTTGCTTCAGGTGCTTCCAGCCCTTTGTTTGGGTTCTTCAGTGGCATACATCCACTGAGCATAAGCGCACTGGCAAGTACCGGAACTGAGAGGTATGTCTTATTCGCTAGCATGTTCAGCCTCTTCCTTTTTTTCAAATTTCTTATCGACTAGGCGTAGGAGTACATAGAAGATCGGCGTAAAGATGATCCCCATGAATGTTACACCAAGCATACCAGAAAATACAGCAACACCAATATCTTGACGCATCTCTGCACCTGCACCTGTAGAGGTTACCAGTGGCAGCACACCCATAATAAAGGCGAATGATGTCATCAGGATTGGACGCAGACGTAGACGGCTGGCTTTCACAGCGGCTTCCACAAGCTTCATACCTTCCCTTTCAAGCTCGCGTGCAAACTCAACGATAAGGATGGCGTTCTTACTGGCGAGCCCCGCCAGCACAAAGAAGCTGATCTGCGTAAAGATGTTGTTATCCCCTCCACTCCATTTCACACCCCAGATGGCACTGAGGATTGTGAGAGGCACGATCGCGATCACAGCAATCGGCATTGTCAAACTCTCGTACTGTGCAGCAAGCACAAGGAATACGAGGAAGAGACACAGTGGGAAAATAATCAGCGTTGAATCACCGGCAAGAATCTGCTGGTACGTCAAATCTGTCCACTCATACGTCATACCTGCTGGTAAAGTTTCATCGAGAATCTCCATAATCGCAGCTTCAGCCTGACCACTTGAGTAGCCCGGTGCCGGGTTACCGTTTACGTCAGCCGCAAGGTATGCGTTATAGCGCATGGCAATGGCAGGACCTTTGCTCTCCTCAACGTCTACAATAGACCCAAGAGGAATCATCGCGCCATCACGGTTACGCACTTTAATACTTGTAATGTCAGAGGCTTCATCACGGTACTCAGCTTCTGCCTGTGCAATTACACGATACACGCGTCCAAACAGGTTGAAGTCATTAATGTACTGTGAGCCAAGGAATGTCTGCATTGTTGCGAAGACTTGGTCTACATCCACACCAAGTTGCTCTGCCTTCGTACGGTCTAGGTTGGCAAAGATCTCTGGCGCATCAATGTTGTAGTTACTGTACACCTGAGTCAGTGCTGGGTGTTGGTTTGCTTTACCAAGCACTTGCCACAGGGCAGCGTTTACAGCTTCATAACCAAGGCCTGCACGGTCTTCAATTTGTAGCTTAAAGCCACCAGCCGTACCCAAACCACTTACAGGAGGTGGCGGGAAGATGGCCACAAAGGCGCCCTGAATACTCATGAACTGCTGTTGCAAAGCCCCTGCAATGGCAAAACCGTTGAGGTGTGGCGCTGTACGCTCTTTAAAGTCTTTTAGAGGTAGGAAGACAATACCACTGCTTGAGTTGGCCACGAATCCGTTTGGAGACAGACCAGGGAATGCAACGGCATTGGCAACACCTTCGTGCTTTAGGGCAATGTCACCCATCTGACGAATCACCTCTTCCGTTTGGTCAAGAGTTGCACCTTGTGGAAGCTGCGCAAAGGCAATGAGGTATTGCTTATCCTGCGCTGGCACAAATCCAGCAGGTACGCTCTTAAAACCGTACATTGTTAACACAAGGAACCCACCAAAGATCGCCATCATCAGCCCTTTACGGCTAATAGACCAACGTACAGAGTTTGTGTAACGGTCATTAAAGCGATCAAACACACGGTTAAACACTCTAAAGAATCCACCAAAGATTTTGTCCATGCCACGTTGTAGCCAGTCACGCTTAGCGCCTTCTTTTTGGAGAAGAAGTGCAGACATAGCCGGGCTAAGTGTGAGCGAGTTGAATGTTGAGATCACAACCGCAATGGCAATTGTTAAGGCAAACTGGTTGTAAAACATACCGGTTAGACCTGAAAGGAAGGCAATCGGAATGAAGACACCCATCAGTACCAAACTCGTGGCAATAATTGGGCCCGTTACCTCTTTCATAGCTCTAATGGCAGCTTCACGCGGCGTCATACCTTCTTCAATACCACGCGACACGTTCTCGACCACAACAATGGCGTCATCCACAACCACACCAATGGCAAGGATAAGCCCAAAGAGTGAAAGGACATTAATTGAGAAACCAAGAACCAGCATCACAGCGAATGTACCAACAATAGATACAGGTACAGCAAGTAGCGGAATCAGAGCCGCACGCCAGCGCTGAAGGAAGGCTACAACCACAATCACAACCATGAGAACTGCTTCAAGAAGGGTTTCAATCACCTTATGAATCGAGTCACTCACGAATGTTGTTGGGTCATAGATCACTTGGAAATCTACATCTTCAGGGAAGTTCTTTTTCAGCTCAGCCATCTTTTTACGCACGTTAGATGAAATTTCTAGTGCGTTTGCACCTGGTGATGCAAAGATCGCCGTTGCCACAGCTGGCTTATTATCCAGCAGTGAACGCAGTGCATAGCCAGAGGCATCAAGCTCAATACGAGCCACGTCTTTCAGGCGCGTGACCACACCCTCTGCGCTACGCTTAATAATAATATCTTCAAATTCAGCAATGCTTTCTAGGCGGCCTTGCACCGTAATTGGCATTTGCTTAGGTACATTTTTACCTTCTGTGTATGGAGGGCCACCAATTGTACCTGCAGCAACCTGTGTGTTTTGGCTACGCACAGCAGCCATAATTTCACCTGTTGTTAGGCCACGCTCAGCAACCTTGTTTGGATCTAACCATAGGCGCATTGCGTAATCCCCTGCACCAAAGATCTGTACAGAGCCCACACCCTGAACTTTAGCCAGTTCATCTTTTACGTTGATGTTGGTGTAGTTACGTAGGTAAAGGGCGTCGTAACGCTCATTTGGAGAGACAATGTGCACCACCATTGTAATGTCAGGTGATGACTTCGTTACCGTCACACCAAAGTCACGTACAGTTTGTGGCAGACGTGGTAGCGCCTGTTGCACACGGTTTTGCACAAGCTGCTGTGCAAGGTCAGCATCTGTACCAATGGCAAATGTTACGCGCAACTGTAGGTTACCGTCTGTTGTTGCCAGAGAGTTCATGTACAGCATGTTTTCCACACCGTTAATCTGCTCTTCTAGCGGAATCGACACAGACTCTGCAATATCAGCAGGGCTGGCACCCGGGAAAGACGCATTCACCACAACAGATGGCGGGGCAACTTCTGGATACTCCGAAATTGGGAGGTTAAACATTGCCACAAAACCTGCGACAAAGATAAGGACTGAAAGCACCGCTGCAAAGATAGGGCGATCAATATAAAATCTAGAGAAATTCATGAGATGTTTCTTTCTTCTTCTAGCGGTCTAATTATTTTTGAGCGACCCACGCTTCTTTAGCAGGTTCAACGTTAATTGAAACCTTCTCAGCGTTAATTGTTTGGCCAGAACGCACCATACCAACCTTATCTGTCACAATCTTCTCACCTGCTTTAAGGCCAGACTGAATCACAATAAAGCCGTTTTGTGGGCGACCCACAGTCACTTCACGGTATTTGGCAACGCCCATCTCATCAACCACGTACACAAACATACGGTCTTGGTCAGTCGCGACAGCTGTTTTTGGCACCACAAGCTCACTTGTTGAAGTTGGTGTCGACATTTCAATCTCAGCGTACATACCTGGTAGAAGGATGCCGTCTTTGTTTTCAAATAGAGCGCGAGCGCGAATCGTACCTGTCGCTGGGTTAATCGCGTTATCAAAACTATCAATGCTGCCTTCCATCTGAGGAATACCTTTCACGTTCAAACGTACAGGTACTTTTTGCTCAGAGTTTGAGCGTACGCTGTACACGTTCTTGAGGTATGTTTGCTCATCTACGTCAAACTCAGCGTAAACAGGGTCATTAGAAATCAGAGTTGTCAGAAGCGGTGCACTGCCTGCCTGTACAAGGTTACCAACAGTCAGTTCCGCACGGCCAGCTTGGCCAGAAAACGGCGCTTTCACATAAGCGTGATCTACATCAACTTTTGCTTGAATCAACGCAGCTTCCGCCTGAAGGATGGCGTTTTCTGCAACTTCAAGGTCATTCACACGGCTATCGTATGTACGTTGAGCAATCGCGTCTTCTTTGAGGAGAGTTTCAGCACGCTTTAGCTCACGGCCAGCAAGAGCCTTCTGGCTTTTTGCAGAAGCAAGATTCGCTTTAGCTTCCTTTAGGCTTGCTTCATACGGACGTGGATCAATGACCATCAAGATATCGCCCTTTTCAACAGATGCACCATCTTTGAATCGGATTTCTGTAATACGGCCACTTACTTGTGGACGAATCTCAGCTTCATTTACCGCAGCAATACGGCCTGAAAAGCGGCTCCAAAGGTTAACTTCTTGAGCTTTCACCTCCGCCACTGGAATGGTCATTTCAGCGACAACAGCAACAGCTTCCTGCACGCTTTCTTCTTCACCATGCACCATAGTACTATAAAAAAATGCTGCTCCAGCAAAGAGCAGCGTTGTTGCGCTCATTAGCAAAATTGTCTTATTGGTCTTGAGTGTTTCCACATATGCCGTATTCATTGTTCTCTCCTTCATTTGACCTTTAAGTCAACTTTTAACAAAAATTTTTAATTAAGATTCCACTTTATCCAGTGAAATACCAAGAATTCTAAATATGCCTTTTTTCAAATCTTTTTCTAAAACATCGAGAGAATCATGCACCTTTGCAATCATCATTTGGCCTGCCACGAAAGTATGAATCATTCGTGCGAGTTCATCAAGATCTTCTCCCTCTTTTAAATACCCCTCATCTGCAATATCTCTCACACATGATCTCCAGTATTTAAGGAACACATCATCCGCCTCTCTGCAACGCTTGGCCAGACGGGCTTCCTCACCATCCTCACCAGCCATTTCAGAGCCAAGAGACATGAGAGGACATCCCACAACACGCCCACACTCCTTCACCTCTTCATGCATTTTTTCAATAGCATAGTCACAAATTTTAACCATACGCATTAAAGGCGGCACTTGAGGGGAGAAGAGAGAATCCCAGTCGTTTGTATTCTCTTCAAAGTAAGCATCAATCGCTGCAATCGCAAGATCTACTTTAGAGGGGAAATGATGGTAAAAGCTACCCTTATGAACCCCAGCAGCCTGACAAATTTCAGCCACACTCACAGTGCTGTAGTTTGCCTGACCAATAAGGTCATTCGCAGTTTGAATCAAACGCTCTTTAGTCGGTAGTTTTTCCATCATTTCTCCATAGGGTTCTCGTATATGGGGTTATACCCTTATATTAAATTATAATAGCACTTGACTGACCGGTCAACTCTTAGTCGTCATTTTTTGTATTTTCCGCTTCTTTTGCGTTCATGTATAATAAGATGCATGGAACAGAAAACGCCCGCATTCCCTAAGATAATCGGCCATAGAGGCTGCGTTATGGCGCCCCCTGCCCCATATCAAAACTCCCTGTCAGCTTTTTCAAAAAGCCTGACACTTTCCGATGGATTTGAGAGTGATGTGGTCAAAAGTGCTGACGGCACCTTATACATGATGCACCCCACCCGCATGCAAGGCACAGAGATTATCAGTGATCTAAACCATCACCTTGAAACACAGACCCGCTGCAAATCCTTCTTTGAAGATCTGTCAGATACAGATATTACTGAACTTAAACTCAAAGATGGCAGCCACATCCCTACATTTGAGGAAACGCTAGCCCTACTGGCAGAGCATATCCCAGCACATCCCAATACACTCTTTAATATTGAGCTCAAAAGCCCAGATGTCGCAGGCGCAGTATGCAGAATGCTTTTACCCCTTATTCAAGCTGGTAAAATCCACCCCCATAACATTCTGATAAGTTCCTTTGACCACAGCCAGCTGAGCACTATTCAAAAAGAGCTACCCTTTATCCCAAGAGGTCTTCTTTTTGCCCATAAAGCGCATGACGGTATTGCCCATTATAAAGCCCTTAGCGCACCATATCTGAAACAAGCAGCACAATACGGCGCCACCTACGGCATCCTGCCAACGGGCGCACTTAACAAAACCGTTATTAACACACTTAAAAGTCACAACCTTGATCTGATTATTTGGACAGAGTCGGAAAAAGCCGACCCGAAACTCGAGCAGCATTTGGAACTGGCTCTTGCCAGTGGTATTCTAAGGGCAGTTATAGCAGATAATCCGAGAGAGGTATCATGTCTGATCAGCAATTTGATCTCATCATTGTAGGCGCTGGCATTAATGGCGCAGGCATCGCACGCGACGCAACCTTAAGAGGGCTTAAAGTCCTGCTTCTTGATAAGGGCGACATTGGCGCTGGCACATCCTCATGGAGCACAAAGATGATCCATGGCGGCCTCAGATACCTTGAACACTACGAGTTTGGGCTTGTGCGTAAAGCCCTGAAAGAACGAGACACACTGGCGCGCATTGCAACACATCTTGTAAGCCCTCTTAGACTCAACATCCCAGACGAACCCCACACACGCCCAGCAAGACTGGTTAAGTTGGGTCTGTTTTTATACGATAATTTATATCGCTCCCAGTTTTTACCCAAGTCTGTCCAATTTGACCTTAAAACATCAGCTGTAGGTACAGCCCTTAAAAAAGATTCAGGCACCGCATTCGCCTATAGTGATCTCCGTGTAGATGATCACAGGCTTGTGATTGCCAATGCTAAAGACGCGAAAAGCCATGGCGCTGAAGTTATCCCTTCTGCCAGAGTGGTTAAAGTAGAAGCCATTAAAAAGCAGTGGCACATCACCTATATGCACAAAGCCATTAAACATACTGTGACTGCCCCTAAATTTGTTAACGCAACAGGTCCATGGGCCTCTCAGTTTATGGAAGATGTTGCCCCAGACCTTCCAAACAAAGCTCTTAAGCTTATTAAAGGCAGCCACATTGTCGTGCCTAAACTCTTCCTGCATGATCAAGCCTACCTCTTCCAACAAGAAGATGGTCGCGTCGTTTTTGCGATTCCTTTCCAGAGAGACTTTACATTAGTAGGTACTACAGAAGAACTTATGGAAGGCGATCCGGGGCAAGCGAAGATTTCAGACGCCGAGCGTAGCTACCTTCTAGCTATTGCCAATGAACGTTTCAGTAAACAAACCACTGAAGCAGACATTGTGTGGGATTACAGCGGTGTGCGTCCCATTATTGACATGGGGCACGGCCTCACGAAAGCCAGCCGAGATTACAGCCTACAAACCTTTAAATCTAAAGGCGCCATTGGGCTCAATGTATGGGGCGGTAAGCTCACCACTTACCGTACACTTGCCAAAGACGCCATGAAGAAACTTAAAATTAAAGGCCGCTGCCTGACTGGTGATCTCCCCCTATACGGGAACGAAGAGAATTTTGACGTCAAAGCTTTCCAAAAGAAACACCCTGCTATTCCAATGGCAGTAACCCAACGTCTTGCAGAAAGCTACGGCACAGCAGCTGAATATATTCTTGCTGGCTGTACAGACATCGCCTCACTTGGTGAGCACTTTGGCGCCACCCTTTATGCCCGTGAAGTGGAATACCTGATGAGTGAAGAGTGGGCAGCCTCAGTTAACAGCATTATTTGGCACCGTACAAAGCAAGGCCTGTTTATGAATGAAGAGCAAAAGAAAAAGCTTTCTGAATATATGCTTCATAAATTCCATGATAGTAAAAAAGAGATTGTGATCACATAAACATACATTTTAGGCGTTTAGATTTAAGTTTAGATTTTTACTTTTTTGACAGCGCCATGTACCAACGCCGTACATAAGCGGGATAAAAAATAAAAAGGTAACTTAAATATGAATGCCCCTAAGCCAGCTATTCTCTCACTTGACCAAGGCACAACATCTACACGCGCTATTGTGTTTGATGTCCAAGGGAACATTATTGCAAGCCACGCCATTGAACATGAACAACACTACCCTGCCCCAAACCATGTAGAGCACAACGCAGAAGAAATTTGGCAGAACGCTCTCGCTGTCTGTAAGCACGCGCTTTCTCAAGCTGAAAATAAAGGCTACAGAGCCGAAACGATGGGCATTACCAACCAACGAGAAACCTGTGTTGCTTGGAGCAAAGATACAGGCATGCCGCTTGCCCCTGCCCTTGTTTGGCAAGATAAGCGTACCGCCGACCTGTGCGCCGATCTAAACGCTAAACATGGCACGGATGTAAAAGCTAAAACAGGGTTGCCTATTGATGCCTACTTTAGCGCAACAAAAATGGCATGGCTGCTTGAGAATAATGACGCCGTAAAACAAGCGCAACGCTCAAATAACCTATGCATTGGTACCATTGAAAGCTATCTCATTTACCGCCTCACAAGCGGCAACACATACGCGACAGACGCAACCAATGCATCCCGCACACTTCTCTTTAACATTCAGGACATGGCATGGGACAATGAACTCTCTTCACTCTTTAAAGTTCCTGTAAACATTCTCCCTGAGGTTAAAAACAACATTGATGACTTTGGCAGAACAGATGAAGCCCTTTGCGGATTCAGTCTCTCCATTCAAGGCTCCTGCGGTGATCAGCAGTCTGCTACTGTTGGGCAGGCTTGCTTTGAAGCCGGCATGGCGAAGAACACCTACGGCACAGGTAACTTTCTGATGATGAACATTGGTGCAGAGCCTAAAAGCGCCCCAGAAGGCATTTTAACGACAGTTCTCTATAAAACGGACACCGAGACCATTTACGCTTACGAAGGCAGCAGCATGGTCTGTGGCAGCGCTATACAGTGGCTTAGAGATAGGCTAAGCCTAATTTCTCATGCCACTGAGACCGAAGAACTGGCAGCAAGTGCTAAACAAAACGATGAAGTTTATGTAGTCCCGGGCTTTGTTGGCCTTGGCGCACCGCACTGGCAAGCTGGCACCAAAGGGCATATTGTTGGCCTGACCCTTGATAGCACAAAAGCAGATATAGTGCGCGCCACGCTTGATGGCCTCTGCTACCAAACGCTCGACCTTCTCACAGCAATGGAAACACCACTTACAGAACTTCGCATTGATGGCGGCATGGTCGCTAACACATGGTTCTGTGACCGCCTTGCGGATATTACAGATGTAGAAACGGTGCGCCCTAAAGTGACAGAAACCACAGCCCTTGGCGCTGCGTATCTTGCAGCTATTGGCGCAGGACTCATTCCTGATTTTGAAACTATTTCTAACCAGTGGCAGGTGAGTAAAACCTTTACGCCGTCTCTAGACAGTGATAAAAGATCAAAAATGATTAAGGGCTGGCAAAAAGCGATTCAAAATTGCATTGATTTATAATCAAAAAATATTTTGATCATTCGCTAGGCGGCTTGCGAAAATGAGTTTTAATGAGAACCGTATCGCAATGTACTTGTCCGTACCTGAGAAACGGAAGCGCAAGCAAAACTCATTTGCAGCGCCGCATAGTAGAATGAGGAAATATTTTAATGCTATCTTACCTACACTCTTTCCACGCTGGCTGCATGGCTGATGTGCATAAACACACGCTTCTCATTCGTATGATTGAAGGCCTAAAAGCAGATGGTAAACCTCTGAATGTCATTGATACCCATGCAGGTCGTGGCGTGTACGACCTAACCTCTGACCACTCACAAAAAACAGGTGAAGCTGGCCACGGTATTTTGAAACTGATGGAGGAAGACCTTGAGATTTTAAACCCAATTAAAAAGCTGATTGGTAAACTGAAGCCGAACCACTATCCGGGCAGTCCAAAGATCATCCAGATGCTGACAGGTAAAGAAGATACCATCCATCTGTTTGAGCGCCATAGTAACGAGTTCAAACAACTTAAAAACCGCTTCAACCTCGATAGCCGCATTAAGTTCTACGAAACCAATAGCTTTATGTCAGCCTCATTTGGCCTCAGCAAAGACGCTCAAAACCTGATTATGATTGACCCTTCATACGAGCTCAAAAATGAATACGCGGATGTGCTTGATACGGTTGAAAGGCTCCTAAAGAGTAGCCCCAATGCGGTTATCATGCTTTGGATCCCTCATCTTCCAAAAAACTATCATGTAAACCTCATTGAGCAACTTGAAGCCGACGGTAAGGCGAAGCTGAGTACATTTGAGTTTGCCCCAATGAATGAACGGTCTATGTACGCAAGTACGGTTGCGGTGTGGAATGCGCCAGAAGGTATAGACTTAAACTTTAGTTTATAACAAACATAAAGGGCTCCCGAAGGAGCCCTTTATTTGGTTTCGATTAGCCATCTTGAGCTTTCACCCTTTTCTCAAGAACGTGTTTAAGAAGGAAATACACGCCCATAACCACCGAAGCAATGACGACAGATCTCAGCGAGAAAAACTCCCCAGCATGAATCTGATCCAGTGCATAGGGAAAGGTCAAAACTCCGTACAGGATTGCAAGCCACTTGAGCCAGCCCATTGCTTCCAAAATAGATTTTGCACTCATAATGCTATGACTCCTCCAGAGGAACATTCCACATAAAACGCCTCTACAGACGCAAACAAGCGGAACAAAGATGTTTGATTATTTAAATATATAGGAATGAAAGAGGATACTTTCAAGTTAGCGCTTAAAGAATCCTTGATAAAACGCCTTCACGTCTCGACTGGTGCGAATATCAGAAACCGTAATTGGGTCTGTAAGGGTAATAGACTCCAAAGAACGGGCACGTGAAAGCGCTACATAAAGCTGACCTTCTGCAAAAATGCCGCCATCAGAAAGATTGATGACACATTTTTCAAGTGTTTGGCCTTGAGCCTTATGAATGGTGAGTGCCCAAGCCGGTGCGAGAGGCAGTTGAGAGTACGTACCCGCCACTTCTGCAACAGGCTGTTCCGTCTCTTCATCAAGTTTATATTTGGTGAGTTCCCACTTCACAGGTTCTACGTTATAAGTACGGCCTTCATCCATTTTCACCTTCACGGTTTTCACGTCACAGCTCACCACTTTACCAAGGGAACCATTCACCCAACGGCCCATGGCATCGTTACGGGTAAACATGACACGTGCCCCTTTTTTCAGGCTCAGGTGAGATGGACTTGTAAACACATTTTCATCTACCTTACCTGTGGTTTTGGCATCGTAAATATGCTCGTCTGTTGGCAATTTTTCCATTTCTTCTGCGTTGATGGCATCTACTGTATTGTTACGCGCTGCAAGAATCACAGCACCATCAGTATCACCTTGTCCAAGGCGTGTATTAAGCTTGCTGAGCAGGTCACTACTACGCTCGCCGTAACGCACACGATTGAGAAGGTCAATAAATGGTGCATCGCTCTGACGGAAAATTTCTGTAAACTCGACCACTTCAAATGCGCCTTCACGCCATGCATCCGCACCCCAGAAAAATGCTGTACCGAATGTATCTTGGAAGAAGTCTCTTTCGTCTCTGCGCACCACTGGCGGAAGTTGGAATACATCACCCAGTGCAATAATTTGCACCCCTCCAAATGGCTCACCTTTCCTCGGACCATAACGACGCAAAAACTGGTCAATACTATTAAACACATCTGCACGCACCATTGAGATTTCATCTAAAATAATCATCTCAAGTGCTTCATATATCTTACGATTTCTTGGGCGGTGCCAAGCGGTATCGTCTTGCATCAGCTGTGCTTTAAACCCAAAGAAACTGTGAATTGTTTGCCCAGCAACCTGCAAAGCCGCCATACCTGTTGGCGCAAGAACCACATGCTTTTTGTGTTCGCCAACCTTTTTACGGACCCATTTTAAAAATGTACTTTTACCTGTACCGGCACTACCAAGTACAAGAGTGTTGTCACCATTTTCAATGCAAGAATACGCCGTCTGAAATTCAGGCGTAATAGAAACTTTCATCATTGGCTTAGGGGTAGATTCACTCATGGCTTTAGTGTAGCGAGTTAGACCGTATACCGCAATGTACAAAAGCGTGTTACACTGGCAAAAAATGAGAAAGATTTACCACCTATGAGCCATGTCATTCAAAACGTTGATAGCTTTAGCCACCAAGGCTATGTTGCTGTGCAAACACCCAACCATTACAACGAAGATAGAATGGTTGTTGGCACTTATACATTTGCGGTTATCGATGGTGCGACGGCCATTACACCTGCAGATATTGATGGCCTCAACACATCGGCTTATACCTCAAAATTTTTAGCAGAGTTTCTCTCTGCCAATGACAGTAGTGATATGGATGCAAGAGAGAGCATGCTTGCTGCCAACCATGCCTTTAAAAGCCACTTAGAAGCTGAACATCCAAACATTATTGAACTGGGTAAAAGCGGGCCCTGCGCTGCTGCTGCCATGATTAAAATTCATAAGAATGAAGTAAGTTTTAGCAATATCTCTGACTGCGCCATTGTGGGTTTTAAAAAAGGTGAATGGCATGTACTGAGCACACATAGTACATTCCACGCAGATTTAGATAAAAAACTCTCTGACTATATCTTCACTGAAAGTGCAAAAGGCATCAATGTCAATGAGATCCGTAAAACAGAAGCAGTAAGAAGCATTATTGAGCGTAACAGAGGCCTCACCAATGTTAAATATGGTGTATTTAACTATGAACCAGAGATGGAAAACTTCCTCACTGGTGGCACGTTTAAGGCTGGTGAGTTTACACGCATTGTCATGTTTAGTGACGGCTTAGACTGGCCTGAAGGAAAATCTACTGAGCAATCGCTTAAAATGGCAGCAGAAAAAATGACTGAAATGGGCGTTAAAAATTACTATGAAATGCTCAAGGAAATGTTTGCGTCAGACCCAACATTTGAGCGCTACCGTCGCCTCAAGCATATGGATGATGCCACAGGTTTGGTGATTACGCTTTAACTCCAGTAAAATTTAGTTGTTTCAAGGGGTAGACAGAACCTTGTTTTTTGTATACTTTGCACGCTTCGCAATGATCAATAACCGTATTTAAAAGTAAGGTTTCCAATAGCGAAAATGGATAGATTACGAGGACGAGCGCGCAATGTACTAACTGGTACATGAGCACTGGAAGCGCAGTAAGCTAACATTTGCAGCAGTGGCAAATTATCTTTTAATCGGTTAGTAAAGTATAGGAAAACTAACCCCATGTTACGTCTCGTAAACCGTTTTAAACTCACAGAAAATCCACGCGCTGATATGCTTTCGGGCCTTACGGTTGCGCTTGCCCTTGTGCCAGAAGCCATTGCTTTTGCCTTTGTAGCAGGTGTTGAGCCGCTTGTTGGCCTTTATGCAGCCTTTATTGTGGGCTTCATTACATCTATTTTTGGTGGACGTAGCGGTATGATTTCTGGTGCCACGGGCGCCATGGCAGTCGCCATGGTTGGTATTGTGATGCTGTACGGTGTTGAGTATCTTTTTGCAGCGGTTGTCCTTACGGGTATTTTGCAAATTCTTGCTGGCGTCTTCCAGCTCGGTAAATTTATTAGGCTTGTGCCCTACTCTGTAATGCTTGGTTTTGTAAACGGTCTTGCGATTGTGATTTTCCTTGCGCAACTTGGGCAATTTAAAGCGAGAGCCGTAGCAGAAGCAGCTGCACATGGCCATGATGCGGAAGCAAGCCACAGCGCGCTGAGCGTCCTTTGGAATGGCGGTTGGATGCAAGGTTCTGACATGCACATGATGGTTGGCCTGACAGTTCTTACAATGGCGATTATGTGGCTGTTCCCTAAACTTCCTAAAGTGGGCAAAATGCTCCCAGGTTCACTGGTTGCCATTACATCTGTTTCAGCACTTGTTGTTGGCCTTGGCCTTGATACAAAAACTGTGGGTGACATGGCCAGCATCGCTGGTGGCCTTCCTGAGTTCCACATTCCAATGGTGCCATTCACACTTGAAACACTGTTCATTATCTTCCCAGTGGCGCTCACACTTGCAGGTATTGGTCTGATTGAAAGTCTTCTGACCCTCACACTTATTGATGAGATTACTGAAACACGTGGCCGTACATCACAAGAATGCATGGGCCAAGGTTTTGCGAACCTGACATGTGGTTTCTTTGGTGCGATGGGTGGCTGTGCGATGATTGGTCAATCCATGATCAACATTAAATCTGGTGGCCGTGGTCGCTTGTCTGGCATCACCGCTGCAGTTGCGCTCCTTATGTTTATTCTATTTGCTTCACAGTGGATTGAAATGATCCCTCTTGCGGCTCTGACAGGCCTCATGATGATGGTTGTGATTGCGACATTCGCATGGACATCACTGCGTATTATGCAGCACATGCCAAAGGGTGACGCTTTTGTGATTCTACTGGTAACAGGTGTAACAGTGATGCATGACCTTGCCCTTGCCGTAGTAGTGGGTGTTATTGTTGCTGCGCTTATGTTCGCATGGCAATCAGCAACACACATTTGGGCGCAGGTTGGTAAAAATGAAGAAACAGGCGCTAAAGTTTACAGCCTAAACGGCTCGCTATTCTTTGGTTCTATTGCAGAATTTAAAGACATCTTCCATCCGAAAAATGATGAAGAAGATAAAGTCGTGATTGACTTCAAAAACGCGCGTGTTTGGGATTACTCAGCCCTTGAAGCGATTGAAGCCATTGCTGAGAAATACACAGCTGCTGGCAAAAAGCTCAGCCTTGTGCACCTGAGCCCAGACTGCACACTTCTGTTGAAAAAAGCCAAGCACCTTGTAAAAGCTGATTTAATTGAAGACCCGCACTACCGAGTTGTGGCACACTACACAGACTAATCACAACAGAAAGAAACCTCGTGAGCGATATGCCTCTCTGCCCTGAATGTAACGGTGAATATGTTTATGAAGTCGGCGATATGCTCAACTGCCCCGAGTGCGGTCATGAATGGCATAAAAACGCTCTGCCAGATGAAAGCAGTATCATTAAAGATGCCAATGGAAACATTCTACAAGACGGTGATAACGTAACCGTGATTAAAGACCTTAAAGTCAAAGGTTCAAGCCTTGTGATTAAGGTTGGTACAAAAGCAAAGAATATTTCTCTGATTGATCCTGACCGCGTGCATGACGGGCACGACATCAACTGCAAAATTGATGGCATGGGCGCCATGAAGCTAAAAAGCAGCGTGGTGAAGAAAAACTAATCACGAAAAAAGCCCCCTCTTCAGGGGGGCTTTTCTTTTATCGATAAAGGCCGTGCTCATCAATGTACTTTCGTACACCAGAGCTGATATGCGTCGTCCGCTCACCAGCTTTAATGGCATTACGTACCTCAGTGGCTGCGCCAGCAAAGCAGTTGGTCACCATATAGCGGAGGTCACTGCCGCCATTAAAAGGTGTACCTTCGTCTTTCAGGCAAGTGGCAAACTCTTGCATCATCGGACTGTGCATGGCTTGCTCCATGGAACCCTCTCGGGCCATGATCACCATGGGCACCATCTGCACCATCTCACGCCAGTATTCCCACTCATGGAAATGCGTCAAGTTATCGCTGCCCATCATCCAAACGAACTGGCGATCAGGATAAACATCAACCAAGTTGGCAAGAACGCGCTGCGTATAGTGCGGCGCAGACATTTTGCTTTCAAAGTCCGAAACCGAAAGCCACGGATACTTGGCTGCTTCAATTTCACACATCGCCAGACGGTGTTCATAAGGCGCCATATCCTTGGTGGACTTGAACGGGTTTTGTGCCGCCGGCAGAAGCCAAGCATCATGAACCTTTGCGCCTTCCAAGTTCAGCGTATGGTACACATGCGTGATGCTACCAATATGACCGCTTTTATGGATGGGGTTAAATGACCCGCCCAAAAGCAGGGTTACAGTCTTGCTCACGGGGAATTCTCCTTATTGTGAGTGCAAAGAAAAAGTTGAAGATTTCATATAGATGTCTTATAACTGAAAGACTGGTTGTATGCAACCATGGACTTTTGAATAAATTCAGATTCCCCCCTTGAAAATCTCAATAAAAACCCCATCTTCTCCTCATACAATAGCTGACACAAGCTAACACCAGTTGAATAGGGCCACTCATGAATCGTCGCATTGACTTCTTCAAAGAGTTCATCAAAAACCCACTTGGCGTGGGTGCCATTGTCCCCTCTTCACGTTATCTAAGGCAGCGCATGCTATCTTCGATTCCGTTCCAAGATGACCTTGTCATCGTTGAATATGGCCCTGGAGGCGGCGTATTCACCGATCACATGGCATCCAAACTCTCAGAGGGCTCCACCCTTGTGGTGGTTGAAAACAACCCCAGCTTCTATGAAGCACTGCAAGCCAAATACAAAGACACCCCGAACGTCCACCTTCACCTTGGTAGCGTGGAAGACATTCAGGACATTTTGGCGCAGCACGGCCTCAGCCATGCTGATTACGTGGTTTCAAGCATTCCCTTCCTTAGCCTCGGCACCGAGTTCACGCACAACGTGTTCAAGGCAACCAAGGGCATCCTCAAACCCACATCGCAGTTCATTCTGTTCCAGTACACCCGCATGCTGGAAAGCATCCTGAGCGCGCACTTCTCCCAGTACTCCACCTCAAAAGTGCTTCTGAACATGCCCCCTGCCACTGTGTTTAAAGCACAGATTTAACGAACAAGAAAAGCCCCGCAACTGCGGGGCTTTTTGTTTGGGGAGATTATCTTCACTTACAGCCTTGCATTTTCCCTCTGCTGCGCGGCGTCAAAATACAATTCTACGTGAAGTACCATCTTGGTTTAAAACATCTCACTTCAAAAACAGGCATCCGCTCTGTTTTTATATTGTTTTAAACCGCTCAAAACGCCTGAGCGTTTTGGTTCGCCTATTCGGCTCACACACGTCGATGAAATAGCTGGGGTGAATGCCTAAACGAGTGCGAACAGAGTGAGCCAAAACCCGAGGTGGAGGGTTTTGAGCGGGCGAAGCCCAAGACATACGTTTTGAACGAAAGTGAAAAACATCCAAGCGCACATGCAAAGCTATGTGCGATAAAGCAGTATTAAAAGACTATAACTTTCGGAGCATAAAAAACGCCATTTTACATGGCGCTTTTTTATTCTGGGAGTAAGCAAAGAAACTAAACAGCAACCTTACGCTCTTCCTTCGTCAGCATCTTACCCATCTTCTTCTGTTGCAGAAGCTCACGGGCTTTAGCGTACTTGTCATCGTTCCAGAACATCAGGCAACCGTTACAACCAAGGCCACAGCACCCTTCGTCTTTCTTCTTAGGCGGTTTCGCACTAGAAGAACGTACAGGCTGATCGCCACGCTTCTCTTCTGCACGGTGCTTAATCTGAACCAGTACTTTTTCACTGATCTTACCTGATTCCATCTGGTGCGTACGTTCACGTACTTTCACGTGGTCACGGCGCACGTTATCAAGTGAGATCATTTCTGTACGTGCCACTGTCATCACAGGTAGGCGCTGTTTGAAGGTTTCAGGGTCTTCTAGGTGGAAGGCACTGATTGGAATACGCAGAGCAAATTTTTGACCTGGGTTCACCTTCTCAACCATTTTACCTGTTTTTGCGCACTCAAACTCATACAGGCGCAGACGTACAACTTCTAGGTCTGGGTTGTGCTTACTGTTTGGTGGCAGAAACTCAATCACGTCACCCTTTTCAATCGTGTTACGCACTTCAAAGATCATGTCATCGCCGTCCCACTCACGGATAAATCCACCAAAGTTCCACTCACCCATAGACGCCGTTGTTTCGTAGTCTTGAGAGTGGTTTGTCAGGCGACCATTGTGGAAAGCGAGCGTGTAACCACGGCTACGTACAGCATTCAGTTCAGCCATGTAAGCTTTGCTGTCCCAGCCTTCTGGGTCCACGTAGTAGTCATCAATCGCTTTACGGTAAGCACGGGCAACACTTGCCACGTAGAACTCATTCTTGTGACGACCTTCAATCTTCAGGCTATCTACACCAATACGCAGGTAATCGTTAAGCACTGGCATGAGGCACATGTCTTTTGCGTTCATGAAGTATGTACCGTCTACAGTCTCCTCAAGTGGAATCAAGTCACCCGGGCGGAACTCTTCTTCAAGGAAGAACTGGAACATGTCCTTGTTGTCTTCGTTGATGATCAGCTCTTCTGTACGACCATCTTTCATCTTCATGTGTACTTTGTAGTGCCAGCGGCAGCTGTGTGCGCAGTTCCCTTGGTTTGCCCCACGCTCACTCATAAAGTTTGAGAGCAGGCAACGGCCAGAGTAACTCATGCACATGGCGCCATGTACAAAGGCTTCAAGTTTGATGTCTGGGCATTTTTCGCGGATCTCTTCCATCTCACCAAAGCTCACTTCACGCGCCAGTACAGCAAGTGATGCGCCCTGCTCTTTCCAGTAGTTTACCGACAGCCAAGAACATAGGTTCGCCTGCGTTGAAATATGGCGCTCAAGCTCTGGGCAGTTTTCTTTCATGTATTGGAATACACCTGGGTCAGCCACAATCACACCGTCTGGCTTCACTTTACGAATCGTCTCAAGGAAGTCAGGCAGCTTTTCAATATCTTTGTTGTGTGTGTATAGGTTAAGGGTCAGATACACACGTACGCCGTTCTCGTGCGCGTACGCGATACCTTCCATCAGGTCTTCAAGGCTAAACGCAGACTTAGTACGCAGAGACAAATCAGGTGTCCCACAGTAAATGGCATCCGCACCATAAAGAATGGCTGTTTTCATGTTCTGAAGACTGCCCGCTGGCATTAAGAGTTCGCTGCGCTCTGGACGTGTAACCTGCACTGTCATGTGTGTATTCCTTAAAACTAAGTTTTTATTTTTGGGCTATGGCAAACCTTGCCTTATACCCGAAAAATAAGGGTATCGCCCAGCGCACTGTATACCATACGAACAATAGCGATACAAGACGAAAATGGTTTTGTTTAACCACAACTTTTACGTTTTATTCTACTGATTTTCACACCTATTTCCCGTATGCTAGTTTCACGTAATAAAAACAGGACAGATACGATGCTCGACACATCTACATTTAAAGATTTAGAACGCACACGCGAAACCATGAAGAAGAGCTTTGATTTATATCTCATGGTATTTAAAGTTACATTATCACTATGGCTAGTGCTTCATGTCATTGTTCTTGGAACAATGTTTAAACCAGAAGTTCTTGCAATATTACCTGTTGCTCTAACAGATACATTTACAAGTATCTTAAATTCTCACCAATATGTTTCACACCTAGTAATTGGCGTACCATTTATTCTGTTGATTGCTCCTATCTTTAAAATTACTTCCGTTGCAGGGAAATATAAAAAATACATGTTAGAAACTATCTTTAAATCAGGGCTTGGCTTTAAACAGGAGAAGTTTTCAGACCATGCACTTTACAAAACCCTAAAGACACAAGGTATGTTTACACGTGGAGAAAACCCGTCTTTTACAATGGAAATATACGAAGGAAAGCACGGTGAACGTGATCTAAAATTCTGGCAGCAACGTACTATTAAAGGGAAAAACACAACGATCTTCTCTGGTATGTACCTGACAACAGATATGCCAAATGCTCCAGCGTCTACGCTACTCTGTACAAACCTTCATAAAAAAGTACGCGCCAAGCACCTAAGTAAATTTGAAACAAACAATAGTGTATTTGAAAGCAAGTTTAACCTTTACTCAGATAATGCAGACGCTTTCTCCCCTTACCTAACTGATGAGCTTCTCAGTAAACTTGATGACCTGAACCAATCGTTCCGCTCTAACCGTGGTAAACAAGATGGCGAAATTAAAGAGATCGAATTCCTCATTCATGAGAAAAAACTTTATCTTGCAGTCCCAATGGCAAAAGGCATGTTTCAAGCCACTAGCTTGTCTTACAAGAGCCAATCTATCCGCAAGGATGTAGAACACATTGTAAAAGAGATTGAAGAAATTCTCTCTGCTGTGAATGTGTTCTCAGTTTTTGACCAGTCCCACCAATAAGAAAATACTACTTTAAAAGCCCTCAGCAGCACACTGAGGGCTTTTCTATTGAAAAAAACGATTCATCATACCCATATATAGAGACAGTTAACCCATCATGGGTTCTCTGAAGTACCATTTCAACAGCCTTTCTAGAGGAGATATCTTTATGGCTGACAACCCTGAAATTAGCTACGAGCTGAACAGCAACGGCATGATCAGCGAAGCTGCTGCCACAGCCATCCAGCTGGCCAAGCAAGGCAACTGTGAAGTTGTCATGACTTGCGGCTACGGCGCCAAAATTCGTGTGAATAAAGACACGGAAATGGCGCACGTAACCCAAGCGTATGCTTGCTTCAAACGCGGGCAGATCAAAGGTGACATTGACTGCACCGTCAAAACCCTGCTGGATGCGGAGAACAAGCGTATGCAAGCAAGAATCGAAAAAGATATGGCTGCATAACAGTTCATATCAACCAAACAAAGCCCCCTGCTACATGCGGGGGGCTTTTGTTATATTTAGCTGAAAGTTATAGTCAAACAAAAAAGCCCCGCACATGCGGGGCTTTTTTAAACTTAACTTAGCCTCGAGAGAGATTACTCAGCTTTTTCAGCTTCGTCTTTTTTAGCAGCTGCTTTTTTAGCTGGCGCCTTTTTAGCAGGAGTCTTCTTCTCAGAAGCTTCCTTCTTAGGAGCGGCCTTCTTAGCAGGAGCTTTTTTCTCAGTTGTTTCAGCTTTAGCTTCAACGACTGCGTCTTTAGCTTCTGTTTTAGGCTTTTCAGCTTTAGCAGGCTTCTCTTCAGCCATGTCCGTTAGAGCGATGATTGCCATTGGGGCAGCATCACCTTGACGGAAGCCAAACTTCATTACGCGCGTGTAACCACCCTGACGGTCTTTGAAGCGAGGTCCGATTTCATCGAAAAGCTTCTTAACAACCGCTGGGTCTTTGATGATGCGTGCTGCCTGACGGCGAGACGCTAGGTCACCTTTTTTCGCGTAAGTGATGAGTGGTTCAACAACCTTACGAAGGTCTTTAGCCTTTGGAAGTGTTGTTTTGATTTGCTCATGCTCAAGCAGGCTTGTTGCAAGGTTGCAAAATAGTGCCTTGCGGTGGCTGCTTGTACGGTTCAGTTTACGTCCTGCAATACCGTGTCTCATAGTTTTACCCTATCTCTCTTAATGCTTCTATTAAGCTTAGTTAAAGTTTTTTGTGATTCGGCTAGCCAAATCTTCAATGTTCTCTGGTGGCCAGTTGTCGATACGCATACCGAGGCCTAGACCCATAGTTGAAAGAACGTCCTTGATCTCGTTTAGAGACTTACGACCGAAGTTTGGAGTCTTCAGCATTTCAGATTCGCTCTTGTGAACTAGGTCACCAATGTAAACAATGTTGTCGTTCTTCAGGCAGTTTGCACTACGTACAGATAGCTCAAGCTCATCTACTTTCATCAGTAGGTAAGGGTTGATCTGTACTTCTGGCTCTTTCGCTTCCTCTTCTTCAACAACTTCCTCGAAGTTAATGAACACTGTTAGCTGGTCCTGAAGGATACGCGCTGCGTAAGCAAGAGCGTCTTCTGGAGCAACAACACCGTTTGTTTCAACTTCCATAGTTAGTTTGTTAAAGTCAGTCGCTTGACCAACACGTGCGTCAGTAACTTTGAAAGCAACACGACGAACAGGTGAGAAGATAGAGTCGATTGGAATAAGTCCAATAACTTGGTCTTCTGGAGCGTTCTCAGCAGCTGGAACATAACCCTTACCAGTGTTAACTGTAAGTTCCATGTTTAGCTCACCTTCATCGCTCAATGTTGCGATGTGGTGGTCTGGATCGATCACTTCGATGTCGTGGCCAGTTTCAAGGTCACCAGCAGTAACTACGCCTGGGCCCTTTTTCTTCAATGTGATTGTTTTTTGCTCATCAGAGTGAGAAACAATCGCCATTGCTTTCAGGTTCAAGATGATGTCTGTTACATCTTCACGCACACCTGCTACTGTTGAGAATTCATGTAGAACTCCGTCAATTTTCATTTGTGTCACAGCCGAACCTTGTAGGCTAGACAGTAGGATACGACGTAGTGCGTTACCTAGTGTGTGACCAAAGCCGCGCTCTAGAGGCTCAACAACAAATGTTGCGCTCTTGCGAGGATCTTTGTGAGTTACGATGTCTACTTTGCTGGGTTTAATCAGCTCTTTCCAGTTTGCAGTAATTTGCATGATTTTTATCTCCACTATTTATCTTAAAGCTCGGTTTAAGAAGTGGCGGTACGTATAAAATTATACGCGACGCTTCTTCTTCGGTCGGCAACCGTTGTGTGGTACAGGTGTAACGTCCTTGATTGACTGAATTTCAAAGCCAAGTGTGTGTAGTGCGCGAACAGCTGATTCACGACCAGAACCTGGGCCTTTTACTTCAACGTCAAGTACTTTAACACCATGGTCTTGAGCCTTACGGCCCGCATCTTCAGCAGTTAGCTGTGATGCAAAAGGAGTCGCTTTACGAGATCCTTTGAAACCCTGTTGGCCAGAAGTTGACCAAGAAATTGTGTTTCCTTGTACGTCTGTAATAGTTACAGATGTGTTGTTAAACGTAGAACGAATGTGAGCGATACCGCTTGTAATGTTCTTTTTAACTTTTTTCTTTGTACGAAGTTGTTTAGCCATGTGTCTCTACTTTCTCTTTACAACGCCTGTACGAGGGCCTTTACGCGTACGTGCATTTGTCTTTGTGCTCTGGCCACGAACTGGCAGACCACGACGGTGGCGTAGACCACGGTAGCAACCTAGGTCCATAAGACGCTTAATGTTAAGAGCAACCTGACGACGCAGATCACCTTCTACAAGATTCTTTGTTTCCACAAGTTCACGAATTTTCGCTACTTCTGCTTCAGTAAGTTTGTTTACGCGTGTGTCTTCTTTCACCTTAGCTTCTGCTAGGATCTGACGAGACTTTACGTTACCAATACCGTAAATGTAAGTCAGAGCGACCCACACTTGCTTATCTGTTGGAATGTTTACACCGGCAATACGAGCCACTGGTTCTCTCCTTGTTTACCTAAATTCTTTAAATTAGCCGCGACGCTTGAAACCGATACGCACTTTGTTGCGTGGGTTCATTTTGTCGAGTACATAAATACGACCACGACGCTTAACAACCTGAGTTGTGCGGCTACGAGTCTTACGGCTTCCTAGTGATGAACGTACTTTCATCGTTCTTTCCTTTCTCATGTGTCTAAGGCGGTTATCTAGTGCATCTAACCAAATCGCTAGGCGCCTTAGGCTTTCTTTTAAGGGTTTTTCTATATACACATACAAAAAAACCACGAAACTATACGTTTGTCGTTGCGTCTTACCAGGCCAGATTCCTTTTTACCGAAGTAAAATGGCGGTTATGTTAAACCTGATGCCCACTTGACGCTTGGGGCTTATTGCCAAAACAGAGGCTGTGTGTGCCTTGTATAAGCGATGTAGGTATAAATTGCAAGGGGTTATTTAAGATTCTCTGATAAAAAATCAAAGCCCCCTCTCTTGAGGGGGCTTTTTGTAATCAGTGTACTTACTTCTTACGGTAAGTGATACGGCCTTTTGTTAGGTCGTAAGGTGTCATTTCAACCGTTACAGTATCACCAGCAAGAATACGAATGTTAAACTGACGCATTTTACCAGAAATATGCGCAAGGATTTCGTGACCGTTCTCGAGCTTCACTTTGAACATTGTGTTCGGTAGCGTATCTACTACAGTTCCGTCGAGTTCAATTACATCGTTTTTGGCCAAGGGTCTTCTCCTAGTTGTTTAAATATTCGTTTACGCTGACTGTTTATAAGGTACGCCAAGTGCTTTTGCAAGGTTTTCACTTACAGTTTCTACACTTTCAGCACCATTCACCCGAATCAGTAAGCCTTTTTCATCGTAGTAGTTGATGAGTGGCATTGTTTGCTCACGGTAGACATTTAGACGGTGGCGTACCACGTCTTCTTTATCGTCTTCACGCTGTACAAGATCTTCACCAGACTCGTCACACTTACCAGCCACTTTAGGCGGGTTGAATTCTACGTGGTAGATGCGCTTAGATTTAGGTGCCGTGAGACGACCACCCTTACGACGAACAATCTCGTCATCAGCCACATCAAAGTTAATCACGTGATCAAGCGTTAGATCGCGACGACCAAGCATTTCACCAAGGGCGTCTGCTTGAGCCACAGTACGTGGGAAACCATCCAGAATAAAACCATTCTGACAGTCTGCTGCACGTGTACGCTCTTCAACAAGTGCAATTACATCTTCGTCTGCTACAAGGTTACCAGAGTCCATAACCTCTTTCACTTTTTTACCAAGCTCAGTACCTGCCGCCATAGCGTCACGTAGCATATCACCTGTTGAAAGAGTTGGTACATTCAGCATGGTACTCAGGCGGTGTGCCTGAGTCCCTTTGCCTGCCCCTGGAGGGCCAAGTAGAATAAGAATCATCATGCTGTTCCTTTAGCTTTACGGCCAGCAAGTGGAGATTTCTTCAGAAGGCTCTCGTAACGCTGAGCGATCAAGTGAGACTGAACACGTGTGATCAGGTCAATTGTGACTGACACAACAATCAGGATGCTTGTACCACCAAGGTAGAACGGTACAGTCAGCTGGCTGTTAATGATCTCAGGAAGCACACATACAAATGACATGTAAGCGGCACCAATAACTGTTAGACGTGTCATCATGAAGTCTAGGTAAACAGCAGTACTCTTACCTGGGCGGATACCTGGAATAAAGCCGCCGCTCTTCTTCAGGTTATCAGCGGTATCATCTGGGTTAAACACAATCGCTGTGTAGAAGAAGCAGAAGAACACAATCAGCGCTACAAAGAAGGCTGTCCATAGAGGCTTACCTGGTGCAAACCATACACCAACCCACTGTGCCCAAGGCGCTTCTGGGTTAAAGTTAGCAACACTCATTGGCAGCAGAAGAAGTGAGCTTGCGAAAATCGCTGGGATCACACCTGCTGTGTTTAGCTTCATTGGCATGTGGCTTACTTCTGGAGTACCGCCAGTCATACCCCCAATCATTTGGCGTTTCGGGTATTGAATTGGCACTTTACGCATTGCTGTTTCAACAAACACCACAAAGCCCATGACAAGAATAACAAGAGCGAAGATACCACCCACCATTAGAGGGCTTAGCGAACCAGCACTCGCAAGCTCAAATGTTTGGAACAGAGCACGTGGAAGTTCAGCCACAATACCTGCAAAAATAATGATAGAAATACCGTTACCAATACCACGGCTATTGATCTGCTCACCGAGCCACATCACAAACATTGTACCCGTCATCAGTGTGAGAGCTGTTTGCAGGCGGAACATCATGCCGCCGTTTGCAACAACGTTCATAGACTCGTTTGCAACCTGCACAGTTGCGCCTTCCATACCTGCAGCAAGACCGAAACCTTGTACAAGCGCTAGGATAAGCGTGAAGTAACGTGTGTATTGGTTAATCTTACGACGGCCTGTTTCGCCTTCTTTCTTCAGCTCAGCAAGCTTTGGAGAAACTGTTGTCATAAGTTGCATAATAATAGAAGCCGTAATGTAAGGCATCACGTTAAGTGCGAACACCGACATACGTGCAAATGCACCACCAGTAAACATGTTAAACATACCCAGAACACCGTTCTGAAGCTGGCTTTGATACTGTGCCAGTGCGTATGCGTCAATACCTGGAAGTGGAATGTGTGTACCTAGGCGATATACAATCAAAATACCTAGTACAAAAAGAATTCGTGATTTTAGCTCAGTTGCGCCAGCCAGCATTGAAGCCAGTTGCGCCTGATTTGGTTGCCCCGCGCGATTTGCCATCTTATAGAGGTCCTTTATTCTATTATCCCAAACTTAAGTGTTTGGTTTTGTTTCTTTTTAAAAACGAGAGGAAATTCTTGAATGCGGCCTGTCCTCTTAGGCCTCACACAAGCAAAACGGGGCGGAGGATAACTCCCCTGCCCCGAAAGTACTTATTTCTTAGCTTTAGCAGCTGTCTCTTTCTTAGGAAGCTTGCGAGGGTTTTCCTTCACTTCCGCAACAGTAAGAGTACCGCCAGCTTTAGATACTTTTTCCATCGCTGACTTAGAAGCACCAGCAGCTTCAATAGTAAGTGCTGTTTTCAGTTCGCCAGTACCAAGTACTTTAAGACCGTCTTTTGCTTTCTTAGACATACCGATAGATTGGATCACTTCAATCGTGATTGGTTTCTTCGCGTCTAGACGACCCGCGTCAACCATAGCTTGGAGGTCACCAACGTTTACTTCACAGTAAGATTTTGTAAAGTTCGCGTTGCTGAAACCACGCATTGGCAAGCGTTGGTAAAGTGGGTTTTGACCACCTTCAAAGCCGATACGTACTTTACCGCCAGAGCGAGAAAGCTGACCTTTGTGACCGCGACCAGCAGTTTTACCGTTACCAGAACCAATACCGCGACCTACGCGGTTTTTGCCCTTACGAGCGCCCAAGTTATCAGAGAGTTGATTGAGTTTCATGACTCGGTTTCCCTTTCGCCTTAAAAATAATCCTATAATTCTACTAGAAGCTGCTGTAAATCTCTGCTTCCTGTGCGCCGTTGTTCATGTGTTGCATATACACTGCGCTACGGTGCTCGTAAGCAAAAATTTTCGCCACTTTCTAGCGAATTCTCGGATCATTTTTGCATGTTAGTTTTCATCTATTTTGCAATGCTTTCCATAGCCACAGCCACGGACAACATTAAAATCCAAATTGGTTTGTAAGGTATCTAGTGCGCTTTGTCAATGAGGGAATTGATTTTATTTGTGTTTTGGTGCCTTGAATTTCGTACTTTTGGCTCCCATATATTAGATACGACATAAACTTGGGCACTCTTGCCCTGTCCCTCTTGTAAAAGGATGAAATCCAATGAAACTCTCTTTTGCCGGTTTTACCGACATGACCGTATTGCATGATGTGGTGGAATTTCTGGAAAGTGACATGATTTCCGACCACGACAATCACCGCGGCGATTGGAACGTTGACCATGACTACCCTCTCATCGTCACCACTGAAGGTGATGGCTCAGAGGCTCATATCACCATCGCGCTGGACTATGCCAACGGCACCCCCATGAACGAAATTCACTTCGGCAAGCTTGCTGAAGCTTTGGGGCACAAGACCTACCAAGGCGCCCCTTGGGGTAAACAGTGCTAAACGAATGCTTAGAGCCCCCTTTTTAGGGGGCTTTTTGCATGCACTCTCTATCCATGATATATTTCAGATCTGTAATAAATAGGATGATACAAGGAGCTCTTATGCCTGAACTTAAACCACGTCACGCCTCTGCGGCTCTTGCTCGTATTCCTAAACACAATCACAAACACCAAAGTAATATGCCTGATAAAACCTTTGCGTTTCTGCAAGATGGTCAAGAACCTTGGATTGGTGTGATTACCTGTGCAGATTCTCGCGTTCCACTTGAATCCATCATTGGTGATGCCTCTAACCTTGGAAAGGCATTTAAATGCGCCTGCGCTGGTAATACAGCTAAAGGCGCTATTGGCAGCCTTGAGTTTGCTGTGCATCATCTTGGCGTTAAGCTACTTGCCGTACAAGGCCATACAGAGTGTGGCGCTGTTGGGGCTGCTCTTTCAGATTATTCAGGCCTCTCAGAGACACTTAGAGGCGAAATTCACCATATTAAAGGCATGATAGATGAAACGCCCGAGGATGAGCGCCTAAACAACTTAGACGGCGTTACAGCGGGTGTTCTCACGAACATTCGCGCTCAAGTCAAAGCGCTTTCTGCGCACTTTGCCACAGAAATCGAGCGAGACGGCGTCGCTGTTGTCGGCCTCCTTTATGACCTCCACAACAAATTTGGTGGCGGCTTTGGTAAAGAGTACCTTTACTGTATTGGCGATGAGATCCAAACGGATCAGCTTCTAAATCACCCCCTCCTCTCAGAAACCCCACAAGAAGAGCAACTTTCTTTTATTCTGCCCCTTGATTTATAAAATATTCTCCTTACATGAAAGGAGAACTTTAACTTTCTTCCCTTTCACATCATGGAGATTCTCATGCTTAACGATCAACTCCTTCAGCAGCTGCATCGTACTTTTGTCCCCCACGTAGATCTGCTGGCACTTCGTCCAGAAATCACCATCAGCAAAAGTGACTTGCCCAATGAAGGGTTCGGTGAACTAGACGTGACGACTCAAAACCCAGACGGACAAGCTGAAGCGCATTACAGCTACTTGCAACACCCTGTAGGGAGCCTCACAGCGAAAGAGGCTGGAGCGGGTAAGCCTGATAACCTTAACTATACGATAGAAGGGCAACTTTGCAAAAGTCTGGAACAATGGCCTAGAGTCATTGACATGCATCCCCCACGGAAACTCATGAGCATGACCTATTCAGCTCGCCAGCGTCATAAACTCAGAGCGCGCCAAAAGCTATTCTGGACTTATGACAGTGATGAGTTTGAACAAAAAGAAAATGGGAAATTTTCCCTGCACCTTTTTGCCAAAGACCCACACAGTGCTTGGATGGGGCTCTGCATGACACCGCAAAAACAGACCCCGATCAAAGCCAGAGGAAAAACAGCTTTTCCGTTTGAAGGTGGCTTTGTCAGCGTACAGACAGACATGCCAGAGCCAAATGGCAGCAAAACTTTGCAGGTTCAAATCTGGGAAGCGGATGATTCTGGCGAGATGCAAGAGGCCTTTCAGTTCTCCCTAGCAGGCACCTATCCATATATTGGCGCCCCCTGTCAGTATGTGAGCGGCCGGCTGACGCTTCACTGGTCTTAAAATCGAAAAAGCCCCCTGTTGGGGGCTTTTTGTTTATTCGTTTTCCACAAGGGATTTGATGCTTTTAATACCATCATAGTTTTTCTGCAGGTTTAGCCAAAATTGAACCGTATTGCCAAACAGTTCATGAAGCTTCTGAGCGAGAGGTTCATCGATGTCACCTTCCTCTTTCAGCAAGGCTTCAATCACATCATGCGGCTCATGCAGAATGTCTGCAAAAACTTCAGGTGTCCATTCCATGTGAGGCAGAATCTCTTCACGCAAAATTTCACCGGGATGTACAGGCACACGCAGCAGGGACTTAGTCATAGGAATTTCTCCAAAAGAAAAAGATATACAGAAATAGAATACTTTGGGTATACGGCACTCTCCCTGCTTTGTCAATTGAGCATGACAAAATGAAAAAACCCCGCTCATGCGGGGCTTTTTAAATATTGTGCCCAAAGGCTTTTTTAAGAGTTTAGATTTTTACTTTTGGTAAGCGTGGCGTAGTAAAACTACGTAAGCGAGACCGAAAGTGAAAAGGTATCTCTTAAAATTCCTTTGATGTGATGCGCTCACCGTTTACCAATACAAGGTGACGTACTTTGAAAAGCATGCCACGGATGCAAGGTGAATCTTCAAGCGTACGCTCACGACCAATACGGTTAAGACCTAGACCACGTAGAGTCGCTTGTTGGTCTTCTTTACGGCCGATTGGGCTACCAGTTTGCTTAATCTGAAGTGTTTTCTTAGCCATTACGCTTTCTCCCCTTCAGCAGCTGGAGTTTCAGCTGGCGCTTCAGTAGCAGCTGCGTCAGTGTTGTCACCTGCAGCGTATTCTGGCTCCAGAGTTTCTTTCTTCACTTCTTCAGCACGCTTCGCAGCAGCTTTTTTCTCAGCTTGCTTCTGCATTGCTTTTTTCTTCACTTCTTCTGGGCTAACAGTTGTCTTCTTCTCAGAAGCTGTTTTTTCCTCAGCAGGAGTTTCGATGTTATCAAGTACAGTTGAGCGGTTGTTTTTCATTTCACTCATACGTAGGCCACGCTTAGAGGCAACGCTACGAGGTGTTTGAGTGTTAGAAAGCGCTTCAAAAGTTGCTTGGATCATGTTGTATGGGTTCGAGTTCCCTAGAGACTTCGCTACAACGTCTTTGATACCAAGAGCTTCAAATACTGCACGCATTGGACCACCGGCGATGATACCACGACCAGGTTTAGCTGGGCGTAGAACAACTTGTGAGCCTGAGAATTTCGCTTCTACATCATGGTGTAGAGTACGACCTTCACGTAGTGGAACACGGATCATGCGGCGCTTTGCAACGTCAGTTGCTTTACGTACTGCATCAGGAACTTCCTTCGCCTTACCTGCACCCCAGCCGATACGGCCATTTTCATCACCAACTACAACGATGGCGCTGAAAGAGAAACGACGACCACCTTTAACTACTTTCGCGACGCGGTTAACAGCTACGAGCTTATCAACCATTCCGCTTTGTTCACGATCTTGTGTGAATGCCATTGTGTTTCGTCCTTTCTTAGAAGTTTAGGCCTGCTTCGCGAGCCGCGTCAGCAAGTGCTTTAATTCGACCTTGGAAACGGAAAGAACCACGGTCAAAGAATACATCTTTAACACCAGCGTCTTTAGCACGCTTACCAATTTCAGCACCTACAGCTGTTGCTGCTTCAACAGTGCTACCCTTCTTGATTGACTTACGAAGTTTCTTGTCAACTGTTGAAGCTGAAGCAAGAGTTGTACCCTTCACATCGTCGATTACTTGAGCATAAATGTGTTGCTCACTTCTGTACACGCTTAGGCGCACACGATCGTTACGCGCAGACACAGTTTTAAGCTTGTGTCTGTTTCTAAGAGCGCGGTTTGAATTCGCTTTAGATGTCATAATAATTACCCTATCCTTTACTATAAGAAGAATTACTTCTTCTTACCTTCTTTCATCACTACGTGCTCGCCTTTGTAGCGTACGCCTTTACCTTTGTAAGGCTCTACAGGACGCTTTTTACGCACGTTTGCAGCAAACTGGCCAACTTCTTCTTTATCGAAGCCTTTAACAACAACGTTTGTGTTGTCGTTCACTTCAACAGTAAGAGTTGAAGAGATTTCCATTGCTACAGGGTGAGAGTGTCCAAGTGATAGGTTCAGAGTTTTACCCTGAACGTTTGCACGGTAACCAACACCACGGATTTCTAGTTCTTTTACGAAACCTTCGCTTACACCTACAACCATGTTGTTTACTTTAGCGCGAGTTAGGCCCCAAGCAGCGCTGAGTTCGTTGCTAACTTTTTGCTTAGTTGGTGTAAAAGAAAGTTCAGAACCTTCTAGTTTACCTTCGATGTCATGAGGGATAGTCCAAGCAAGTTGACCTAGCTTACCCTTCACTGAAACATCACGACCAGCAAGATTCACTTCTACGCCAGAAGGAATGCTGATAATTTGTTTTCCGATACGAGACATGATTTTTTCTTTCCTTGTCTACTGGATTAAAACATTTCGCAAATCAGCTCACCACCAATGCCAAGCTCACGAGCTTTAGCATCCGAAATCATACCTTGAGAGGTAGAAACGATGGCAAGACCAAGACCGTTACGTACTAGAGGCACATCAGATGAGCTCTTGTAGCTACGTAGACCAGGCTTTGATTTACGACGGATTTCAGTGATCACTGGCTTCGCATCGAAGTATTTCAGTGTAACTGTAATCGCCTTTTCAGTACCCTCACCTGATTCAGTAAAGTCAGCGATGTAGCCTTCTTCCTTCATCACAGCAAGAATGCTGTTTTTAACTTTAGATGCTGGGATAGAAACAGTTTCTTTACCAACCATCTGTGCGTTACGGATACGCGTGAGCATATCTGCAATTGGATCTGTCATAGTCATGGTATATTCTTTCCTTACCAGCTTGATTTTGAAACACCTGGTAGCGCGCCACGTGAAGCCATTTCACGTAGAACGTTACGGCAGATGCCATACTTCTTGTAAACAGAGTGAGGACGACCAGTAAACTGGCAACGAGTCTGAACGCGGATTGCGCAACCGTTTTTCGCAAGCTTGTTTAGAGCGTCACGAGCAGCCATCTTGTCTTCGTATGAAGTTGATGGGTCCTTAATTGTTTTCTTCAGTTCAGCACGGCGCTCTTCTTGGTTTGCAGCCATGCGGATACGCTTATCATTGCGGTTAACAGCACTTTTCTTAGCCATTATTGAACCTTTCTTCTAAATGGCATACCAAATGCTTCAAGCAGAGCATGCGCTTCTTCGTTGTTCTGAGCCGTTGTACAGATAACGATATCCATACCACGTACACGGTCCGTTTGATCATAATCAATTTCAGGGAAAATGATTTGCTCAGTGATACCTAGCGCGTAGTTACCACGACCGTCGAAAGCCTTGTGAGATACACCTTCAAAGTCACGTACACGTGGAAGTGCAACAGTGATCAGGCGATCTAGGAATTCGTACATGCGGCGGCCACGTAGAGTAACTTTACAACCTACAGGCATACCGTCACGGATTTTAAATCCAGCGATTGATTTACGTGCGCGTGTTACTACAGGAGCCTGACCAGCGATCTTTGTCATGTCTTTTACAGCTGCGTCGATAAGTTTCTTATCTTCAGCCGCTTTACCAACACCCATGTTGATCACGATCTTTTCCAGCTTAGGTAGCTGCATCACATTTTTGTACTCGAACTTCTTCATCAACTCTTTAGTGATGGTTTCGTCGTACTGTTTTCTAAAACGAGGTGCTTCCATTGTCTTTCCCCTTAACCTAGTACTTTGCCAGATTTCTTAGCGAATCTAACTTTTTTACCGTTTTCAATTTTGTGGCCAATACGAGTTGGCTTACCAGTTTCTGGGTCTTTCAGCATTACGTTAGAAGCGTGGATTGGAGCTTCCTTAGAAACAACACCCGCTTCAGATACCATAGAAGCTTTCATGTGACGCTTAACCATGTTTACGCCTTCGACAACCACACGGTTCGTCTTAGTCACAACACTGCTAATTTTACCAGTTTTGCCTTTTTCCTTACCCGAGATAACGATGACTTCATCGCCAGTCTTAAGTGGGCTTTGCATTTTAGCCATATTATAGAACCTCCGGTGCTAGTGAGACAATTTTGTTAAAGTTCTTACGGCGAAGCTCACGTGCTACAGGACCAAAGATACGTGTACCTACTGGCTCATGTTTCTTATCGATAATAACTGCAGAGTTGTTATCGAAACGGATGCTTGTACCGTCTTTACGCTTAATAGACTGAGATGTGCGCACAACAACAGCGAACGCTACGTCACCTTTTTTAACACGGCCGCGAGGCAGTGCGTCTTTAATCGCAACAACAATCACGTCACCAACTGAAGCATAACGACGCTTAGAACCACCAAGAACCTTGATGCACTGAACGCGTTTTGCGCCAGAGTTATCGGCAACGCCCAAATTACTTTCTACTTGAATCATTGTGTAGTCTCCTTACGCTTCAGCTGCATCTAGTGCAGATGCTTTGCTGACTGTGCTTTCAACCGCCCAACGCTTCAGCTTAGACATTGGTGTTGCTTCGATAATACGAACAACATCACCAACCGTGCAGCTGTTATCAGCGTCATGAGCATGGTATTTTTTACTCTTACGAATTGTTTTGCCGTATAGAGGGTGCTTAACTTTACGCTCCACCTTAACGACAGCTGTTTTATCAGCGCCTGTGCTTACCACAGTACCTTGAAGAATGCGTTTTGGCATATCTCTTACTCTCCTTTGGCAGCAGAAGCTGCTGTCATTTGTGTTTTCACGCGAGCGATCGTCGTGCGAACTTCACGCCAGCGGTTTGGGTTTTCCATTTGACCGGTCGCTTTTTGGAAACGCAGGTTCATCTGCTCTTTGCGAAGGTTAAGTAGTGTTTCCTTCAGCTTTCCAGCGTCCATCTTTTGAATGTCTGCATTTTTCATCGTGTTTTGTATCCTACGTTTACAAATTCAATTTACTGCGTGTGGCGTGAAACGAATTTACATTTCACTGGAAGCTTCATCGCCGCTAGACGCATTGCTTCACGCGCTTTTTCTTCTGGAACACCAGTAATTTCGTACATAATACGACCTGGTTTAACACGGCATGCCCAGTACTCAGTAGTACCTTTACCTTTACCCATACGTACTTCAGCAGGTTTGCTTGATACAGGTACGTCTGGGAAGATGCGGATCCAAATGCGACCGCCACGAGCAACGTAGCGAGTCATAGCACGACGAGCAGCTTCAATCTGACGTGATGTTACACGTGCAGGTTCCATTGCTTTCAGACCGTATTCTCCAAAGTTAATATCAGTACCGCCCTTGGCTAGGCCGTGGATACGACCCTTATGCGCCTTGCGGAATTTAGTTCTTTTCGGTTGTAACATGGTTCTTGTCCTCTACGATTTCAAGTCTTGTCAATTAATTTACGTTGCGCTCTTCGGCAGTGCTTGGCATATCCATCTCGTATTTTTCACCGACATTGATCCAAACCTTAATACCGATCACACCGTAAGTAGTGTGTGCTTCCGCAAAACCATACTGGATATCAGCACGGAGTGTGTGTAGAGGAAGACGACCTTCACGGTACCATTCAGTACGCGCGATTTCTGCACCGTTTAGACGACCAGAGCAAGATACCTTGATACCTTCTGCACCGTTCATCATTGCGTTCTGCATAGAACGTTTCATAGCGCGACGGAACGCGATACGACGCTCAAGCTGTGACGCGATGCTGTCAGCTGCAAGCTGTGCATCTAGGTCAGGTTTGCGTACTTCTACGATGTTTAGGAAAACATCAGCAGATGTAAGCTTTTGTAGCTTAGCGCGTAGTGTTTCGATATCGGCACCTTTTTTACCGATGATTACGCCAGGGCGAGCTGTATGGATGAACACACGGCATTTGCTTGCTGGACGCTCGATAACAACCTTAGAAACACTTGCGTTCTTTAGGTTTTTCTTAACGAACTTACGAATCGCTTCATCTTCCGCTAGAAGACCTGCGTAGTCCTTCTTAGATGCAAACCATAGTGAGTCCCACGTACGGTTGATCTTAAGTCTTTGCCCAATAGGGTTAACCTTCTGACCCATAATTATTCTCCTGTTTTCGCAGTTGTTGGTTCAGGGCGCTCAGCAACTACAACAGTTAGGTGTGAGCGAGGTTTCAAAATCTTAGCAGCACGGCCACGAGCACGCGCGCGGAAGCGTTTCATTACAAAACTCTTATCAGCGAATGCTGTCTTCACGTAAAGCTCGTCTACGTTCAGACCGTGGTTGTTTTCAGCGTTAGCGATTGCACTCTCAAGAAGAGTTTTAACCTCACGTGAGATTGCCTTTGTAGAGAACGTAAGTTCAGCTAGGGCCTTCTCAACGCTTTTGCCTTTGATTAGTTCCATTACCAGACGCGCTTTCTGCGGGCTGGACTTTGCGCTTTTCAGCACAGCACGCGTTTCTGTCTGTTCTAGACGGCGTGGTTGTTTCTGTTTAGCCATTGTTTATATCCTTATCTACCGCGTTAGCGCTATTTTACTTTTTTGTCTGGGTGACCAGTAAATGTACGCGTTGGAGCAAATTCGCCAAGCTTATGGCCAATCATTTGGTCCGTTACAAGTACTGGTACAAACTTTTTACCGTTATGAACAGCAAAGGTAAAGCCTACGAAGTCTGGCATAATCGTGCTACGACGAGACCATGTCTTCACAACTTGTTTCTTGTTGCTCTCGATCATTTTTTCAACCTTTGCAGCCAGGTGGTGGTCTACAAATGGTCCTTTACGAATTGAACGTGGCATCTACTTACCCTTTCTTGTCGTAACGACGACGCATAATCATTTTGTTAGACGGCTTGTTCTTAGCACGTGTACGCTTACCTTTAGTTGGCATACCCCAAGGTGAAACTGGGTGACGACCACCACTTGTCTTACCTTCACCACCACCATGTGGGTGATCAACAGGGTTCATAGCTACACCACGTACCGTAGGACGAATACCCATCCAACGCTTACGACCAGCCTTACCAAGGTTCGTGTTACCGTGGTCTGGGTTAGAAACCGCACCAACTGTTGCCATGCAAACTTCGTTTACAAGACGCTGCTCACCAGAAGCAAGACGGAGTTGAGCGTTACCACTGTCACGACCAATAATTTGAGCGTAAGTACCAGCACTACGTGCCATCTGACCACCTTTACCAGGCTTCAGCTCAATGTTGTGAACCACAGTACCAACTGGGATGTTCTTAAGTGGTAGAGCGTTACCAGGAACAATATCTACCTTTGTACCCGCTACCACTTTGTCACCTACTTTAAGGCGCTGTGGAGCGATGATGTAAGCTTTTTCACCGTCAGTGTACTGAACAAGTGCGATGAACGCGCTACGGTTTGGATCGTACTCAAGACGTTCTACCGTTGCTTCAACGTCAAACTTGTTACGTTTGAAATCGATGATACGGTATTTACGCTTGTGACCACCACCACGGTGACGCGTTGTAATACGACCAGCGTTGTTACGACCAGCCTTTTTCTTCATTGGTTCAACCAATGACTTTTCAGGACCCTCTTTTGACAGGTGAGAGCGGTCTACCGCTACCAACTGACGACGTCCAGGAGACGTAGGCTTATAAGTAATAAGTGCCATTTTGCATATGCTCCTTTAAACTTTATACGCCAGCAGACACGTCAAGCGTTTGGCCAGCTGCCAGACGAATGAATGCCTTCTTGACATCGTTGCGACGGCCAAGGCCACCACGGAAACGTTTTACTTTACCGTTTAGGTTAGAAGTGTTCACTTTATCAACTTTTACGTTGTAAACAGCTTCAACCGCACGCTTGATAGCAGGTTTGTCAGCAGATGTATCTACTTCAAACGCATACCAGTTACCAGCAGTACTCATTTGAGCAGTCTTCTCAGTAATGAGAGGACGCTTCAGTACAGTGTACATACCTTCAGTAGCTTGTGTTTTTGACATGAGTCTTACGCCTCCTTCTTAGTGTGACGCTCAGATAGACGCGTCTTTAGCATCTCAACAGCTTGCTTAGTCAGCACAACTTTGTCTGCCTTCAGGATGTCGTAAACGTTAGCACCTTCAGTTGGTACAACGCGCACGAATGGAAGGTTACGAGACGCTTTGTCAAAGTTTTCATCCATGTTGTCCACTACGAATAGAGAACGTGTTAGATCCATTTTCTCAAGCTTAGTCGCAAGATCTTTTGTCTTGTGGCTCTTAAGCTTCGTGTCTTCGATTACAACAATGCTCTTCTCAGCTGCTTTAGATGAGAAAGCTGTTTTAATTGCAAGAGCACGTACTTTCTTAGGCATTGAGAATGCGAAAGAACGTGGACGTGGACCGAATGCAACCGAACCACCTACGAATGTGTTTACACGACGGCTGTTGTGACGAGCCTTACCCATACCTTTTTGACGGTATAGCTTAGAACCTGTGCGAGAAACTTCGCTTACAGTCTGCGTGCTTGCAGTACCTGCACGACGGCGCGCTAGCTGCCATTGTACGGCACGGTGAAGAAGATCTTTACGAACTTCTAGGCCGAACACTTCTTTAGGAAGCGTTACGCTACCAGAAGCCTTACCTTCAAGTGTCATCAAATCTAGTTTCATGTTTACGCCTCCTCTGAAGCAGCTTCAGTTTCTGCTTCTGTGTTAGTGTTCTCAGCAGCTGGCTTAAGTGCAGCACGTGCAGTTTCAATAGCGCCAAGATCTACAGGTGCCTTCTTAACAGCATCTTTGATCATTACCATTGAACCTTTAGCGCCTGGCACTGAGCCCTTCACCAAAATAACTTCTTTATCAAGATCAACACGTACAACTTCTAGGTTCTGTTGAGTACGTTGAACGCTACCCATGTGACCTGGCATTTTCTTACCTTTGAATACGCGACCTGGATCTTGACACTGACCAGTCGAACCGATCGAACGGTGAGAGATCGATACACCGTGAGATGCACGTAGACCACCGAAACCGTGACGCTTCATACCACCGGCAAAACCTTTACCAACTGTGATACCTGAAACGTCAACTTTTTGGCCAGCCATGAAGTTTGTTACATCAAACTTCGTACCAGCGTCTACAAGTTGGTCTTCGTCTACACGGAATTCACGAACGTAACGCTTGTTAGATACTTTAGCTTTACCAAAGTGACCTTGCATAGCTTTTGATGTGTGCTTGTCTTTACGAGAGCCCATACCAAGCTGTACAGCGTTGTAACCGTCAGTTTCAACTGTTTTCTTTTGAACAACTTCAGCTTCGCTAACGCCAAGAACTGTCACAGGTACGTGACGGCCTGTTTCGTCGAATACGCGAGTCATGCCAAGTTTAGTTGCAATAAGTCCTGTTCTTTGCATATCAGTCCCCTCCTTACAGCTTGATCTGCACATCAACGCCTGCCGCTAGGTCAAGCTTCATAAGTGCATCAATTGTTTGTGGAGTTGGCTCAACAATTTCAAGAAGGCGCTTGTGTGTGCGCATTTCGAATTGTTCACGAGATGATTTGTACACGTGCGGGCTACGAATAACAGATAGTTTTTCGATGCGTGTTGGAAGTGGGATTGGACCACGAACACTTGCACCTGTACGAACAGCTGTATCTACGATCTCAGTCGTAGACTTATCTAGCACACGGTGATCGTATGCCTTCAAACGAATCTTAATGTTTTGTGTCATATCAGACATTGTCTAGTTCTCCTTATGAGCATACTCTTGCGGCATTGGCTCTGAGTTTGGTATCAACCGCCGTATGGATCTCTCTCAGCCACACGGTGTCGCTTTAGGGGCTGCACCACTTTAGATGTTATGGCACATACCTCTGGGTAACAAAAAACGCCCTTATCAGGCGTCTACACATATGAATTCGTACATCACTACTTGTCCATATATGCGACCTTGTCCCCGTCGCGAAGGATAGTAAAATTCCTTCTTTCTAAAGGGTTTCTCCCTTAGAAGTCTCGCTCTTTTACGCCTTACAGCCGCGACTGTCAAGGGAAATATGAACTTTTTTCATGTTTTCAAGTGGGTGGCTAAATTTTTTGCCATTTTTGGCTATTTTTTACTCATTTATATAGAGACAGCAAAAGGCCGCCCCAAATGGGACGGCCTGATAGCAGTTTCGATTTTACGCGGCGCACTTTTCACAAAAGCGCTCCAGGTCGACCTTGGCCTTTTCAGCAGCACCGGGAATGCCGTGCAGCACACGCTGCTGGTCATCCACAGTGATTGGCAACGGAATTTTCCGACCATTTTGCCAAATCCCTGTCACCACATGATCGGGGTGACGAAGACTCTCCTGAAAAAGCAGATCCATGCATTCCTGCACAGAGTCAACCTTCAGGTGATGTGCACACCCTTTTCCAGTCACATAGTGGCTCAATGATGCAATAAACATCGTGTTTCCTCCTCAGAAAAGCTTCAGATGATAGAGCCACAGAATATGACCCTTATACTTTAATTATGGGGACAGCATCTCCATCTATCAACCCCTCAAAACAAGAAAAACCGCCCCAATGGGCGGCTCTTCTTCGATCAAGTTAACCATACATGGTCCGAAGACCCTCTGCCACGGCAGCGCCTTGCGTACGGTTGTAGTAACCAGCCAGTGTAGCACACATGTTTTCACGAGCCCCTTTCACACCACGCAAAACCTGGCCCTGCGTGTATTCACTCACCGGCAGATCCAGCGCCATATCACGACGACAATCCCAAATTCCGGTGACAATCCAGCCTTGAACGGCCTTTTCACCCTCAAACAGCTCATGAGCGAGCATTTGACGATCTGTGCCTTCTGCATAAGCTGTCAGCTGTACTTGTGTCTTGGGGTCCTTTAAACAAATTTTATAACGACGAGGCATGAGACCTCTCCTGTGTTGAACGTTTTCAGATATAGCCAGAATGGCGTCTTATACTAAAAGTATGGGGATGCTTTCTTGCATATCAAGAGAACAGAAACAAAAAACCGCCCCGAGGGGCGGTTTTTCTCAAGTGTATCTAAGCGATTACTTGATGATAGATGCTACCACACCGGCACCAACTGTACGGCCACCTTCACGGATCGCGAAGCGTAGACCTTGGTCCATAGCGATAGGAGCGATAAGCTCAACTTCCATCTCAATGTTATCACCAGGCATTACCATTTCTACACCGTCTGGAAGCTTAATGCTACCAGTTACGTCTGTCGTACGGAAGTAGAACTGTGGACGGTAACCAGAGAAGAATGGAGTGTGACGACCACCTTCATCTTTACCTAGTACGTAGCACTCAGCTTTGAAGTGTGTGTGCGGAGTGATAGAACCTGGCTTAGCAAGTACCTGACCACGCTCAACATCTTCACGCTTAAGACCACGTAGAAGTACACCAACGTTGTCACCAGCTTCACCACGGTCAAGTAGCTTACGGAACATTTCAACACCAGTACATGTTGTCTTTTGAGTGTCACGGATACCAACGATCTCGATTTCTTCACCAACGTTTACAACACCAGCTTCGATACGACCAGTTACAACAGTACCACGGCCAGAGATAGAGAATACGTCCTCAATCGGCATTAGGAATGATTTGTCGATTTCACGCTCAACTTGTGGAATGTAAGAGTCTACAGCTTCCATTAGACGGTCGATAGACTGAACACCGATTTCAGATGCTTCGCCTTCAAGTGCTTTAAGAGCTGAACCACGAACAACAGGAATGTCGTCGCCTGGGAAGTCGTAAGAAGATAGTAGCTCACGGATTTCCATTTCAACAAGCTCAAGAAGCTCTTCATCGTCAACCATGTCACATTTGTTCATGAATACAACAAGAGCAGGTACACCTACCTGACGTGCAAGAAGGATGTGCTCACGAGTTTGTGGCATTGGGCCGTCTGCAGCGTTTACTACAAGGATAGCACCGTCCATTTGAGCGGCACCAGTAATCATGTTTTTAACGTAGTCGGCGTGACCTGGGCAGTCTACGTGTGCGTAGTGGCGGTTCTCAGTTTCGTACTCAATGTGAGACGTGTTAATTGTAATACCACGCTCACGCTCTTCAGGAGCTGAGTCAATTGTACCGAAATCACGAAGTTCAGCTTGGCCTTTTTCGGCAAGAACTTTAGAAATTGCAGCAGTTAGAGTTGTTTTACCATGGTCAACGTGACCGATGGTACCAATGTTACAGTGCGGTTTACCGCGCTGGAAAGTCTCTTTAGACATTGTAATCCATCCTTTTGATTTTAAACTTGCATGGCATGTTAACCCTGTCGCCAATTCAGAGGACTTTGTAACATAACCAGTCATCTTTTCAAGTAAAAAATGTTCTTTTTTTGTTGTTTAAGTGCCACATTTTTTGCAACTCTATATAAGAAAGCAGCCACTTTTAGAAGAAGGACCACTATTTTATGAAACGTTTTATTGTCGCACTTATGTTCACCGCCCTCTTTTCTGGGCAGGCATTTGCACTCAGTTGCATGCGCCCCAATGCATTTTGGAGCGCCAAGCACTTGAACGATCAAGAGGATGATTTTATTGTATTTAAAGGATCTCTTACATTAGAGGAGCCTATTGATGGGCCAGGCTATGAAAACCCGCCCAAACCTAAGAAAACAATTGGCCAAACAGAAGGTATAAACCTACTGACAGGTGAGCCTTTTAATGAACGTATTGCTGTACAGCAGCATTGCTATGGCCCATGGTGCGGAACCTCATCCAATAAAGTAATTCAGGACCGCCTCATCTATATTCGTAAGCAAGGTGAAAATTACTCTATAGAGCTCAACCCATGTGGAGGCGTTATCTTTGCGCAGCTAAAAGCTGAAGAAGAAGAAAAACTCATTCAATGCATCAAAGAGAAGAGCTGTGAGAGACCTGAGCCAAACTATAATTAAGTTTTAAAACAGAAAAAGCCCCTTTAACGGGGCTTTTTCTTATCGCTTTTCAATCGCACTGGCCAGTGCCGCCAAAAAAGGTACGGTACGTGTTTTCATCACGTATCCGCCTGTATCTAGATCACGCAGAGAGCGATTGAGCTCAATTTGTAGCGCGGTGCCATCCCCATTGAGATCCTGCCAATAGTTTGTTAGGCCATTTTTACCAGCAAATGGCTGATTTACCGTAAAGCTAAAGCCGTAAGATGTCGCCAACTGAATGGCATAAGCAAGCAAGATATGCTGATCAGGCATACACTGCGCAGTACCAAAACAGATATCAAATGGATGGTGCAAAGCAGCACCATGAATATCCAAAAGTAACGATGTGCTGGGAATGGTCTGATGCAGCGCCATCTTAAAGTATTTATAGCGCCATGTACGGTCAGAACCATAAGGCGAATCAAGCCTCAGGATAGAACTGCGAGAGAGCTCTGCGGCATGATCAGCAATCTCTCCGGTAAAGAGATCAGCGCGCTTCTCTCCTTTGGTGGGAGAGTCATAGCTGCAAGCATGAGGCGCAGTAAAACATACAGCGCTTCCTCTTGCTGTGAATACGCAAGGTTTCATGAAGATGTATCCTTGAACCAAGAAAAAGTAAGAGAGGTCTTAAGTGCCCTCACCCTAACAAAAAGGCCCTCCATATGGGAAGGCCTTTTTAGGATTTAGAGTTTATTGACAACCAACACTATCTGCTCGTGCGGCACATGTTGTTGTGTAACAGCCCTTATTGGTATCGCGACACTCTTGTCGGTAACACACTGGTGCAGGACCATTTTCAAAACCAGATCCTGATACATGACATGTTGTACCATAAGCAGAACTACAGCTATTAGATGTATAAGAATTCCATTGCTGATATTTAGTAAAGCCAGAAGGACATTGCCCTGAAACACCATCAAACTTACAGAAGAACTCACCTGCATTTAGAGGATCTGCATGAGGAGTACCACCCGCTGCTGTACAGTCTGCACATGAGTTATGACCTCCAATTAGAGAGCCAGAACATGTACCTGCCCCCTGACCTGAACCGAGAGAGCTCTCAGAAATACAACCGTTACTGTCTGCTGAAGAGTGGTTAGGCCAATAAATATGAGATTCACCCGTCATGTTAAAACATGCCGTGCGCGCATTTTCTACTGCCTCTAAGCTTCCTAAACGCGTCGTAATACCACTAATCTGCGTTGCGACACTATCAGCATGACTTTCCATCATATTTTTGAGAGCAGTCACCTGACGGCTAACTCCCTCACCTGTACGTGAGCTTTGCGCATAAGATAGCGTGGCTATCGCACATAAAACTGCTGCAATTATATAAACTTTACGCATGTAATACCTTTTTTAATTCACTTCATTATATAAAAAGAAAAACTTTTTAAAAAATTTTATTTTATTACTTCAACTTATAATATTAAACATTAATTTTACGGACATGATCCCCATATAGGTCTTGTCGCTGTCCAACTGGTTGCATTCCTATCAAAATAGCTTGGCGCGCTACCAATATTACTCACACACCAACCATTTAGATGGCGGTTAAATGATGAGGCCCCATCAAACATCTCTGTCATGTTTGTTGCTGAGCTTGTATTCCAGCCACCAATATTCTGGTTAAATAATGTTGCACCATCAAACATTCTTACAAAGTTAGTAACGTTTGAGGTATTCCAGCCACCAATATATTGGTTAAACGCTGTCGCACTACGGAACATACTATGCATATGCGTTGCTGAACCAGTATTCCATCCACTAATAGGCTGGTTAAATCCACTATTGTTTTGGAACATATTACCAAAAGTAGTTACATTAGAGGTATTCCAAGCACCAATGCTCTGGTTAAAGGAATCAGCGTTATAGAACATATATTTCATATCCGTCACGTTAGCCGTGTTCCAGCCACCAATAGGCTGGTTGAAGGCACCGGCATCACGGAACATATAACTCATATCCGTCACGTTAGCCGTGTTCCAGCCACCAATATTTTGGTTAAAGACCGCAGCACCATAGAACACTCTTGCCATATTCGTTACGCTTGCAGTATTCCAAGTCGCAAGAGGCTGGTTAAAGGCTGAAGCATTATAGAACATACCATACATGTTTGTCACACTACTGACATCCCAACTGCCAATAGGCTGGTTAAAGGCTGAAGCGCCATAGAATGTGCTATACATATTGGTCACACTACTTACATCCCAACCACTAATATCCTGGTTAAAGCTTGATGCTGAGTAGAACAGGTTCTGCATAGTTGTTACATTTGCAGTATCCCAGTAACCAATATCACCGTTAAAGCTTGTAGACCTTAATAGGTTACTCATATCAGTTACCTGACCTGTGAAGATATTATTGGCATCATCTGCAAATGTGTAAGACGTACCACCGGCATCAATACTGAATGATTCATCACCACCCGCGCTCGCAGATGCGACAGCACGTAGAGTTGTGTTATCAACAATGAGCATACCCTCACATACGGTACCTGTATCCCCGACACCGCCAACACTTGCTGGCGCGAAACAGTCTGTTACAACAGGAGGAGGCCCACCAGGACATGTTCCCCATACAGGCTGAGGCTCTGTCCAACTTGTGGCACCCTGATCAAAGAAGAACGGCTCACTACCAATGTTACTTACACACCAACCAGAAAGGTCTTGGTTAAATGCAGAAGCACCATCAAACATACTCTCCATATTCGTGACTTCGCCAGTATCCCAAGCCCCAATATCTTGGTTGAAACCAGTTGCCGCACGGAACATATAGTTCATTTGTGTCACTGAACTCGTATCCCAACTTCCAATCGGCTGGTTAAAGACAGAGTTATAAGCAAAGAGCCAGTACATATCTGTTACATTAGATGTATCCCAGCTCCCAATTGGCTGGTTGAAGGTAGTGTTGTAAGCAAAGAGCCAGTGCATATCCGTTACATTAGATGTATCCCAGTAATCAATGTCACCATTAAATGTAGTGGATCTGAATAGATCACTCATATCAGTAACTTGACCTGTAAAGACATTATATGCGCTATCAGCAAAGGTGTATGTATTGCTATCTGGACCTACAAGATCAAACGATTCATTACCACCTGCATTACCTGATGCTTCTGCACGCAGCTGAGCCGTACTTACAATCAGCATGCCGTTACAGCCTTGCCATGTACCAACTGTACCCACGTTCGCCGCGTTGTAACATTCTGCATGTGTTGGTAAAACAGGACATGTGCCCCATACAGGTTTTGGATCGCTCCAGCTGCCTGCACCATCATCAAAGCTTGAAGGCTCAGAACCAATGTTGCTTACACACCAGCCACTTAAATCTTGGTTAAAGGCAGTTGCCCAGTTAAACATACCATTCATTGATGTAACCGCGCTTGTATCCCAGCTGCCAATGTTCTGGTTGAAGGCACTTGTACCACCAAACATGGTATCCATATTGGTTACATTACTTGTATCCCAGCCACTAATATCTTGGTTAAACACAGCACTGTTTTGGAACATACCGCCCATACTTACTACAGAGCTTGTATCCCAGCCACTAATGTCTTGGTTAAATGAGGTACCCAGGAACATCACAGCCATATCTGTTACAGAGCTTGTATCCCAGCTACCAATGTCTTGGTCAAATGAACTGTTACCATTAAACATCCAAGCCATGTCAGTTACATTACTTGTATCCCAGTAGCCAATATTACCGTTGAATGACGTACCTCTGAAGAGGTCGCTCATATCCGTCACCTGACCGGTGAAGACATTATATGTGCTATCAGCAAAGGTGTATGTATTGCTATCTGGACCTACAAGATCAAATGACCCATTACCACCTGCATTACCTGAAGCTTCTGCGCGTAACATCGCATTATCTACAATCAGCATACCCTCACAAATCGAGTACTCTGCACCAATTGTATTCACGTTTGCTGGGTTGAAACATGCTGCATCCAGAGCCGGACATGTGCCCCATACAGGCTTCGGATCGGTCCAGCTACCGGCACCATCATCAAAGTTTGATGGTTCAGAGGCAATATTACTTACACACCAGCCGCTTAAATCTTGGTTAAAGGCTGTTGCCCAGTTAAACATACCATTCATTGTTGTCACTGCGCTTGTATCCCAACTGCCAATGTTCTGGTTGAAGGCACTTGTACCTGCAAACATGGTATCCATATTGGTGACATTGCTCACATCCCATCCGCCAATATCTTGGTTGAAGGCTGAGCTGTTCTGGAACATTCCACCCATGGCTGTCACAGAGCTTGTGTCCCAACTACTAATATCTTGGTTAAAGGCTGTACTAATAAACATCACAGCCATATCTGTTACATTACCTGTATCCCAACTCCCAATATATTGGTTGAAGGAGCTGTTATTTGCGAACATCCAAGCCATATCTGTCACATTACTTGTATCCCAGTAATCAATATCACCATTGAATGACGTGCCTCTGAAGAGGTCACTCATATCTGTTACCTGACCAGTAAAGACATTATACGTGCTATCGGCAAAGGTGTATGTATTGCTATCTGGACCTACAATATCAAATGATCCATTACCACCTGCACTACCTGATGCTTCTGCGCGGAGCATTGCATTATCTACAATCAGCATACCCTCACAAATCGAGTACTCTGCACCAATTGTATTTACGTTTGCAGGGTTGAAACATGCTGCATCCAGAGCCGGACATGTACCCCACTGTGGGCGTGTGTCAGGGTCACCAGTCCACGCTGTTGCACCTAAATCAAAGTTCCCTGGCTTAGTGGCAATATTTGGCACACACCAACCTGATAGGTCTTGGTTATATGATGTTGCACCGTTGAACATGTTGTTCATGTTCGTCACATTGGTTGTGTCCCAACTGCTCAGGTCAATATTGTAATTATCGTGACCATAAAACATACCACTCATACTTGTTACACTTGAGGTGTCCCAACCAGAAATATCGCCAACAAAGCTGTCTGTATTATAAAACAGGTTCGTCATATCTGTTACATTAGAGACATCCCAACTGCTCAGATCTGAAACAAAGGCAGTGTTACGCCCAAAAGCACCGTTCATATTTGTTAGGTTTGGCGTAGTCCAGCCTGAGATATCACCACCAAAGCTACCGTTATCAAACATAGCCCTCATGTTTTCAAGACTTGTTGGGGTCCATGCTGAAATATCACCTGTGTAAGCCATACCAGCAAACATAGCTTCCATCGTTACCACATTACTCACATCCCAGCTCGAGATATCTCCTGAGAAACCAGATGTACTTTGGAACATGTACTCCATATTGGTAACGTTACTTACATCCCAGCTATTTAGATCCTGGTTGAAACCATCGGCGTTGTTAAACATGCGAGCCATGTTTGTTGCACTTGCTGTATTCCAGCTACCTACATCTTGGTTGAAGCTTTGTGCGTTTCTGAACATATATGCAAAGCTATCAACGCTACTTGTATCCCAACTACCAATATTACCATCAAAGTTTGTGGCATTATCAAACATGTTCGCCATGTTGGTTACATTGCCTGTATCCCATGATCCAATATTCTGGTTAAAGGCAGGCGCGCCAGCAAACATACTCGCCATATTTGTTACACTTGCCGTATTCCAAGTCGTGATATTGCCATTAAATACTGTTGCATTAGAGAACATGCTCGGCATATTAGTTACAGAACTTACATCCCATGCCGATAGATCTTGGTTAAAGGCATCAGTGCTATAGAATGCACTATTCATGTCAGTTACACCACTTACATCCCAACCTGAAAGGTCTTGGTTAAAGGCGTCTGCGCCACTAAATGTATAACCTAAGTTTGAAAGAGATGACGTTGTCCAAACACCAATTGGCTGGTTGAATGAATCCGTCCCCTGGAAAGCATTACGCATTGAGCTTACATTACTCACATCCCAGCCTGTAATATCTCCATTAAAGGCTGTCGCTCCTCTAAACATTCCAAATATAGACGTCACATTGCTCATATCCCATGAACCAATATTTTGGTTAAAGGCTGTGGCATCTCTAAATGTTTGACTCATTGTTGAGGCACTTGACGTATCCCAACCACTAATATCTTGGTTAAAGGATGAAGCCCCTCTAAATGTGTCATTAAAGTTTGCAGCACTGCGGGTATCCCAATAGCCAATATCACCATTAAAGGCAGTGTTCTCAAACAGGCTGTCATAGTCTGTCACTTGTCCTGTAAAGACATTATTTGCAGTATCTGCAAATGAGTACTCTGTACCTGCATGATTTATATCGTATGATTCATCCCCACCCACCACAGCGGAAGCAGCTGTATGCAGCATTGCATTGTCAACAATTAACATCCCATCACAAATAGACCCTGCCGGACCAATTGTATTGACATTTGCAGGGTTAAGACAGGCAAGGTCATTGCAAGAAATTAGCGTTACATTTTCTGGAGCCTCATCGATAAAACTTTGCCATTCTGTCAGAGTTTTTGTTGGCACAAAGATAGCTTCAGTGGAAAGGTGTTGATTATCTACATTGTAGCAAATACCATGCTCATCAATATTAACATTCGCTGTGTGTGCCACAACATGACCATCGGCCGCATAAACGCTGAAAGAGGCACCGCACAGTACCCCTAGTAGCAACAGAGTCCTTTTTAGTTTCCCTATTATTTTATACACAGCTTCCACACACGTTTTTATTTATCTTTTTTTTATTTTTATTGTACTTATTGAGCTCGTTTTAATTCCTCAACTTCAGCTTTCAGAGCGTCAATCTGTTCTTGTTGCAGCTTGATGGCTTCAATCATCGGTGCAATCAATTGGTTATATTCTACAGCAAGCATCCCATCTTCGCGCTCATGCACAGCACTTGGCAGCACTTCACGTACTTCCTGTGCAATAACACCTGCGCTTTCTCTTCCAGAGTCCTTCCACTTATAGAACACACCGCGAAGTTTCTTGACAATTTCCAGAGGATTCATGACCGTGCGGATCTCATCCTTAAGGCGTTTATCCGAACTGTTTATAAAACCAGTGGCTGTAACGGTACCACTGGCAACAACAGCACCTGACTCACTCACATCAAATACTGAGGGAGCAGAGCCAGGATCAGTTGTGACATCTTTTACAATTCTAAATTTAGACGTTGTAGAAGAGTTTGTTCCATCCAAACCTACATGTACTGAAGCATCAGCTAGTAGAAAACCTGCTGCACCCATTCTAATATCAGCACCATTCACAAGGCCACTTGCAATATAGATTGCATCACCAGATGTACTATTGACATGCAACGTACCATTCGGCGCTGTTGTACCAATACCTACATCACCGTCACTCTGAATGGTCATCAATGCTTCATCTCGAGTATTATCAGTCCCATAGTTACCTCCTGTACCGACAAAGTAGAAACCATCATTTGCATCATTATCTCTTAGAGAGAAGACCATATGACTGTTTGATCCACCTTCTAAGAATGGCCCCGATGTCGAACCAGGAAGGAGTGTATCTATATCAGACCCCACCCCCCAAGATGAAACAAATGTTCTTTGCACTGAAGACGCCGCACCCAAGTATGAGTCACCAATAACATGTAATGTGCTAGATGGTGCCTGTGTGCCGATACCTACATTGCCATCAGCACCAATATACATACGTGTTTGGCGCGTAATTGTTCCTTCTGGCGTTGTCTCAAAACGCAAGGCCGTACCATGTGCACTATTGGTAAAGTTTTCTGTTGCCAATGCTTTTACAGATGCTGTTGCCCCTGTATAACCTGAGCCATCATAACCACCCATTTCATAAGCTGCGAGGTTATCTCCACTTTGTACAGCAAGTGGGGCAGCTTTTGTTCCACGAGCTTTTTCAGAAATATAATAAGGAGCACCTTGGATAGCTGAATTATCATGCCCTCTTGCACGCACCACTGTTGAACCATTATTCTCAATCATTAGAATTGTGCTTGGCGCTGTTGTACCAATACCAATTCTACCAGAATCGCTTACATAAAACTCAGGATCATTTAGTCGTGCTGAATTACCCGTTAAACCAATACCATCAAGGCCCGCCTCAGTAATGAAACCATAATTACTGTTCACACCATCATTTACTGAAATATAACTGGTTTTAGAAATAGAGTTATACCCCATATCTAGCACTTGTGTCGCGACATGGTCACCCAGGTTATCAGCACCGCCCCCTAGCAGAGAGGTACCATCAAACGTTACATCATCTTTACTAATACGGAAGAGCGAGCCCCACGTGACTGGTTGACCAGTTCCCGCACCAGGGTTAGAGGATACTCTGAAATCTAGGTATGTATTGCTCACGTTATCAATATTAGATTCAATTTCAGCCGCACCACCAGCATGGGTAAAGACTTGGCCACCATCATGTTCATGACCAAAGCGGATATTTACGTTACCGCCACCATCATTATTGGTAATACGGTTTACACCATCTTCCCACTGGAAAGATCCTGCACGCGCAGCGCCATCCACATGAAGTGTTGTTGAAGGTTCAATAGTACCAATACCAACATTACCGCCATCTTTAATCATCATAGGAACTTTCCAGCTTGCACCATTCCAGTAAGAAAAACCTAAATCTTCACGTTGCGCCACGTTTGTATAATTTTCTCCACCAGCATAAATAGACCAAGCTTTAGCGCCTGCATTAGAATGCGTTGTCTGACCATCACCTGCTGTTATTAACGTTAAACCAGACCATTTTGTCTCGTCACCCTCAACAATAATTTCACCTTCGGCTGCAGAGTCATAAACATGCAGGTTTTGTGCAGGGTCTCCAGAACCAACACCAACTTTACCATCATTCGCGACAGTAATTCCTTCATCGTCACCATCACCACTTAGGTAATAATTACCAAGTTGAATATTTTGACCAGCCTGGTGGTTACCAAGGTTATCACCACCACCTGCTACACCAAGCGTGCCCCAAGCTGTACCATTACAAAACTGGAGTACGCCGCCATTATAACGGATTGCACCAGCACGATCACTGTCACACGTCGCGCTATCGTTACCAATTTGGATATCACCAGCTACATGAAGGGTGCTTGATGGACTATCTGTAGCAATACCAACATCATCATTAATCACATCTACATATAGTGCTGGGATATTATTACCAAATTTTGCATATGCCACATTATTAGCAGATCTGCCAAAGTCAATAATTTGACCACCACCAGAACCTGTATCACTTAAAGCTTGAACACGTAATATACCACCAGATTCTACACGCAAGTCCCAGCGCTTTAGATCAACTCCACCATTTATATCAAAGAGAGACATAATAGGGAGGTTACTTTCCGCTCTAATAGTACCCATAATATGCAATGTTTCAGATGGAAAGGCCGTACCAATACCAACCTGACCAGTGCTATCAACAGTAATCCCTTCATCACCGCCATCACCACTTAGGTAATAGCTGCCAAGTTGGATATTTTGCGTTGCAGTATGGTTACCAAGGTTATCACCGCCGCCACCCATAGCGCCCCAAGCTGTACCATTACAGAACTCAATGTTACCGCCGTTATAGCGCATCGCACCGGCTGTTGTGCCTGTACATGTTGCACTTGAGTTACCAATCTGAACATCACCTGCTACATGGAGTGTGCTTGATGGAGACTCAACACCAATACCCACTGTTGTCTCACTGGTATCACCATAAATTGTATTACCAATATTTAGAGTATCAAATACTGTTGGCCCAAGCGCTGAAGTATTAGAACCAATAATAATGTTACGTCCTCCGCCTACAATATTACTACCCGCAAGCTTACCAATAAGTACGTTTTCATCGCCATTTTCAACACCTTGACCAGCCTGATAACCAATAATGGTGTTATCATTGGCATTATGGCTCAGCCCATACCCTGCACGGGCACCCATCACTGTGTTTCCAAGCATATTACCGTCAGGGTTTACAGCTCGACCACCTGCTTCCCAACCAATAAACACACTGTTTGTAAGACTGCCAGTTGCATTCACAGCCGCATTTTGACCAATCACAACACTTTGTGTCATTGTTGTTGGATCCGCAACTCCACGTGCAAATAACTGACTGTCACCATCGTTTGTCACATCGGTTAAATCATCTAGAGCATTTGCGCCACCGCCGCCAGACCCAAGCGTTACCCAATTTGTGCCATCACAAACAGCAATTGTGCTATTGGTATCATCCCAAACCATCGCACCTCGAATTGTGCTACTTACAGAGTCTGTTGCACCAATCTGAAAACGATCACTTGCATTTGCAATAAGCTGGAATACAGGATCTTTTACATCACCCACAGGCGCTGCAGGACAGGTTTGCGCAGTGGCAACCAGTGGCAGCATCATGAGTGTTGTTAAAATAAATAAGCGCTTTAGTGTTTTTGTTTTCATAGCCTTATATCCTACACCTTGTGTAATGTTCATTTTCTGGAAGTTCATTTATTTACCCTCCAGATTGTTCACGCGCTCCAGTAAGTCAGCGTTTTGTGCCTTCAGAGCTTCAATTTCATCTTGCTGAATCTTCACAGCTTCAATAAGTGGTGCAATCAGCTGATCGTATTCAACAGACAGCATGCCATCAGGACGCTGCTTCACAGCTTGAGGCATGACTTTTTGTACCTCTTGGGCAATCACACCCGAGCTTTCTTTACCACTCTCTTTCCATGTGAAGAACACACCACGGATCTTACGGATCAGTTCAATAGGGTTCATCACTGTACGGATGTTCTCTTTCAGGCGCTCATCCGAGCTACCGTTAAACTGCGTTGCGAAGACTTCACCGTTAAATGTACCGTCACCAACAACATGAAGTGTGCTTGATGGGTCTTCTGTACCAATACCTACAAGGCCTGCAGCATCTAGCCAAATTTGCGTGTTTGATGTGTTTGAAATACGCATATGTGCATTATGCTGACCACTATAGTAACCATCATAAACAGCAGATACATGCCCCATAGTTGTCCAGTTTTGAGCAAAGTGTATTGAAGGTGTCGTTCCATTTGTACCTGTCAAACTATTCAACGTTAAACCGACAGGACCATCTAAAGGATCAGCGTAAAAGCCCCACGTCCCTCGCCCGTTTCCATCAATACTAATACCTTCATTCGCACCTGTATCATTGGCAATTCTATTATTATTCAGAACCACTGTTTGACCTGCCTGATGGTTACCAAGGTTATCACCGCCACCAGCTGCACCTAGAGCTGTCCAAGATGAGCCATCACAAAATTCAATAGCACCACCATTGTAACGCATACCACCGGCAGTTGTTGCCGCACAAGCCTCACCGCCATTTGCAACAATAAGTGTTCCTGAAACATGGAGTGTGCTTGATGGGCTATCCGTACCGATACCAACAAGGCCACTCGGCACAACAATCGCCTTTCCTGTTGCGTTGGTATTTCGAACACTTAAACCAACAGCATCAGCATGGTTTGCATTAATGACACCACCTGTTGAATTCGCAGCAATAGCTTCCACAAATAATCCTGATGCACTAGATGCGTCTACATAGGCGCGGTAACCACGACTTGCTGAATTATTTAGATATGTGTAAAAGGCAGCCCCTAAAGCAGGAGCACTTGCTCCCACTGCAGAACCATTCGAAGTAGAGTTAACTACATATAAAGAGCTTCCCACCACTGATGCAGAAACAGAAACTGTACCGTTTGCATTAAAAGCAAGGCCTTCTTCATCTCCATCTGCACTAATTCTATAGCTCCCCATAGCAATATTCTGAGCAGCCTGATGGTTACCAAGGTTATCACCGCCACCAGCAGCCAGGCCTGTCCAAGCCGTGCCATTACAATATTCAATAGCACCGCCATTGTAACGCATACCACCAGCCGTTGTAGCGGCACATGTCGCACTTGAGTTACCAACTTGAATATCACCTGCCACGTGAAGTGTGCTTGATGGACTATCCGTACCAATACCAACCAAACCTTCAGATGTAACACGCATACGCTCAGTAGCAACGGCTACACCGGTTGGGCGTGTATCAAACCTTAAGGCTGCAGCACCTGTTGAATCTGTAAAGTTTTCTTCTGCAATCGCTTTAATTGCTGCAGACGCTGTATCAAGATAATCCGTTGTAGCATACCCCTGGAAACTAAAGTTACCAATAACATTATCGGCAAGAACAGCAGTTGGGAGAGCTTCTGTACCATTAGTCCTACGTACACGAACAACAGCTGCCCCACCATGCCTTACAGATACAATACCAGCACCAGATGAACCCCCTTGAACTACATGCAGAGGCGAGTCTGGTGACGTGGTACCAATACCCACGTTACCATTATTATCAATACGGATACCTTCATCGCCACCATCGTTAGAAATATAACTATCAGATAGAGCAATATTACCCGTACCAACGCCAATAGCTGGGCCGCCGGCTGTATTATCAGCATAAACACCATGTCCGCTGGCACTACCTGTAATACCTGTTACACCAATTGACGTGCCGGCTGCATTTGTGGCGTAACCCATCACACCTGACGCACCAGCGTTACTACCTGTTTCACCATAAACTGCTGTTGCAGTACTTGTGGCATTACCGACATAACCCATAATAGCTGCGCCACCGCTTGCAGCGGTTTCACCATAAATACCCATACCGCCAGATGCGTGACCTGCATAACCCATCACACCAATACCAGAGGCACTTTGAGTTTGACCATACACACCTTTTGTTGCACCTGTTGAAGAGGATGCATAACCTTGAATCGCTGTTCCGTTCGGGCTAGCGACATCACCACGTACACCAAACGTTGTACCTGATGCTGAAGTGCTTCCACCATACACTGCCGTACCTGCATCACCTGCATTTACAGCAGAAATTGCACTGACATTGTTATTGGCGTGACCTGCATTCACGCTAATACCGTAACCAGTGGCTGCATTGTTATCAATATAAAGACTTGTTGATGGGTCACCCGTAAGAGCAAGCATACCCGCACCGTTGTACGTAAAGTCAGCGTGACCTGCAAGCGTACCTGCACCGTTGTACTGCACCTCAGTGTTATTACCACCAGCATTACCAACACCAGAAGCAGACGAGAGAGCAGCCCAAGCTGTACCGTTACAAAATTCTACATTACCTGAGTTATAACGAATCGCACCAGCTTTAGCTGCCACACATGCATGACTTTGGTCACCCAACTGAATATCACCATCCACATAAAGCGTAGAAGAAGCCTCTTGAGCGTTATTACCAATCGTCATTTGCGCATTGTTTAGATCAAATCGCATTTTGCGAATATCATCATCACTTTCATAAAAGTTAATCACACTGTCTGCATAAAGTGCGAGACTTGCAGTCCCTTCCACCTCAATAGACGTCTGATCATTCGAACCATTATTTTCAGGGCTAAAAATCAGGTTACCATCTAGGCGCTGGTCACCCGCAACATGAAGCGTACTTGATGGAGACTCTGTACCAATACCAAACTTACCGTCAGACTTTAGATAAATAGCTGTTGCGTCAGTCGCTGACTGCACATTACCTGTACCAATTTTAATACCACTAACACGCTCATCATATGCAAAATATGCTGAAGCTTGGTTTGCTGTCGCCGTATCCGCTAAATCATTAAAAATCAGATACCCCGCATAGGCGCTCGTTTCATTATTATTGGCATCAATACCTAAACGCAGGAAGTTACTATAACCATTTGCAAAGTCTTGTTTGTTACCAAGGTTATCCGCACCTGAGCCACCAACTGAGGCCCAAGCTGAACCATTACAAAACTCTACATCACCAGAGTTATAGCGAATGGCACCTGCTGTTGTAGCGGCACATGTCGCACTTGAGTTACCAATCTGAACATCACCAGCTACATGAAGTGTGCTTGATGGACTATCAGTTCCAATACCTACATTACCTGCACTATTAATACGCATGCGCTCAGCATTGTTTGTGCTGAAAGACATGGGCTGACTCGCCGTTGTACCCAGAGCTAACCTGCCCGTACCTCCATAAGCAATAGCAGCACCGCCAGCGTCCACATTAAAGAGTCTTCCACCAACATGGTCTGTATGGTAAGAAATAAAGTCTAAATCACTACCTGCATCATTGCGTATAAACATATGCGTTGCTTGTGATGCCCCGCCAGGATCTAAAATACGTACGCGGTAACCATGCAAATTAATACCATCAGCGCTTGCGGCAACACCAAGGCCGACACCACCACCGTTATGAACCTGAACACCTTCAGCATCACCATCACCTGAAAGCCAGTTGCCTGCGAGCTCAATGTTCTGCGTTGCCGTATGGTCACCAAGGTTGTCCGCACCTGTGCCACCAACTGACGCCCATGCTGTACCATTACAGAATTCAATATCGCCAGAGTTATAACGAATTGCACCGGCTTTACCCACACTACAGGCTGCGCTATCATTACCAACCTGAAGATCACCGTAAACATGCAAGCGAGACTGAGGAGGAACCTCTGCAGGGTTTACACCAACCCCAACGTAACCAACTTGAGTCCCTGAAATAGCCTGAGTTGGGAAGAAGAAGGCTTGGTTTGCTGTTCCTGATCCTTCTGCATGAACACGCAAAGCCATCGGCTGAACAAAATCTGCATAACGCATAATAGAGATACCTCTATTATTATCACCATCAACTTCAAAGATACCAGATACCGTTGAGTCACCTGCCACATGAAGCGTTGATGATGGAGAGGCCGTACCAATACCTAAGCCATCACGTGTTAACGTGACTCTTTCTTCGTACGAGTCATTATCCCTAATAACAAAAGCCATTTCTGATGATGTTGCCCCTGCATCTGATGTTCTTGCAAGAATAGAGCCTCGGTTTACCGTTGGCCCATTTTGGAAAATAATTCCTGATTCACCTGTTGTGGCTCTGTTATTTACAGTTATGCCAACAAAACCTCCACCACCACTGTAACCTTCTTGGTTGATTCGCGTACCTGTTAGCGTAATACCATTAACGGTTCCGCCCGCGTTCAGCGTTTCATCATTTGTTAGGACATTAGAGCCCAGAATAATATTCTGCGTTGCCGTATGGTCACCAAGGTTATCAGCACCGCCAGAAGCAACAGCGGCATCTACATAAGCCTTATTTGCTGCATCTTCAGTATTTACTGGCGTGGCAACGTTTATAATCGTATTACTTGCCATATCAACGTTTGCAACAGCAGCACGTTGACCAAGTTCACTTAAATAGCGCAGTTGAGTACCATCACAAATGTGTAAATACCCTCCTACGTACTTTAATGTACCTGCATTAGCAGCATTACATCCATTACCATCACTTGAAATTTTAAGAGCACCTGCAACAGATAACCTTGCAGCACCAACGGTTCCGGCAGGACCAACAGAAGCATTACCGTCAGCTCTCACATAAAAACCTTCATCGTCACCATCATTAGAGATATAATAACCACCTGTAACCAAATTCTGCGTTGCCGTATGGTTACCAAGGTTATCAGCACCGCCAGAGGCGATTTGTGCATCTACATAGCCTTTTGTTGCTGCATGATGATCAGCAACAGGGTCCAATACTTTTACAATATTATTGCCATTCAGGTTCAGGGTTGCTGAAACATGATCTGCAATACTTACCTGACCACCGTAAGGGTTTAAGCTTAAAGAGGTTGCTGCACCACCATTTGAA
>JAYZXF010000011.1 GCA_036141575.1 Pseudomonadota bacterium | reverse complement strand
ATGCGAATTTTGCACCATTTATTCCTCACACATTGACGTACTACATGTAGATTTTCATTGTACGCAAAAAACTACATATTGCCCATGAAAAAGAGCACCAGTTTTTGATTTTTTTTGCTAAAAAGTCAGGCAGTTCAAGGACAAGAACTACTTCAGTATGCAGTCTGCAAACTGCTCAGCACCATCCCTCTGCGCAAAAGCCTTGGCAGCCTTTTCTAAACGGCCTCGCTCACTAGAATCTTCAAGCAAGTTTTGAATGGTATTTTGTAAAAGCTCAGAACCTTCCAACTCTGCCTGCCTGAACAAAAGCCCTGCTCCCGCATCACGCACAACCTCACCATTGGCTACTTGGTGACCATCTGCCATTTCATGCGGAATATAAATTGCAGCGCGCCCAGCAAGAGACACCTCAAGAAGCGTGCTTGTGCCCGGCCTCGCCACAACCACATGAGCCTGAGAAATTTTCTCTTTCATGTTATCAAAGAAAGGCACCACCTCCGCAGAAACACCCGCCTGCTCATACGCCTTTACAACATCACTCACATCTTCAGGGCGAGCCTGATGAGAAATACGTATCTTACCGCGTAAATTTTCAGAAAGACCTGCCAAAGCCTCAGGCACAGCTACACTTAAAAAATGCGCGCCCAAACTTCCACCAGTCACAAGCATACTGAGCGATTTATCATCACGCTCCACATCACCATCAAAATAAGAAACCACATCTTTACGAAGCGGGCTTCCCGTCATCATAGTTTTACCCTTTGCTTTTGGAAGGTACCTCTCAGTACGCTCAAAAGAAATACAAACCACATCAACAAAACGGCTCAATAGCTTTGTTGCCATACCCGGCACAACATTCTGCTCATGCACAGCTGTTCGCCTAAACATCAACTTACCTGCAAGCACTGGAGCAACTGAGGCATACCCCCCTGTTCCACACACAGCAACTGGACGAACTTTCAAAATTAAAAATACAGATTTTATAACTGCAAGGCTCAAAGCAGCAAGAGCCTTCAACTTACCAAGCTTACCCTTACCATTCCAAGGAAGCGCTTTTACAATGCGAACAGAAAATCCCTCTTCAGTAATTTTCTCGGAGAACTTCTCACCACCAAGAACAAAGAGAGACTCAACACCACGCTCTCTTAAAACCTGAGCTGTTGCTAGTGCTGGAAAAATATGACCACCAGACGCCCCAACAGCAAAGATAACTGTTTTGCTCATTTAACGACGCCTCCCCCGTACCTTCATACTCTCTTTTTTAGTAATTGAAAGAACCGTCCCCACAAGAATCGCAAGCGCCAGTGTAGATGTTCCTCCATAACTCATAAACGGCAATGTCATACCCGTTGTTGGAAGGATGTGCAGAACAACACCTACATTCACCATCACCTGAAAAGCAAACAAACCAAGAAGGCTCAAACCAACCACACGTTCAAGGTCATCTGTTTTCGCAGCTACACGCGATGCAGCCCGCAACACAAAGTAACCAAAAGAAAGAAGAATAACAGTACAAAACACCAGCCCTAGCTCTTCCGCAAGCACCGTAAAAATAAAGTCGGTATGTGCATCTGGAACCGTATCCTTCACAACGCCTTCACCAATACCCTTCCCCCAAAGACCACCAGAAAGCAGCGCCTCCTCAGCTTTAGAGATCTGATACACATCACCAGATTCAGGGAAAAGAAACGTGTCAATACGGGTTTTAACATGGGACAATGTAAAGTACGCAAAACCACAAAGCGGCGGCAACAAACCTGCCACCAAAAACATGACACGATACGGAAGCCCTGAGAAATACAGCACCAATACCCATGACATAGCAACCACCAACGTCATACCAAAATCAGGCTGCAAAAATAGAAAAACAGAATGAAGCGCAAGCATCGCACCTGTTACGCAACACCCCACAACAAACGCTCTTCTTTGCTTAAAACTTGAAAGAATCATAGCAGCAACAACAGGAAAAGAGACCTTTAAGAACTCTGAAGGCTGAACAGTAAAGCCTACAACCTCAATCCAACGGCTCGCCCCTTTTACATCCTTACCAATTAACAGAACCAGCAACAAACCAACCATAGCACCAAGATAAGTGAGTACAGCAACTTTCTGCACATTACGGAAAGAAAAGAGAGACAGGCCAAGCGCTGTTACAAGACCACCAAACAGGAAGATTGCATGCTTTTTTGTAAAGTAAAACGGGCCCACGCCGTACGTATCCGCGACTGCAGGGGATGCAATTGAACTAGCAAGCATACCCACAGCAAGCCACAACAGAAAGACCCCCAACAATGCCTTATCAATACTCTTCCACCAAATAAGAAGTGGATTACGTTTACGGGCGAGTGAGAATCCTCTGTTCACGTTTTATTCCTTATCGAAGCTTCAGTGTTGCCAGACCAATCACCGCAAAGAGCAATGAAATAATCCAAAAACGCACAACAATTGTTGTTTCAGGCCAGCCAAGCTGTTCAAAATGGTGGTGAATTGGCGCACGCTTAAACACGCGTTTACCACGAAGCTTAAATGATCCCACCTGAATCATCACAGAAAGCGCCTCAATAACAAACAGGCCCGCAATAAAGGCAAATGTAATTTCATGCTTCACAGCAACAGCAATAAAACCAAGCATTCCGCCAATCACAAGGGAACCTGTATCCCCCATAAAGATACGCGCTGGCGGTGCGTTAAACCAAAGGAATCCAAGAATAGAACCAATGAGAGCCGCACAAACAACCGTCAGCTCACCCGCTCCTGCAACGTAAGGAATATGTAGATATTCAGTAAAATCAACACGACCAACTGCGTAAGCAATAAAGGCCAATGACGCTGCTGCAAATACAGCCGGAATACTCACAAGACCATCAAGACCATCCGTTAAGTTAACCGCATTCGCACAACCAATCATCACAAGCGAACCAAACAACATGTAGCCAATCAGGCCAAGATCAATTGAAAACTCTTTAAAGAATGGGAAGTACAGAGTTGTGACATCCGCATTACCTGAAACTTTTGCCCACACAAACAAAACCGTACAGCAAACAACAAACTGAATAGCAAGACGCACCTTACCCGGCACACCTTTTTTCCAAAGCCCTGTCATACCACAGTAATCATCCAGAAAACCAACAAGACCAAATGCCACAATCACAGCACTCACCAGCCACACAAGCGGCTGCGTTAAATCTGCCCAAAGCATCACATTTGCAAGAAGACCAATAATAATCATAAGACCACCCATTGTTGGCGTTCCTTGCTTTGCTTGCACACTTGCCTCAGGGTGATCGTCACGCACAGTCTTTTTAGACTGCTGAAGTCCCTTAAACTTACGAATCAAGCCTGGCCCAATAATCATCACCACAAAAAAGGCCATAAAGAGTGCCGCACCTGAGCGCACAGAAATATATTTAAGAACGTTCAGTACAGTAAACTGTTCGTAAAGAGGGTAAATAAAGTTATACAGCATGTTTTTCTTCTGTTTTATTTTGGATGGCAGCCTTTAGATTCTTCACAACATGCGTTGTATAAGTAATCACTTTCGAGCCCTTAATAACAATGATATCTCCATCATGCAAGTGCGAAGAAATTTCACCGTATGGCAAATCATCTGCCTGATCAAAGAAACCCTTTTGCACCTTCGCATCTAGCACATCATGCAAAACTTTAGCATCCTCACCAACCACATAAGCACCATCAAACTGGTTCACCGTTTCAGCAAGAGATTTATGCAATTCTTCACTCATATCCCCAAGCTCACCCATCTGACCAATAATGGCATAACATTTCCCCGCTGAATTCTTCATAGAAAGCGCGCGTTCAAGTGCAGCCTTCATAGACATAGGGTTAGCGTTATAACTATCATCAATAACAGTGACACCTTCCACCATTTCAATATTGCCGCGCCCTTCAACTGGTGCGTAATTTTCAAGCGTTGCAAGCGCCTTCTCCATTGGAGCTTCCAGATACTTTGTGCAAAGAAGTGTTAAAAGCGCATTGGTCAAAAAGGCCGGGGCGACATCCTGCACAGACAATGTAAACAGTTCGTTCATGACACTGACCGCAAGCGTATAACCGTTTCCACCTTTCTTAATAGACATCACTGATGCATCTGCATTTGCATCTTCCTTAGAAGACACAAGCAAGACTTTCACACCTTCTGGCACATAAGCTTTATAAGCTTCATAGCACTCAGATGTTGTAATGAGTACTCCACCCTGCTCAAGTCCGCGCAGAATTGAAAACTTCTCAACAGCAATATCCTCAACCGACTCAAACGCACCAATATGCGCAGGCGCTACAGCTGTAATAATGGCGACATGAGGCTTAACAAGCTCTGCAAGAGGTACAATCTCACCTGGATGGTTCATACCAATTTCAAATACACCAAAACGCTGCCCTTTAGGAATATTAGAAAGCGTTAAAGGCACACCGATATGGTTATTAAAACTTTTAATAGAAGCATACGCCCCTAAAGATTTAGAGAGCATATCTTTACAAGTTGTTTTGCCTACACTTCCAGTAATAGCAACACGCTGCAAGTATGCCCAATCACGACGGGCATCTGCAAGATCATTCAAAGCTTTTTCAGTTGAATCCACCACAAGAATTTGCGGGTCACCTTCATCTTCTTTTCGTTCAGAGATAGCGAAAGACGCACCACTATCTAGTGCATCCTCAATATAATCGTGGCCATCCTTCTCACGCTTAAGTGCAAGGTAAATATCACCATCTTCAAGGGTACGACTATCGATAGAAATACGACCCAGGTTTGCATCCTTGCCAACCGCATCAAACCCAAGGGCACGCTTAAGCTCTCTCAAAGTCCACATTATACTGCCCCTCCTAAAATGTTTGCACAAATTTCAATATCATTCATAGGCAGAACCTGATCACCAACAATCTGGCCAGTTTCATGTCCTTTACCTGCCACCAACACAATATCTCCAGCAGAGGCATTTTCAATAGCTATACAAATTGCTTTTTCACGGTCACCAATATTTTGCGCTTCAACATGATGTTTATGCACTTCAGATCGAATAAACTCAGGATCCTCATGGCGCGGATTATCATCTGTAATATAGGTCACATCAGCATATTTTTTCGCAGCAAGCGCCATGCCTTTTCGCTTAGATGTATCACGGTTACCGCCACATCCAAACACAACTGAGAGCTGACCTTTTACATGCGGCCTTAAAGCTTGAAGTGCTTTTTCTAAAGCATCCGTACTATGCGCATAATCTACAACAACTGTTGGCGCATTTTCAGCCGTAGCAGAAATCACTTGCATACGCCCCGGTACGGCCTGAATACTTGGAAGCATTTTAATAAGCTCCCTTATATCACCACCAAGTGAAATAATAATACCGAGTGCAGCCGCAATATTTTCAGCCTGGAAAGAACCAATAAGCGGAAGCTCTACTTCCTCCTGCACGTCATCATATTTAATCAACACAACCTGCCCCGCCTCAGTAAGAGACGTTTGCCTTACAACAAGCTCTGCCGAGTCTGGACCATATGTTAAAACTTTTCTGCCACCAGCTTTAAGACCTGCAAGAAGCGGTAAAACTTCCGGCTTATTCACTGGAAGAACAGCCACCCCATCTTCCGTCAGCATTTCCATAAACAGGCGAAACTTCTCAACAGCGTAACGCTCCATGTCTCCATGAAAATCTAAATGTTCTGGCGTCAAGTTTGTAAAGGCGGCTGCCTTAAACTGAACACCAGAAAGCCTTCTGAGTGCAAGCGCATGAGAGGATGCTTCCATACACACACTTGAAACATTCTCATCTTTCAAATCAGAAAGAATTTTCATCAACTGGTTTGGCATCGGGCTTGTGTAACCTGTTTCCACACCCTTTTCACCATCAACAAAAAGACCCATCGTGCCAAGGCACGCATTCTTCTCAGAGAGCACAGACATCATTTGCATTACAAACCAAGACACAGATGTTTTACCGTTTGTACCTGTCACAGCTGTAAGCTCTTCAATACGATTCGGGTATTTTTTAGCATAGAATTTCGCCATCAACTCAAGCGGAAATGGATCCTGCATATCACCCACGCCATCCACATTTGTAATGGCAAGGCCTGCGCCTTTTGCTTTTGCATCAGAGACAAACTTTTCAGCATCGCCACCAATACCTTTATCAAACACAAAAAGATCGCCAGATTTCACCTGACGAGAATCACTTACAACATCTTTAAAAGCAAGCGACGTACCGTTATAGTCCGGCAACAGCTCCTTTAGCTCGACCTGCATATTCATTCTTTCCACTTCTATCTAAAAGGTGCCACTCTTCCTGCACCGTTGGGCGCATTCCTAAAATTGGAACACTTCCTTTTACAAATTCAGCAAAAGCAGGCGCAGCAATACGCCCTCCTCCACCAATTTTCTGGCTTTCATCCACCATAATAAGCACGATAAGCTCTGGATTTTCAATAGGAATCGCACCTATATATGAAGAAACACGATGATCTTCATTATATCCACCAGCAACACTGGCTTCCGCAGTCCCTGTTTTACCACCGACATTAAAGCCACCAACCTTAGAAAGTCTTGCTGTACCCGTTACAGTGACTTCATGCAAAAGCTCACGCATTTTCTTGATTGTAGCATCAGAAACCACCTGATAAACAAGCTCATCTTCCGGCGCATCCATGTAAAACTTAGGCTGCCTTACTTCACCATCTGTCACCATAGCTGAAAAACCTGCAAGAAGCTGCAATGGGGCAATGGCAATACCATGACCAAAACTCATTGTCATTTTATGGATACGGCCCCACTTACGATTTGGATAAAGCGGTGACGCTGACATACCAAAACCATAGTCAACAGGCCCAAGGAAAGACATCCTGCCATAAAAATCTTTAAGCTGATCAACTTCAATCATATCACTAATACGAGACGCACCAATGTTTGATGAGAACTTTAAAACCTCGCCCGGCGTCATAATTTTTTCTTTAGCGTGAGAGTCTTTAATTGTGAAGCGAGAGATTTTGATTGGCTTACGTGCATCAATTTCTGTCTCATCATCAATCAAACCCAACTCATAAGCTTGCGCAAGTGTGAACACTTTAAACGTAGAACCCATCTCATATACACCCTGCGCAAAACGGTTTCTCAAAACATCTTCACTCGCATCACCAAGCGCATTCGGATCATAATCAGGCATGCTCACAGCTGCCAAAACCTCACGCGTCTTTGCATTTAGAGCAACGCCCCACACTGCAAAAGTCCCTTCTTGCTCCATAACTTTTGCAAGCGAAGAGTGCAAACGTTCCTGCAAACGAGAGTCAATTGTCAGAGTTAAATCTTCACCACCAGACAGACGTTTATTTTGGTAGTACTCCAAACCAAATGCACCTTGACCAGCATTATTCACACCACCAACCATGTGAGCATATAGGTTTTCATGTGGGTAAAAGCGCACTTTTTCCTTTTTAAAGCCAAGCCCCGGAATACCAAGACGGTAAACAGCCTTAACCTCCACTGGTGTCAGCTTGCGCTTCAGCCACACAAAGCGACGCTTTGGCGTTTTAATTCGTGCCTCAAGCTTTTCCCACTTCAAATCAGGAAAGAGTGTTTTCAAAGAAGCAATGGCTTCATCATGATCTAGCATCATTTTAGGGTCAGCATAAAGAGAATGAACATCTAAAGTCAGCGCAAGTTCAATTCCATTACGATCATAAATCGTACCACGCTCAACAAATGTATTTTGCGCGAAGTTACTTGGTGCCTTAGGCTCACGTGCACTATCTAAACCAAGCTCCAAAACTTTATAAGAAAGACCAACAAAACATAGAACAATAACGGCTTTAAAAACGAAAAACCTCACCTGAAAATCGGTGAGCTTATTCTTGTTTTTTGTGCGACGCCTTGCCATAGATTAGAAACGCTCGCCTCCATCAAAAGAGATACGTTTCACCTGATCCATATCCATTGGCACCATACCAATTTGACGTGCAACAGCTTCCAGACGTTCAGGACGAGAAACGTGGTAGTACTCTGCTTTTAGCACACGAAGTTCATCTTTAAGGGCACGCTCACTTGCAAGCAAACGCTCACGCTTATCTTTCATCACTTGCACATCAGTTTTAATATGCACCATGGCGATAAATGATAGACCAGTGAAGAGGACGATACATACATCCATCAACTTAATATTCATGCAACCCTTTCCAAAACACGCATTTGCGCACTTCTTGCCCTACGGTTATTTTTAACTTCTTCTTCTGAGACTTTGACGCTTTTGCGTGTTGGCAAAACAAAAACCTTATCCAGCAAAGAGGCTGCCGCCTCTGGCCAAACTTCAGACACCTGAGCAGGTTTTGTTTTAAAACGGTGCATAAACTGTTTCACAATACGATCTTCCAGAGAGTGAAACGTTACGATAATAAGCTTTCCATCTTCGCTTAGGCTATGCATAGCCTTTTCCAGCAAGACTTCCAGATCTTCTAATTCTTGATTTACAAACAGGCGCAATGCCATAAATGTGCGCATAGCAGGATGCTTAGATTTTTTACCCTTCGGGCGACCAACAGCAGACTCAATAACCTTTACAAGCTCTGTTGTTGTTTCAATACGAGATTCACTGCGCGCCCTTACAATGGCTTTCGCAATACGGCGAGACAAACGCTCTTCCCCGTACATGTAAATAATATTTGCGAGACGCTCCTCTTCAAAGTCAGCAACCACATCTGCAGCACTTAAACCATCAGCAGACATGCGCATATCCAAAGGCCCATCTTTCATGAAAGAAAAACCACGTTCAGCTTGATCAATTTGAAATGAAGAAATGCCAAGGTCCGCTACAATCACATCTGCAACCTCACCTGCAAGCGCATCATCCAACTCTCTAAAACTACCGTGATGAATACGGAACTTATCACCATACTCAGATACAAATTCCTTTGAACGTTCAATAGCTGAAGGGTCTTTATCAATCGCCACAACCGAAGCACCACGATCCAAAAAGACTTTCGTATAACCGCCACCACCAAAAGTGCAGTCCACAACACGTTTCCCTGAAAGCTCTCCAGCTGAATTCAACACATCAGTGAGCATTACAGGATCATGCATTAAATCGCCCACCCTTCTGATAGAGTCTCTAGATCATCATCATAATGCTCTTCGTCAGCAGTCTGACACTGTTCGTATAGCTCAGGATTCCAAAGCGTGAAGTACTCACCCTGACCTGCGAATAGAAGCTTATCCTCAACCTTAGCCACTTCCAGAAGATCAGAAGGAAGAATCATACGACCATCACCATCTAAAGTAATGTTTTTAGATGCAGCAAGAATTGTACGGCTCAAACGTTGGCGCTCTTTAGACATTGGAGGAAGACTGTTAATGCGTTTAGCAAATGCGAGAAAATCATCATACCCCCACACAAACAGGAAGCCCTCTTTGCGAGACGGAAAAATCACAACAGACTGGCGAGACTGCGCCATCATTTCGGCACGGAAAGGAGCAGGTACACTTACCCGCCCTTTCTTATCAATGTTATTGACGTATGTAGACAGAAATACCGTCACGTCTCTCCATGCCTCTCTTTTTTGCATCAAGCCCTATAAAAAATGGGCTTTTCTCTCTCGCATCCCTCACATTTGGTTCGCTCATGGTGATATTTGGGACACAATGGAATCTTATGGGATAATATGGGATAACGCAACACCAATTTGCACTTTTCTTAATATTTCTGCCGTGTCCGCCTGTGGATAACTTTGTGAATAACTGCTCAAAACCCACGAAAATCATCAAAAATCCCAGAGAATCCCATGGCACAAATTCGCTTAATCATCCGTGAAAATATTTTATAACTGAGAAGCGAAGGCGCCATGTACCAAGACGTACATAAGTCAAGCATCGGAAGACATAAAATATTTGCAGCAATGAGTAAGTAGAATTTTCTTGAGTTTTTATCAGAGTCATATACTGTCGCCCATGCCTGCCCAGGATGTTGCGACCTTAATTTTAAGAGCGAGGAAAGTCCGGGCACCGCAGAGCAGTGTGATGGATAACGTCCATCCGGTGAGAGCCGAGGGAAAGTGCAACAGAGAACAGACCGCCTTTTTAAGGTAAGGGTGAAACGGTGCGGTAAGAGCGCACCACTGGACTGGCGACAGGACAGGTATGGTAAACCCCACACGGTGCAAGCGTAAATAGGTCCCTATATACAAGTGGCTCGCTTGAAGGGACGGGTAACGTGCTATACTTTATTTGTAAAAATAGAGACAGACGAATAACATCCCTAGACAAAACCCGGCTTATCGGGCAGGCAATTTTAAAATATGAAATACATTCAAAAATTCTTTAGCATCTTTAAAGCAAAACTCAAGCAAGCGCACAGCCTGCTGCCGAAGAACAAGGTCTTGCGCATTTTTATTTATGTGATCGCCATCATATTCGTACTCGCTTTCAGCCTTTACCTATGGGCCTTTATGCTCACCAGTGCACTTGCTGTTAGCATTTGGGGATTCTTTGCTGCCATCATTACACCTATCATCACATGGCTCCTTGGCATTATGAGCGCACTGGGTATCACCAGCCTCATTACAGCTATTTATGGATTTTTTGCTGGAATTGTTATTTTCATTATTAATCTTTTTACAGCCATGCTTGCATGGCTTGGGAGCACATACCTTGGTGCCTTTTTCCTACAGATTCACGGATGGATCATGCCCCTTATTTCTAAAGTCATGCCATTTGTATCAGCTGGAAAATTTTCAAGAAAAGCGATGAAATTTATTAAGCGCGCTCACAAAACTGAGTAATTAGCCCCAGCGCAACTTTGCTGCTTTAAGGATATGAGCATCCTCGCCCACATAGCCAAACGCACGCAGGCTTTCAGGATTTGTTACATCTAAAGACTCAGGTTTATTTAAAACCAAATCCCGAGAGGCTAAGCGCCCCCAATCAAAACCACGCCCCGGATCATCTTTACGGTTCGGCGCAATATCACTATGTGCAAGTACAACATCCGTAGAGAGCGCATAACGCTCCCTCAAGTCTTTAAGGAGCCATTCAAGCGTCTCATATTGGCATTCATGGAATTTTTGATGAGGCAGAACAGACACCTCAATACCGATTGAATTTTTATTCAAGCTGACATCATCTCGCCACGCGCTCACACCTGCATGCCACGCCACTTGGGTCTCCGCCACCATTTGAATAAGCTGGCCTTGCTGATCAATATAGTAATGGCAACTCACCTTCGCCTGAGGGCATGAGAGGCGCTCAAGCGCCTCTTTATCACTTTCCATCCATGTCCCGTGTACAACAATGTACTTTATATCCTCTGTGCGAGGCTCGTGATTTGGAGATGGATAAAAAAGCTTATTCATAACTATAACCTATACACAGAAATAATTAAGGTTTAGCAGGTTTATCTTTTTGAAAAGCGTGTAGTAGTCCATCTACTTGAGCTTGAAAAAAGTAAAGCTGCTAATTGCTTAATTATTTCTGAGGCTCAACCATTGTTTCAGGACGCACAACATTGTCAAATGTCACCTCATCCACAAGCCCCATAGAGATTGCAGATTCTTTCAGAGTCGTGTTCTCAGCATGGGCCTTTTTCGCAACCTTGGCTGCGTTATCGTAACCAATCACAGGGTTCAGTGCTGTTACAAGCATGAGAGAGTTTGTCAGGTTATGGTCAATCTTCTCACGGTTTGGCTGAATACCAACCACACAGTTATCTGCAAAACTCACCATTGCATCACTCAGGATATCAACTGACTCAAGGAAGTTATGAATCATCACAGGCTTAAATGCATTTAGCTCAAAATGACCATTAGACCCTGCAACGGTAACTGCTACATGGTTCCCCATAACTTGAGCACATACCATTGTAAGAGCTTCAGACTGCGTTGGGTTTACCTTACCTGGCATAATTGAACTGCCCGGCTCGTTTGATGGAAGATTCAATTCACCAATACCGCAACGAGGGCCAGATGCAAGCAGACGAATGTCGTTCGCAACTTTCATGCATGACGTTGCAATCGTGTTTAGAACACCACTTCCGTTTACAATTGCATCATGCGTTGCAATCGCTTCAAACTTATTCATCGCCACAGTAAAATCATGCCCTGTTAGGCGAGACACTTCTTTCACCACACGCGCATCAAACTCTGGGTGCGTATTAATACCTGTCCCTACAGCTGTACCACCAACCGCAAGCTCCTTAAGCTCTGGGAGAATTGCTTCCACACGCTCAATGCCTTTTGTTAGCTGCGCTGCATAACCACTGAACTCTTGGCCAAGCGTCAAAGGTGTTGCATCTTGCAGGTGCGTACGACCAATTTTAATAATGTGGCGGAATGACTCAGACTTTTCATGCAGAGCCGTTTGTAGCTTTTTAAGGGCTGGAAGAAGCTTCTCCTCTACCGCAAGCACTGCACTAATATGCATTGCAGTTGGGAATGTATCGTTTGTTGATTGGCCCATATTCACATGATCATTCGGGTGAATTGGGTCTTTAGAACCGATCACACCTTCTTCGTTTTCAATTGCGCGGTTTGCAATCACTTCGTTGACGTTCATGTTTGTTTGCGTACCTGAACCTGTCTGCCAAACAGCAAGAGGAAACTGGTCATTAAACTTACCCTCAACAACCTCAGTCGCCGCACGACAGATCGCATCCGCCTTTTCACGCTCCAACTTACCAAGGTCAGCATTGACTGTAGCACATGCTTTTTTAAGGTATGCGTAAGCACGTACAAAATCCGGTGTAAATTTCTGCGTACCAATTTTAAAGTTATGCAATGAACGCTGGGTTTGAGCACCCCAATACGCCTCAGAAGGAACTTCTACTGTTCCCATTGTATCTTGTTCAGATCTAAACTGCTGGTTCTTATCGCTCATTACATGTACCGTTTTGTTGTTTTCTTTAAACTTGAAACACCATCATAAACCCAAACAAAAAGGCTGTCACTCATTGTAACAGCCTTTTCGCATTCATTTACAAGAGATACTTAACAACCCAGTTGCCTTGCAATCACAATCCTCTGCACTTCTGAGCTCCCCTCACCAATCTGAAGAATACGCTGGTCACGCCAAAAACGCTCAACGTCATACTCTTGCATAAGACCGTAACCACCATGCACCTGAATCGCCCAGTCCGTTACGCGGCCAGCCACTTCAGTACAGTAAAGCTTAGCAATAGAAGCCTCTTTCGTGAATGGTACACCAGCATCTTTCATGCGCGCCGCTTGATACAAGTAACTTCTTGCCACATCAATTTCCATCGCCATATCAGCAAGTTTGAAAGAAATACCTTGGAACTTAGAAATTGGCTTACCAAACTGCTTACGCTCTTTTGAGTACTCAACAGCTCTTTCAAATGCACCCTGCGCTGCGCCAAGACCCATGGCTGCAATACCAAGGCGACCAGCATCTAGAGCTGTCAGCATTTGAGAGCTCCCTTTACCAATTTCACCTACAATTGCATCGTCTTTTACACGCACATTATCCAGATAAACTTCAGCTGTATCAGAAGCACGCCACATGAGTTTACCATGCATCGTTTTCACACTCAGACCTTCAGTCTCTTTATCAATCAAGAAACACGTAAGCTCTGGCTTGCCGTCTTTTTCACCTGTTTTAGCTTGCACAGTCAAACCACCCGCAAGTGGGTTACTTACGTTTGTAATGAAGATTTTAGACCCATTAATGACCCACTCATCGCCATCTTTCTTAGCTGTGGTTTGCGTACCGCGGCTATCACTTCCCGCATTCGGCTCAGTAAGGCCAAAGCCCCAAAGCATTTCACCTGTACACATTTTAGGAAGATATTTTTGCTTCTGCGCGTCAGTACCAAAATTAAGAATAGGACCCACACCAATCGAGTTGTGCGCTGTAACTGTTGCTGCATGAGAACCATCAACACGAGACAGTTCCTCCATTGCAATCACGTAAGAAAGCATGTCCATGCCCTGACCGCCATACTCTGCTGGTACATACATGCCAAACAAGCCCATTTCACCCATTTTCTGCGTAATCTCAACTGAGAATTCCTCTTTTGCATCCAGCTCCATTGCATGCGGCGCAATTTCATCTTCTGCAAATTTACGGATCGCATCTCTTAGAATGATATGGTCTTCTGATAGTCCAAAGTTCATGCTCTCTCTTCCTATTTTATTGTGTTATTTAAGGGCTTCTTTCTTTAAGAAATTGCCACTTTAAGTTTTTGAGGCTTCGCCTCTTTTTTATCTTCTTTCGCCCCTTTAAAAGCCTTCATATCTCTTTCCAGCTTTTTCAGTGCACGCTCAACGTTACGCTCTTTAACAGGACCGTACCCTTTAATCATTTCAGGGAACTTAAGTAGATCAATCGCTACATCGTAATTTTCAGGCTTCAAGTTTGTCATCACCTCTTCACACACATCAAAGTATGTATGAATCAGCTTACGCTCTGTTTTACGCTCTAAACTATACCCAAAGATATCCCAAACGGTGCCCCTCAGGCCTTTTAGCCTTGTAAGCACCTTAAAGGCTGTAAACACCCAAGGGCCAAACTTATATTTCTTCGGTTCACCCGTTACTTTATCTTTGCGCGCGAAGAGCGGTGGAGACAGGTGGAATTTCATCTTACGCCAATCAGAGAACTCGGCTTTCAAACTTTCTAAAAACTCACCATTAGTGTAAAGGCGTGCCACTTCATATTCGTCCTTATAAGCCATAAGCTTATAGGCACTTTGAGCAGCTGCTTTTGTGAGCACTTCTTGATCATTAAATCCTTGAGACTCAATCTCACGTACATTCTCAACAAGAGACTTATACACATTTGCGTAGGCATCATTCTGGTAAGCGATTAGATCTTCTGCACGACGCGCAATCAGCGCATCCAAGCTTTCATCTAGCTTAGGCTTTTCTGATACCACAAGCTTGAGCACTTTTTCACGATCATGCGCCATCAAACGCCCCCAGTTAAGTGCGGCTAGGTTTGCCTTCACGGCAACGCCATTCAACTCAATTGCTTTCTGAATGGATTCAAACGTCAGTGGCACCCACCCTTGTTGCAGAGCATAGCCAAGCATGAACATATTTGTTGCAATTGCATCACCCATAAGCTTAGTCGCAATACGTGTTGCATCAACCACGCTTAAGCTATCCTTCTCAAAAGCATACTTCACAGCATGTAGCGTTTCTTGCTCATGGAAGCTCACTGTCGTATCCATCACAAAGCCTGCATGCGGCACAAGAGCAGTGTTCAACACACCTTTTGTACGTTCACTATCGTAAAGCTTCATCACATTTGGCGCTGCAGAAACCACAAGATCACAACCGAGCAGCAAGTCTGCTTCCGCTTCATCAATACGTACCGTATCAATCTCTTCTGGTGTTTTGGCAATTTTCAGGTGAGAGGTTACAGCACCATTTTTCTGGGCAAGACCCGTCTGATCCAGAGCAGTCGCACCTTTCCCCTCAATATGCGCCGCCATAGACATAATCGCACCAATGGTCACAACACCTGTCCCACCAATACCGGTAATAATTGTGCTATGCGCACCGTCAAACTTCGGCATCTTTGGTGCAGGTAAGTCGGCAAACATATGGCCTGAATCAGCACCTGCTTTAGATTTCTTAATACGCGCGCCGTCAACAGTTACAAAACTCGGGCAGAAGCCTTTCACACAGCTAAAGTCTTTATTACAACTGGATTGGTTAATTTGACGTTTGCGTCCGTAATCTGTTTCTTTAGGCTCCACAGCTACACAGTTAGACTTAGCTGAACAATCACCACAACCTTCACATACACGATCATTAATAAATACACGTGTATCAGGATCAGGAAATTCACCTTTCTTACGGCGACGACGCTTTTCAGCAGCACAAGTTTGGTCATAAATCGCAACCGTTGTTCCCGCCACTTCACGCAGGTCACACTGCACAGCCTCAAAGTGGTCTCTATGCTCAAATACCGTTCCCGCAGGGAACAGAGATTTTTTATAATCTGACGGCTCTTCACTCACGACAACAACCTTAGCCACATTCTCTGCAGCAACTTGGCGAGCAATCATATCGACTGTAAGTGAACCTTCAACAGGCTGACCACCCGTCATGGCAACAGCATCATTGTAAAGAATCTTATAGGTGATATTCACCCCAGCCGCCACAGCTGCACGAATGGCAAGAAGGCCTGAATGCTCGTATGTACCATCACCAAGGTTAGAGAAAATGTGGTTCTCATCTGTAAATGGCGCTTCACCAAGCCAAGTGACACCTTCACCACCCATTTGAGTAAAGCTCTTAGTTTCTCTATCCATCCATAGCACCATAAAGTGACAACCAATCCCTGCGACGGCACGGCTCCCTTCTGGCACCTTTGTTGATGTATTATGCGGGCAACCTGCACAGTAGTATGGCAAACGCGCAATTTTCGCACTGTATGTTTCATACTGTTTACGCTTAGCCTCAAGGTAACGTAGACGCTCTTTAATAGGTTTTTCACTCTTTACTTCAGGAATATGCTCAGCAATCACGCGCTCAATCTGCACAGGAGAAAGTTCTCCATGAGACTGAAGCTGCTCTTTACCTTCAGCAGTATATTTACCTGTGACTTTGCAAGTCATACCTGCATCAAACAGAATTTCCTTAAGCTGACGCTCAAGCAGAGAGCGCTTCTCTTCAACCACAAGGATTTCATCAAGACCTTTAGCAAACTCTTGAATGCTTGTTTCTTCAAGTGGAGATACAAGCCCCACTTTATGAAGGCGAATCCCAAGCTTATTACAAGCCTTTTCATCTAAACCTAGTGAGCGCAATGCATGAAGGGTATCTTGGTAAGATTTACCCGTTGTTAAGATACCAAATTTATCTTTTTTACCTTGATAAACCGTCTGGTCAAATCCATTTACACGGGCAAAAGCCTTCACAGCCTTTAACTTTTCGTATAGACGACCTTCTTGCTTTAAACGATCATCGCCTAAACGTGCATGTAAGTTTTCAGCAGGTTTAAAATCTGGCATTTCAACTTTAAAGCGGTCAGGGCGAATATCTACTGTCGCACTACTCTCTACAATTTCAGTCACACATTTAAAACCAACCCATGCACCACTAAAACGGCTCATCGCAATGGCTTTCACACCCCAGTCTAAGTATTCCTGAATACTTGCAGGGTGAAGCACTGGAATATGTGCCGCTTCCATGCTTTGCTCACTCTGGTGACCAAGTGTAGAAGATACACACCCATGGTCATCGCCCATAAGGGCAATTACACCACCTTGCGGGTCAGTCCCAGCAGCATTGGCGTGACGGAACACATCCATAGAACGGTCCACACCAGGACCTTTACCGTACCAAATACCAAACACGCCATCGTACTTATTTTTACCTTGGAATTTTGTTTGCTGAGACCCCCAAACAGCTGTTGCACCAAGATCTTCATTAATACCCGGCGTAAATGTAATATGGTGTTCTTTAAGATGCTTATTTGCTTGCCAAAGCTGTTGGTCATAGCGCGCAAGCGGGCTACCACGGTAACCAGAAATAAAACCCGCAGTATTGCGGCCTTCAGCTTTATCCCATTTACGAATTTCAAGAGGGAGACGTACAAGAGCTTGGGTACCTGTAATAAACACCTGACCGTCTTCTTGTACATATTTATCGTCAAGTGTTACATCGCTTTTCAGAGCGGTTTTTACCATACCCTATTCACCTTGGCTTTTATTTAATTAGTGGTAGGCGAAGAGGGACTTGAACCCCCGACCAAAGCATTATGAGTGCTCTGCTCTAACCAACTGAGCTATTCGCCCACTGGCTGAATTTATATCACCTCTAAACGCCCCATACAAGGTGAATTTAAGGGCTCAACTGCCAGTTAATTGGGGTTTTTCCAATAGATTCAAGGTACGCATTGGTTTTAGAAAAGTGCTTACACCCAAAGAAGCCATGCCTTGCTGAAAATGGAGACGGGTGCGGAGACTGAAGAATCAAATGCTTTGAAGCATCAATGATAGCGCCTTTCTTCTGTGCATAAGCACCCCATAAAATAAAGACAAGCCCCTCTCTTTTTTCAGATAGCTCCTGAATAATATCATCGGTAAATTCTTCCCATCCACGCTTCTGATGGCTTGCAGGTTTTGACTTTTCAACTGTAAGAACACTATTAAGAAGGAGCACTCCTTGATCTGCCCATTCCTCTAAGCAGCCATGCTCAGGCGCCTGAAACCCTACATCATCAGACAGCTCTTTATACATATTTTTAAGTGATGGCGGCGGCTTAATACCTTTTTGCACAGAAAAGCTTAAGCCGTGCGCCTGCCCTTCTCCGTGGTACGGGTCCTGCCCTAAAATCACAACCTTCACATCATCAAACTTTGTGGTATTGAGCGCATGAAACCAAAGAGAAGACGGTGGAAAAACTTGCGCCTTTTTCACCTCTTCAGATAAAAATGCACGTAAGCCTTGCATACGCTCACTTTGAAGCGACTGAGCAAGGTGTGATTTCCAACATTCTGGAAGCTTTACATGGTCAAGTGTCGAATTCTGTGTCATGGCCGCAGTATAGCGCAGAGATATAGAATAGAAAAGCAGAAGCTAACCTCTTGCAAAGAGACGCTTTTAGGTGTAATCTCGCCGTTCGTTTTATAGATAGAAGAAGGAGAAACGACACGTGGATCGTTTAGCAATAACAAACCATGGTTACGATAAGCTTATGGAAGAACTAGACAACCTGATCAAGGTTGAGCGTCCAGCTATCACAAAAGCCATTGAAGAAGCACGTGAACACGGTGACCTTTCTGAGAATGCTGAATACCAATACGCAAAAGAGAAGCAAGGCTTTATTGAAGGCCGTATTGCAGAGCTTCAAGATAAAACAGCTCGTGCTGAAGTAATTGACCCTACAAAACTTTCAGGGGAACGCGCAGTATTTGGCGCAACAGTTAAACTTATCAATGATGATACTGAAGAAGAAGTAACCTATACACTTGTTGGCCAAGATGAAGCCAACATTGATAAAGGCCTTATTTCAACAAGTTCACCTGTTGGCCGCGCCATGATCGGTAAAGAAGAAGGTGACGAAGTGGTCGTGAAAACGCCAAACGGTACACATACATACGAAGTTATTGAAGTCATGTTTGTGCCAATCAAAGATTAGTTCATTAGAATCAAAAAAGCGCCCATTGGGCGCTTTTTTATCGAATCCACACATTCTTTTCGGGGTCATAAATCTTAGATGAACCACCACGTAACGGGCGAGACATTTCAAGGGCAACTGGACCATGCGGGATGTCTTCTGCATCACGCACAGGCTCCTCACCGCTTTCGTTTAGGCTAGAAGACACAAGCCCTTTAGACCAAGCACGTAAATACTCTTTCATATAAATAGGTTCAGGCATACGTACTGCGATGGTATCTCTATTCCCTGTAATCAAATCAGGAAGCTCTGGCTTCGCAGGGAGAATCAAAGTATATGCACCTGGCCAGTACTTTTTAATCGCTTCACGGTGCGCCGCATTAAAACGGCTGCGATCTACAAATCGATCAAGCTGCTTCATACTACCAACAAGGATAATGACCCCCTTATCAACAGGGCGATTTTTAATTGCCATAAGCTTTCTAAGAGCAGCCTCATTAAATGGGTCACAACAATATCCATACACACCTTCTGCAGGCGCAACAACTACCTCACCCTTTCTCAGCTCTTGAACCCAAAAAGAAAGGCGGTCTTGACGCCAGAAACTACCGTTTCCCTCTAAAGAAGGCCTGAAGAATTTCAGCACACTCTGTTTCCATGAGCCCGCCATAGACAACAGGTTTATGATGACAGGTTTTATGGTCGTAAATACGCGCGCCATTTTGTACGCCTCCACTTTTTACATCAAAAGCTCCAAAACGAAGCTCCGCTATTCTTGCATGAGAGATGGCTTGCGCACACATTGCACAAGGCTCAAGTGTAACCGCCATCATCAACCCATCAAGCCTTGCTGATTTTAATGCCTGAGAGGCATGTCTCAGGGCCACAATTTCAGCATGTGCCGTTGGGTCATTGGAATCTATAACAAAATTACGACCTTCGCCAATAATTTCACCATCTTTAGAATAAATCACTGCGCCAACAGGTACTTCTGCAGAAGCAGATGCTTCACGCGCAAGCTCTAATGCGCGCTGCATCATATCTTCATGCACAACCGCACCCTTTACGTGCCACAGGCACTGCAGGCTTAGAAAAGAAATACATTTCTTCTTTTAGGTATGCAGGCTTTTTCACATTGGGTGCCATTAAGATATGGCCATCAAATGGCGCAATAACAGGTGCCCCATCTCCTTTAGCAAGCAGCTGGCCTTTTTTCATAGATGCGAAGTTTTTGAAAATTTCAATCTGTTCATAACTACCATCCGGGAAGAAGCAGCTTTCCGTTACATCATAAACCATCAAATCTTCTGATAAAGATGGCTTATAAACATCTTCAACAAGCCCATAAGACTGAGACAAACTTAAGAAACATTTAGCCGCACATTCAAACGCCTCTAATGCCTCGTGCTGACCACATTCAATCATGTACATATCACCTGCACCATCACCATAAAGCTGGGTTAAAAATTGGCTTTCTACTGCACAGGCCATGCCTTCGAGATAGTGTTGTATTGGCAAAGCAGAAACATTCTCAAGCGGCAATTTCTCATTCGCAATAATCATTGCAGGTGCATCCTGAGACGTCGTATGGAAATCAACACCCGTATCAAACTCTCTCCAGATAGGGCAAAGCTCCTGGGCGCGCTGAAACTCAAGCTCAGTATATTTACCATTATCAGGGTCAAATCCTTTAGGAACTCGATTCATATTGGCATCTAAAAATCGATACTTAAATTCAGCAGGGTCATTTTCTGGCTGCCAGTACTTTTCAGCCGCTTCTACATTATTCAAAGAAAAAATAATACGCCCCTTAAAAGGAGTACCGAGTTCTTGCAGCTTTTGAAACGCCCAAAGAGATGCTAAACCACATGGTTCATTACCGTGGGTATGAATTGTCACACCAAAAGTCAGGCCGCTATTTCCAGAATCAAAACAGTAAACGCCTTGCACACCATTATAAGACTGGCCCTTCAACCAGTCGAAAGTTGCTTTTAAATCACTTTTAGTTGGCGCAAAATTCACGTAAAAACCCCCAAAACCTTTTGCTTCTAGCCTTTTAATGTCAGACTTTCCTGAGACCATGTCAACCTTTGTATGCGACATTTTTTGCAAACAAACCAAAAAAGTGTAGGTAAACCCATGAATTCTAAACCAGTTATTGGCATCCCTCTTGATTTTGAGAAGAGCGGAAGTTTTTCTTCACGCCCTCACTACGCGTTAAGGACTCATTATTTTGATGCCATTAAAACATGGGGAGCTATCCCTCTTGGTCTTCCTTTAGACCTAGACAGTATTGAAGACCACCTTGCGATATGTGATGGATTTTTTCTTCCTGGAGGCACATACAAGTTTTCTGATGATTGGTACATGGATAAACCCCAAACAGAATCTAAACTTGCCCCAAACCCTCGCCGAGAGTATGACAAAACACTCACCAAAGAGCTTCATGAACGCAAAATCCCAACGCTGGGTATTTGTGCGGGCATGCAAGTTATGGCAGGCGTTTTAGGTGGAAAGTTCTATCGCGACGTGGCTAAAGAACTGCCAACAAACTTTGACCACCTCAATGCCAAGCCTGCTGAGGAAGTGGCACATAACATTGAAATTCTTGCAGACAATATGCTCTCCAATCTTATTCATGCCAATGAAATAAGTGTAAATACCGCCCATAGAGAAGCCCTTGTCGATTGCCCTTCTGGCGCCGAGCTTTGTGCCATTGCACCGGATGGTGTTATTGAAGCCATTGCATGGAAAGATCACCCTTTTGGTCTAGGTGTTCAATGGCATCCAGAGTTCTTTTTAGAGAATGAAAAGAACCCGCACATGCAAATTTTTAAAGCCTTCATTAAGGCTGTAGAGGAACATAAGCATGCTTAAAGTAACAGCTGGAGAATATAAAGGGAGACAGCTTGAAACAGCAGATGACCTTTCGGTGCGCCCAACTAAAAACCGTACACGTATGGCAATGCTCAATAGTGTAGAAAGCCGCTTACACTGGCAAAACATGAAAGTGGCAGATCTCTGCTGCGGCAGCGGGGCGCTTGGTATTGAAGCTCTTTCACGTGGTGCAGACCATTGCATGTTTGTAGACATCAATACCAAATACACACTAACGAATCTAAAGAATTTAAATGCTGAAAACAGCAGTTATACTATTCAACAACAAGATGCGGCCACATACAGCTCAGGCCCGTTTGATGTGGTTTTTGCTGACCCGCCATACGGAGAAAACTTGCTTGAAAAAATTTTAGAAAACCATAAATATCTTGGTGAAAAAGGCACCTTGTGGGCCCTTGAAGAAGCAAGTTCTCACAACCTAAACGTGCCAGAAGGATTCACCCTTCACAAATACAAAACTTTTGGTAAAAGTGCATTCTGGCTTTTAGAACAACAATAGGAAAGTACAGGGCTTATTTGGGGTAAGTTTGGGACTTAACCTTTAAAAAGACGCTCAACAAAACCTTCAAGCCATTCATGCGTACCTGGTAAATGGTCGCGAGCTTGTTTTAACATCGTTTCCCATTCTACAGCCTGCGCAGTTAACCAACGCCCTGATAGAATATCCTCTTTATACCAACGCTCAACAGAAGCTTCAATCGCTTCTGGGTGGAACTGTACACCATAAACATGATCCGCATATTTAGCAGCTTGCTCTGTATATTTTGAGCCACCCATCAAATGAAGAGCACCTTCTGGTCTTGTATAAACATCTTCATGCCAAAGCGCGACGTGCTTGCCGCAAAGCTCATCACCAAATACTTCATCATGGTGGTTCATTTTAAGCTCAGCAAAACCAGCAGAAGGATGCGATTGGCCACGTGTTACAACACCACCATGCACATGTGAAAGCATTTGTGCACCCAAGCAAATTCCAAATGTTGGCATACCTTGATCAATAGAGCGCTTAACCCACTCTGCTTCATTTTTCAGCCAGAGAATATTTTCAATATCACGAATAGAACAGGCACCACCCATAATGATCTGACCGTCATAGTGAGATGGAATTTCTGGAAGCGCATCACCGCCGCGCGTATGCACAACTGTCACGTCAAAACCGAGACGTGGCAGTAGCGTTTCAAAAATTGCGAGCCTTGGTACATCGCCATGGCAAAATACCAATATGTTTTTTCGTTTCATATAAACTTATATCCTTTAGAAGATGGAAAAGGATTCTACACAACTGACAGACTTTGCCAAGAGGAGAAATTTTAATAACCGCGTCTGCCGAATAATTTCTCAATATCTTTAAGTTGTAACTTAATGGATGTTGGCCTGCCATGGTTACATTGAGCGCTCCCTGGCGTATTTTCCATATCACGGAGTAATTGATTCATTTCGATATGAGAAAGTTTGCGTCCAGCACGGATACTCCCATGACATGCCATTGTAGAAAGAAGGTGTTCAAGATCTTCTTGAAGAACTGTTGTAGATTTCAGCTCTCGCACATCTTCAACCAAATTTTCAATCAAGTCTTTGACATTTACGCTGCCCAGCACTGCTGGTGTTGCACGTACAGAAACAGCATTCACACCAAAAGCCTCAACCTCAAGCCCAAGTTTAGCCAGTGCCTCTTCATGCTTCAGCAGAGCTTCTACATCCGCTTCACTTAGAGTCACGATATCAGGAACAAGCAAAGCCTGACGCTCCACACCCTGTTCTGCCATCTGAGTTTTAAATTTTTCATACACAAGGCGCTCATGAGCTGCATGCTGATCCACCACAACGAGCCCGTCATCAGCCTGCGCCACAATGTATGTTTTATGAACCTGTGCCACAGCTGCCCCAAGAGGAAAACTTTGGTAATCTTCCGTACTTTCCTGCTGAATATTTTCAGAGACCATCATTTGTGGCGTCGCATTCAAATCATGAATAAATGCAGACTGGCGCACAGGCGCTGACGTATGAACACGTGGTACATAAGGCACTGCTACTGGTGCTCCACCTTGCGGACGCAGCGCAGCAGGGTAATCAGAAACAGGTTGATGTGCAGGCATAGCGTTTTGGAACTTTGCAAGGGCCTCTTCAGCAGGTGTTGTACTCACCGTTGTTGTATGTGGTGCAAGCGCTCTGCGAATTGCAGTATGAACAAAACCATAAACAGAACTACTGTTGGAAAAACGAACCTCTGCCTTTGTTGGGTGTACGTTCACATCCAACTCCCCAGTAGGCACTTCTACAAATAGCAACGCCAAAGGGTGACGACCATGGTGCAGCATATCGTGATAAGCGCCTTTTAAGGCACCAACAAGCACACGGTCACTCACAGGGCGACCATTAATAAACAGGAATTGTTTACGGTTATTCCCAATATGATAAGTTGGCAAAGACACAAACCCTTTAATGCTCATGCCATCACGTTCAAAATCTACAGGCACTGTATTTTCAGAAAATTCTCGGCCAAGGAAGCCTGCCACCCGCGGCAGCATATCTTCAAGCAATGCGCCTTGTGCTTGATTGAGACGAAACGTTTCACGGCCATCTTGCAAGAAAACAAACTCGATACCTGGATGCGCAAGTGCAAGCTTGGTTACCGTCTCTTTCACAAGTTCTTTTTCAGTACGTGCTGTTTTAAGAAACTTTTTACGAGCCGGCGTATTAAAGAAGAGATTTTCAACCAGTACTGTTGTGCCCTGCTCTCTTGCTGAGGGTTCAATTTCACCAATGCCACCCCCATGACATACAACTTGCCACGCACTATCTTCATCTGGTGTGCGCGATGTAATGGTGAGTTTAGAAACCGAACCAATTGAAGGAAGAGCTTCTCCACGAAAACCAAGCGTATGAATATTAAACAGATCATCTGTGCTAGAAATTTTAGAAGTTGCATGACGGTGCAACGCAAGGGTGAGGTCTTCTTTTTCAATCCCTTTACCGTTGTCACTAATTTCAATACGTTTTGTACCGTCTTCTTCTACAGAAACTTGAATCCAGCTTGCGCCTGCATCCACAGCATTTTCAACAAGCTCTTTAACAACAGCTGCAGGGCGTTCAACCACCTCACCGGCCGCAATCCGGTTAGCGAGATCATCTGGTAAAATATGAATTTGTGACATGAGTGCCATACTATATGAGCATGCTTAAAGCGCAAGAAAATTTGTTAGTCTGGCCGAACATCTACAGAAATAGTACCCGTATAAACGCCAGGCAAAGCGGCCCCAATATACGACCTTAATATACTGGTTCTAATATCATTGGTATCCCCACCAATACTACATGTTTCATCTTCTGCCGGGTGTTCACCAACATCAAAAAACTTATTGAGATAATTTTGATCCGCACGAAGATTTTGCCATGTGGTGTTTACAGTTCCCCTAAACTCCACATCTACCTGAAGCTCGTTTCCGGCTCCGTCATCCACTGCAAAACGCTGAGTATTTGCAGTGAGAACAGTACTGCCGCCTGAATTTCTTGCACGCGCACGACCATCACCATCTGCTTGCGTATAGATACAGACACTTTGAATATCAATTTCGTCTCCAGCAAAATCATCCGTCCCAAAGTCAACATCTGCAAGACCCGTGGCCCGCGCACATTTATTCGTTGCAGGGTTGGCGCATTGCGCATAGGCAAAATTTCCACTCAAAAGCAGAACCATTACTCCTATACATAAGAATATAAACTTCACGAAATTCTATCTCGTTTTTATTAGAGATACAGTTTATCACCAACTGAAAAATTGAATAAGAACTAATTTAAAGACTCATTGAAAGATCAGTCAGGGCTCATCTGCATTTCAATAAAACCAGTGTAAACACCAGGGATAGCTGCGCCAATCCATGCCCGATTAATGCGAGTACGGAGTGTGTTCGTATCCCCACCTAAGCTGCACGTCTCATCTTCTGTTGGGTGTTCCCCCACATCACGAATTTTATTTTGATAACCAGAACTAGCAACAATATTTCTGAATGTTGTATCAACAGACCCGCTAAACTGTGCCCGTACTTGAATTTCATTTCCAAACCCATCCGTTACCGCAAAGCGGCGCGTATCTGCCGTTAACTGCGTACTGCCACCCGTATTACGAACCCGCGCACGACCATCACCATCAGCCTGAGTATAAACACAAATACTTTCATCATGAATTTCATTACCTGTAAAGTCGTCTACACCAAAATCAACGTCAACAATGCCAGTCACACGGCCACATTTATCAGACAGAGGGTCTGCACATTGCGCGTGCGCATTAGCTCCAAACATAAGAAGCATGAAAAACAATGGAATGATGTAGAGTGTTTTCATGCTTACTTATGGGAACCTATGTTAGTTTAGGACTCTTAAAACGGAAGCCATTTATCAAGAAATCTCTCGCCATACTGAGGTGTCTGGCTTTCATCCACAAGGCCGCTACCAGCATACACAATGCGTGCTTCTGCAACTTTTTCAGAGGCAATCGTGTTATCAGGGTTAATATCATCCTTACGGATCACACCACTGATACGCATTTGCTGTTTTTCATAATTCACCATAATTTCACGCGTACCTTGAATCACAAGGTAACCGTTTGGTAGAACCTGAGTCACCACCGCAGCCACTCGTGCTGTTAACGTATCTTCACGGTCTGTTGTGCCTTCACCATCAAACTGGCGGTTGGCGTTTGTATCAAGTAGTGAGCGAGCCCCTGGCGCAATACCACGGTTTGTCAAAACACCTTCTAGGTTAAGTAGATTGGTAATCCCGCTACTTTTTGCACTCAGACGGTTTGTTGTTGTTGCAGCATCAACCTCTGCCTGTGCATTTTCATTTACAATAACCGTTACAATGTCACCAATTTTACTGGCACGACTATCTTTAAAGAATTTACTGTTATTGGTTTGCCAAAGACTACCCGGTGCACGGCTATCTGGAAGTGGGGCAACACCTGAAGTTTGTACAGGCCTACTGCCCATACTTTCCTTCATACCATCCCCAACTGATGTCATTTCAGGGCGAACAGCAGGAGGTTGACACGCAGAGATCAAAGCTCCGACCATTAAGATATATGCTTTTTTCATGTCAAACTTCCCCTAGTTTACTGTCAATACGCCGCCATCAGTGATGGTTGCCATAATTGTATTATTGCTTGCGCCTGTCACTTTAATAGAATCCCCAACGTAGCCATCTTCAAGTGCTTTCGCACCAAGCTTCAACACCATAGTACCACTTTTAAAGATCACGGTCACCTGATCCCCACGATGCACCTCTGGTGGCATGCGGAGTTGGTTCCCATAGATTGGCACGTTTGGGCGCATTGGGCGCAAAGTTTCCAAACCAACAATTTCTTCAGGGTTTAGAATGACCGTACTTGCAAGGCGGCCTTTTGGCATTGGCTTTGAAGCAATCATATCTTCTGTAATAACAACACCTTTTTGAATTTTTGCGCTCAATACTGGGATATCAAGAATTGGAGAGCTATGTGCCGCTGCACTGCCGAGTAGCAAAGCTGTGATCAGTATTTTTTTCATCTGTCTTCTCCTCTTCTATCTAACTATTATCGAATCTGATTAATCGCGTTTAACATTTCATCAACCGTTGTGATGACACGTGAGTTCAACTCAAATGAACGCTGTGCTGTAATCAGGTTTGTTACTTCTTCAATAGAGTCTACGTTTGACGCTTCCACAAAGAACTGTTCAATCTGGCCTGAACCGTTTTCAGTTGGGTTGGTTGCGTTTGCTACACCAGACGCTTCTGTTTCTTTAAAGAGGTTGTCACCAATGTTACGAAGACCGGCTTCGTTTTGGAACATGGATAGTTGAATTTGGCCAAGCTCAAGAACGTCGTCTCCAACTTGCGCACTCACAATACCAGCACTTGTTACAGTTAGGTTCACAGCATCTTCAGGCACCACAATGCCGGGGTTAAGCTCAAAACCATCAATGTTTACAATTGTACCCGTGTTATCCACTTGGAAAGAACCATCACGTGTATAAGCAGCTGTACCATCCGGCAAAGTAATCTCGAAGAAACCACGTCCAGAGATCGCAAAATCTAGAGAGCTTTCAGTTCTCTGCAGAGGCCCCTGCTCATGGATATCGTATGTTGAACCAATGTTCACACCAAGACCAGTTTGTACACCGGCAGGTGAAATGTTCCCTGCTGCTGACGTTGCAGAACCTGCGACGATTTGATCTTGGTAGATCAGATCTCTAAAGGCTGCACGTTGGCGTTTGAAACCAGTTGTGTTGATGTTGGCAATGTTGTTTGAAAGCACATCAACGTTCATCTGCTGTGCAGACATACCCGTTGCTGCAATTTTCAGTGCGCGCATCATGATTTAGGTTCTCCTTATTTCAAATCTTTTTACGGTAGTCTCGCGAGTTCGCGAACCGTTCTTTGTTCTAGTTCTTCAACACCTTGTACAGTTCTCAGAGCACTTTGGTAGGCACGTGCGAGCTGAGTCATGCGAACAGTCTCTTCTACAGGGCTTACGTTACTGCTCTCTAGGAACCCTTGCAAAACTTGTGCCTCAAGTGAAACAACTGGCTCATCACCATCTTGTGTGATGTACGATCCACCAGCTCTGAGTAGGCGTTGCGGGTTATCAAACTCAAACAAACCAATGTTTGCAATCGGGCCATCATTCCCGGCGATTGTCCCGTCTGCTGTAATTTGAATCACTTCAGTTTCTGCTGGAATGTTAATCGCGCCACCGTTTAAATCAACAAGCGGGTTACCACGATCATCTGTTACGTTTCCTGCACCATCAAGCTGGAAGTGACCATTACGTGTGTACTGCACACGGCCGTTTACAAGAATACCGAAGAAGGTGTTTTCACCTTGAATGGAAAGGTCTAGCGGGTTATCCGTTTTTTCAAACGCACCGTTCATCATATCGTAGCGTGTGCCACGGTTGATGTTAAAAGATCCAACTTCCGTGTTCTTCTTAGTTGCTACAAGTTCACGGAAATCAATATCAAGCCCCTTATGACCAGGCGTCGTGAGGTTTGCAACATTATCTGCTGCAAGCGTCATCTTCTGGCGCTGACCAATCAGGTTTGATGTTAAAATATATACGGGTTTCATTGTCTTACCCTATACTTCCCATTTTCGTTTTTTCCGCATTTTCAGGGAGCTTCCCTGCGTCTGCGTATCTCTTCCCATAAACTTCGTTGCATAAGGCGTGCCAAATTTAAAAACACCCAGAGCAGACCTGTTGCTAAATTGTTCCATCACACGTGGAAGAGTCAGCATGTAAAGTGACTTTTTGTTGCGCCCCCTATATAGAAGGGTCACAATAGAAACAACCAATGCCCAAACAAAACATAAGAAGAAACAAGGGAATCTCATGAAAGACGCACCTGGCATTTTGCAGGATATTCGCACAATTCGCGACATTGAAGCCTCACTAGAAGACGCAGAAGCGTTTATCAGTCGGGTTAAATCCAACAAAGTTCGCCTAACTTTGAACGACGGTGCGATCTCTATCTCTAAGGAAGAGATGGCAAAAATTACAGACCTTGTTGTCACTCTTGAACGCAGCGGAAAAGCCCTTGAGTCTGCTGTAAAATACCTACGTGAACTAATGGCTTACGATGAGATCTCTCAAATGTTCTCTCGTCGCTACATTTTCCATTTACTCGAGAAAGAGCTTTACCGTGCAAACCGCTATGGCACACACTTTAGTGTGATTGCTCTTGAGCTTGAACCACAACTTGACGGTAAGATGACGCACATCCGCCATGAAGACAGCAACCTGATTGTTGGTGAAGCTGCTCGTGTGGTCCGTAAGTTTATCCGTGATAGTGATAGCCCAGGCCGTACAAGTGAGTACACGTTCATGATTCTTCTGCCAGAAACAGATAACGAAGGAGCTTACATCCTTGCTGAACGTATCCGCAAAGCGATTGATAAGTCTTACGATACACAATCTGGCAAACTGAAGATTACTGTGAACGGCGGTATTATCCAAAGTAGCGACCCTGCGGTAAGCGACATGGCTGGCCTGCTCTACGTAACAGACCAAAAGCTTTCTGAGGCGCGTGAAAAGGGCAATGGCTGTGTTGTCAAGTAACGCAGAACTGCTCCTTTTTGAAACTGATGACCATATAGCAAGTGAAGGGGGACACACCCTTCTCACGACTGAGTTTTGGCTATACGGTGAAAACGGTTCAGACGTTCAAAAAATTCTCAAGACTGATGATCCTGAGCTCAGTAAGGTGCCATTCCTTAAAACATTTGCACCCACTGAAAACAGCTCTTCACAGAGCACAGTGACTGTCTGGCTGATTGCTGCTGATGAACTTGATGATGTGACACTCAGCTCTATTGGTCACCAGATGTCGGCCAAGCATGGCCAAACGCTATACCCTGTTCTACTTTCAGACAAACCTGAGACTGTCCAAAAATTTAAATATGCTGGCGGTATTGTAAGTTTCCACCTGAAAGGACAGAGCGCAGATAGCATTCGCAACATCCTTGAGCTTAGCGAAGCCATGGCGCAGCAGCACCATGCTCTTAAAAAGAGTGGTACAGCACAAGCCAGTAACAAACCTTTCCAAATTGATACCCTGTATGACCTGCACCTAGAAGTGAACACTTCTGGCATGATTGAAACAGTACATGGTCGTAAAGCAGATAGCTTTAAAAACAAAGTTGGCCACAACTTCATTTCTTGCATCCCTGAAACGGAGCGCGACAACTGGAAAGAGATTTTCATGTCTGGCGTTCTTCTTCCAGAAAGCAAAACATTTGAAACAGCAGCTCTTAAAACACCCAACCGTATCAGCACGTATGAGCTCCGCCTAACGCCAATTCAAAAGCAAAGTAAGGTGCAAGGCTATTACATCCACGGGATTGATCGCTCTGAAAACGTACGCCTTAAGGACAAAGTTCAAAACCTACGTGATACGGACATGCTAACAGGCCTGCTGAACCGTGGCGCCTTCATGAAAACCCTTGAAGACCGCATGCAGGAAGAAAGCTCTGTGTGCATGGCCCTTCTTAACATTGATTGCTTCCATGTAAGCAATAGCATTCATGGCCCTGAAATGGGTGATATGATTCTTGAAAAGATGGCTGAAGGCCTTGGTATTTTCTGCCGTAAAAAAGATATTGTTGCACGCCTTGGCGGAGACACCTTTGCGATTCTCTTTGATGATAGCACTGAAGAAAGCGCATGGAAGCAAGCGGAAGAGATCCAAGAAGCATTTCTTAACATGACACGCGCATCAGACTGGCCAACAGAACCACTTACACTGTCTATTGGTATTGCGGAAAGCAAATATGCGCGCAACCATGGCGCCCTCTTCCAAAACACAATGCTTGCCCTTAATGAAGCAAAGCATCTTGGTAAAAACCGTATTTGCAGATACCACAACCTCAACCCACACAATGCTATGTTAAAAAAACGTGTGGAAATGGTCTCTGAGCTGACAACGGGCCTGCATAAGGCTGACAAAATCTTTAAACTTTACAAGCAACCAATTGAGCCACTTGGAAGCTCAAGCAAAGGTTACCATGAGATTCTACTCCGTGTTCTTAAAGATGGCACATGGCGCACAGCTGCACACCACATTGATGTAGCAAATGACCACGGCCTGAGTATTGATATTGATCTATGGGTGACTGAAAACGTTGTTAAAGAGCTTCTTAAAGAGCCTGAAACATCTGTCTTTAGCGTAAACCTCTCTCCACGCACTCTTGAAAAGAACGACGCTGTAGAGAGAATTATCGATCTTATTGAAGACGCTGGTGTTGCCCGTCAGCTCTGCATTGAGCTCACTGAAACATGCCCAATCCTCAACTTTGGTACAGTGCGCAACAACCTTCTTAAACTACAAAGCATTGGCGTTAAAATTGCCCTCGATGACTGTGGCGCAGGCCAAGCCTCTCTTCACATGATTCGCGACATGCCGCTAGATATCATTAAGATTGATGGTAAGTTCATTAAAGATCTTCACCGCGGCTCAACAGATGAAATTTTTGTACGTGCGCTACGCGATATTGCCCGTAAAATGGGGCTTACAATTGTCGCGGAAATGGTAGAGCGTGAAGATACGATGCAAAAGCTTCGTACACTCGGCATTGATTATGTACAAGGCTACGCCATAGGCCGTCCGGAACCTATTGGAAGCTAAGCTTCATGGATGCGCTGAAAACATTCTTATCTGAAACCCAAACTGGCCAGCGCCCTGCATTTTCTTCTGTATTGAATGATAAAACATGGCAAGACGCACAAAAGCATGCTGAAAAATTGCAAAGCTTTGAACATGTCCTTTGGATTGGTATGGGTGGCTCCACTCTTGGTGCGCAAGTGCTTACAAAAGTCCTCACACCTCATAATGGCCGCATCATCTATTTAGATAATAGTGACCCCATCACTGTTGAGCACACCCTTAAAACTGTCAATTTAGAGAAAACAGCTCTTGTTTGTGTCAGCAAAAGCGGTAGAACAATTGAAACATTGCTTACAGCAACCCTTATTCTGGAAGCTATGAATGCAAAAAGCATCAGCCCTCATGGTAAGTTTTTTGCCATTACAGAAGAGAAGGATAGCCCCCTTACTACCTTATGCGAAAGCGTGATGGGAGAGCGCATTGCACATGACCCAAATGTCGGTGGCCGTTTTAGTATCTTTAGCATTGTTGGGCTACTTGCACTTGCCATTCAAAATGGTAACGGAGCATCTATTATAGCGTCAGCACAAAATGAACTAGAACGCTTCATCAAAAACCCTGAGGAGCATGCAAGCTATAAAACAGCGAGAGTTCTCCATAACTCAAATCTGACCAACTATATTCTCATGCCTTACGGTGACCGCCTCAAATACATTGGGGATTGGTTTGTACAGCTTTGGGCAGAAAGCCTTGGCAAAGAGTCACAAGGGCTTTGGCCATCTGTAGCGCGCGGTGCCAGCGACCAGCACGCATGCTTACAAATGATGATGGATGGCGTAAATAACAGCTTCATCACAATTATACGAGAAGATAGCCGTAAAAGCGGCACAGCTTTAGAAAAGCCTTGGGCAGACACACTTAAGTCCCCTCTCCTAAAGAACCTTGATATGGGTGATCTGCTTTATTACCAAGCCGAAGGGACATTTGAAGCCCTACAAAATGCTGAACGTAGTGTTCGCATGCTTGAAACATCACCAGAAAAGCTTGGAGGGGCACTCATGAGTTTGATGCTTGAAACAGTTTGCATGAGCACCTTTATGAATATTAATCCATGGGATCAACCTGCCGTAGAACATGCTAAAGTTCGCACATCTCAGTATCTCAAGTAAACTCTTGACTTTACTGTATACACATCTATACTCACTCTAATTCTACTCTCTTTTCCTTTTTGGAGGTTTCAATATGAAACGTATTCTTTTGGCATTGCCTGCCGCACTTGCATTTACACTTCCTCTTCAAGCTCAAGAAAGCACACACGGCATGTTTTCTTGTCAAGATGCTTTCTATCTGATTGATCAGGTTATGCAAGAAAGCCCTGCCCCTACTAAAGCACGCGTTTTGTGTGCACTTGATGAAAATCATACAGCCACAGCAGTTGGAACGCGACAAGATAAACAAACAGAAGATGGCAAAAATTACACGATTGAATTGCACCTTCTGCAATAGAAAACGATAGCAACAAAGCCAGCTTTTAGCTGGCTTTGTTCTTTTTAAGAGAGAAGATGTACGCTACAACTTTCGCAACAGCCTCAAACAGCTCTAGTGGAATGGTCTCACCAATCTCAACATCTGCATGGAGCTGGCGCGCAAGCGGAGGGTCTTCATAAAGAGGGATATCATTTTCTTGCGCAATCTCACGGATACGAAGTGCAATAAGATCTGTACCCTTGGCAACCACACTCGGCGCAGCGTCCACCTCTTCATCGTAAGAAAGAGCCACAGCATAGTGGGTTGGGTTCGTCACTACCACGCTCGCCTTAGGCACGTCTGCCATCATACGTTGGCGGGCACGCTGTTCACGAATCTGACGCTGACGCCCTTTAACATATGGGTCACCATCTTGTTCTTTGAGTTCATCTTTAAGCTCACGACGGCTCATCTTTTGCTCTTCAAGAAATTTCATACGTTGGAACAAGAAATCAATAATGGAGAGGGCAAATGCAATGGCAACAACAGCAGCCATAATACGTAGCAAGATTTCAAGCGTTGTACTCACAGCCGCAAAGGCATTTTTATCATTCAAGAGAAGGATCTCTGGCAGGTACATAAAAATAATCAAGACAGAGATAAAGCCGATCACAAATAGCTTAATCATAGATTTCAAAAGCTCCATAAGCGAACGCGTGCTAAACATACGCTCAAAACCTTTGATAAGAGAAATTTTAGAAAGTTTAGGCACAATTGGTTTATGGCTAAAAATGGGCCCTGTTTGGATCACACCACCAAAGTAAGCAAAGGCCATAAGCACTAAAAAGGTTGGTAAAATTTTAAGAAGCTCGTTCACAAGACCTTGCTCTAAAGCAAAAGCGGCATCTAGTCCCGTGCCTGCACGTTGAGTTCCTGCTTGTGACAAGATAGAGCCTGTAAATTCAAGTAGACCATCCATAGCAAGAGGGAAAGTTAAGAACAGCACAAGAAGCATCGCGAGCATCATCGCGAAGTTATTTACCTCCCTCGACTTTGGAACCTGACCTTCGTCCTTCAACCTTTGCAGTTTTCGGGGCGAGGCCTCCTCGGTCTTGGAGCTCTTATCCTCATCATCAGCCATTTTTCAACCTTAGCACAACTTATCCTGCTCCACCTCTTGAAAAGAGAGTTTTTAACCACCATATCTTAATTATTCACCCATTCGGGAGCATGCGCTTGCGCGCCTCCCGCTCTCGTTTCTTATTCACAGCCTGCCAGTACTTGGCATAGATCTAGGAGATATCTCATGGCTGATACCCCAAACACCCCGACTGTTTCCGTCTCTGGTCGCGTCCGTCGCGCACAAAAGAAGGGCCCTGACGGAGAGTTCAAAGGCTACAAAGGCACCATTGAAGTGGCTTTGTCGCTCAAAGATCTCAACAATATTGAAGGCAAAAAACCTTTCCTGCGCCAGAAAAGCAAAGGAGGCATCTGGCGCAAGTCCAAAGGTGATCTGTTCACGGCCCAGTTCCGCATGCCCAAGGACATGCCGAACCAAGCTCTGCAGGCCCTCAACGAAGGACGCGAAGGCGCCAACGTTGGCCTCGGCTTCACCGGCAACATCCTCACAGAGATTGTCGTGTACTACAGCACAGATAGCGAAGAGTGCTGCATCATCCCATGCGGCCCGATTCCGAAAAAGAAGGAAGCCGCGAACTAAAGCGAAACTTAAGGACACCCTGCAGCAATGCAGGGTGTTCTTTGTTGCATCCTGCTTGACAAGATTTACAGAGAGGCGTCTACTACCCTTACCGAAGCAATACAAGGAATAAAAATATGAAACTCTTTTCTACAGTTCTTATGGGCGCACTTGCTGTATCAACTGCTGCTTTTGCACGCCCAGCTCCAGACTTTACACTCATGGATACAACAGGTAACCCTGTTTCACTGTCTGACTTCTCAGATAAAATTGTTGTTCTTGAATGGACAAACCGCCAGTGCCCATTCGTGCGAAAGTTTTACGATGAAGGTCATATGGTAGACATTAAAAAAGCCATTGCTGGTGATGATCTTGTCTGGCTATCTATTAACTCTAGCGCAGAAGGCAAGCAAGGCCATGTTGATATGGAAGGCGCTCTCAAGCTTTTTGAATCTGACTACAAAGGCTCAACAGCTTACCTACGAGATACTGATGGTAAAGTTGGTAAACTTTACGGCGCACAAACAACACCACATATGTTTGTTGTAAAGTCAGGTGAGATTGTTTACGAAGGCGCGATTGATAGTATCCCTTCATACCGCTCTAGCGATGTTGAAAAAGCTGAAAACTATGTTGCATCTGCTGTGAACGCACTACGCAGCGGAACTGCGATTGCAACAGCAACATCTAAGCCATACGGCTGCAGTGTAAAGTACTAACTTTACCCATGCAAAAAGGTGCCCATAAGGGCACCTTTTTTAATTTCGATTGCTTTTACATACGCGTCCACGACTCAGGCGTGACAAACGCAGTAAAGGCAGCCTCAGCCATGTCATCATGTTGGAAAACAGCGACATAAGACTTGGTCACCTGATAGGGCTGAGGCCCCATAGCAGATTCCAGCACCGCTGCAAAAGCTGCTTCGGCCTTGGCGCCTTTGTGGTCAAATTCAAAACGAACTTTCTTCACAGCTGCACCAACTTTCAGCCAATCTTTTTCCAGGCCGACAAAGTCATCCACATCCACATCTGTATCAATGGAAGATGCCGGTACCATAACGGCGCCTGCACGGTGAGGCACAGCACCTTTGGACGAGGCAACAATTTGCTGAGCAATATCAGGCAGCTCAGAGGACGCGCCGTCAAATTCAGGCATTTCCTGAATGTAGACATTCCAGCCTTCGTCCTTGGTTGCAAGTTTCAGAACCGGATACTCCTGGCCTTCCACGCTCAGAAGTTGGACATTTTCATCGTCCACATCAAATTCAGCACCCTGAAAAGTACCTTCATCCAAGAACATAAAGCTCTTCTGGCCTTGGTTTGCCCATTCTACAGCCAGCTTGAAAACAGCAGCCACACCAGGCATGTCGACTTTGATTTCCGGAAAACCCTTCTCTTCAAAGAAGGCATTGATATCTGCAGCCGCGCCAGCCATGGCCCACAGGTTGTCGCTCAACGCAGACAGATCCATATCACCAAAACGACCAAAGAACCATTCTTGGAACTCATTGGAACAGGTGACATCGCCAGTCAGCTCATTGAATGCAGCGGCAATAACAGCGGGGCAGTAAGCAGTTGATTTCTGGGTCATTAAAGAACTCCAAAGAGGGTTAAGGGAGAGATGTTGCCAAACCACGGCAACTGATTAAAACTTAACACAGATACAAAATTCACCCACCTATACTGTATACATGAAACACATGCAAGCATCTTCATGATTTTTACATAAAAAAAAGGGGCAATACTGCCCCCTTTTAAATGAAGTTAGAAAAACTTACGGACGAAGACGACCGCGCAGGATTTCGTTCACCATTTGTGGGTTTGCTTTACCTTGCGTCTCTTTCATCACCTGACCAACAAACCAGCCAAGTACACGGTCGTTACCGCTTCTAAACTGTTCGCTGTTTTCTGGGTTACCTTCAATTAGTTTATCGACTATCCTTTCAAGAAGGCTTGAATCTGTAATCTGAACAAGACCTTTCTCTTCAACAATTGTCTTCGGTGCTTTACCAGATGACCACATCTCTTCAAAGACTGTTTTGGCAATTTTACCAGAGATTGTTGCATCTTCAATAAGGTCTACAAGCTCACCAAGGTGATCTGGAGAGATTGGGCTATCGCTAATGTCTAGGCCTTCTTTGTTGAGGGCACCAAACAGCTCAACTGTCATCCAGTTTACGCACTTCTTAGCATCACGCGTGCCGGCAACAAGTGTTTCAAAGTAATGTGCACCCGCACGTGAAAGTGTAAGTACAGATGCGTCATAAGCAGAAAGCGTGTATTCCTTAATGAAACGCTCTTTCATTTCATCTGGAAGCTCAGGCATTGTAGATTTAGCCGCCTCAATACGCTCTTCTGTCAACTTAAGTGGCAGAAGGTCTGGGTCTGGGAAGTAACGGTAGTCATGCGCATCTTCTTTAGAACGCATGGCACGTGTTTCGTTCTTGTTCGCATCCCACAGGCGTGTTTGCTGTTCAATTTCACCACCATGCTCAATAATTGCAACTTGACGGTTGGCTTCAAACTCAATGGCACGCATCACGTTACGGATTGAGTTCAAGTTTTTAATTTCACAACGTGTACCAAACTCTTTCTGTCCTTTTAGACGTACAGAAACGTTGGCATCACAACGCATGCTACCCTGCTCCATGTTACCGTCACACACATCAAGGAAACGTACAATCGCACGCATCTTCTTCATGTAAGCACCCGCTTCTTCTGGTGTACGAATATCTGGCTCAGATACGATTTCTACAAGTGGAACACCTGCACGGTTAAGGTCTACGTGAGAATGTTTCTCATCACCAAAATCGTGAACAGACTTACCTGCATCTTCTTCTAGGTGAATACGCGTTACACCGATGTCCTTGCTTGAACCATCATCAAGGTCAATTGTAAGTGTACCGTGCTCTACGATTGGCAGATCAAACTGAGAGATCTGGTAGCCTTTTGGTAGATCAGGGTAAAAGTAGTTCTTACGAGAGAACACACTTGTACGATTAATACGCGCTTTAATACCAAGACCAAGCTTAATCGCTGCATCTACTGCGTCACGGTTAAGAACAGGAAGTACACCTGGCATACCCATATCAATTTCGTTTGCTTGAGCGTTAGGCTCTGCACCAAAATCAGTTGGAGATGCACTGAAAAGCTTTGATTTCACGTTCACTTGAGCGTGGACTTCAAGGCCGATTACCATTTCATAACGGGGATCCATTTATTTACCCTTTTACTTCTGTCTTAATTCTTATTTCACTTCGAGTGGTTTAAAGCCTGTCATGCGCTCATGTGCGAACGCCACTTTGAGAAGATGCTTCTCATCAAAGGCTTTACCAATAAACTGAACACCTACAGGCATACCATCAACCATGCCGCTTGGTACGCTAATACCAGGAAGGCCCGCAAGTGATGTTGCCACTGTAAAGATATCGTTCAGGTACATTTGAATTGGGTCACTCACCTTTTCACCAGTTTTAAAGGCTGGTGTTGGTGCAGTTGGCGTAAGAATTACATCAACTTTATCAAATGCGTTTTTGAAGTCTTGTGCGATCAACGCACGTACTTTTTGTGCTTTCGAGTAATACGCATCGTAGTAACCGCTAGAAAGCGTGTAGTTACCAATCATAATACGACGCTTCACTTCTTCACCAAAGCCAGCTGTACGTGTCTTCGTGTACGTATCAGATAGGTTTTCACCTTCTACACGTTGGCCGTAACGCATACCGTCGTAACGTGCTAGGTTAGAAGCCGCTTCAGCAGGTGCAACAATGTAGTAAGTCGGCACAGCGTATTTTGTGTGAGGCAGGCTGATATCAATAATCTCAGCACCTTCAGCTTTAAAGCGTGCAACAGCGTCTTCTGTCGCTTTCTTCACGCCGTCGTCCATACCGTCTACAAAGTACTCTTTTGGTAGACCAATTTTTAGACCTTTAAGGCTTAGGTTTTCTAAGTTTTCATCAAAAGATTCAATTGGCATATCCGCACTTGTTGTATCTAGTGGATCGTAACCACTCATACCACGGAACATTAGAGCCGTATCTTCAACGCTACGTGCCATTGGACCTGCTTGGTCTAGGCTTGAAGCAAACGCCACGATCCCCCAACGAGAGCAACGCCCGTATGTTGGCTTAAGACCAACAATACCGCTAAATGCTGCAGGCTGACGGATTGAACCACCCGTATCTGTACCCGTTGCACCAAAGCACATGTAATCAGCAACAGCTGCTGCACTACCACCTGATGAACCACCCGGTGTACGTGCTTCGTCCCATGGGTTTTTAACCGTACCAAAAGCAGATGTTTCGTTTGATGAGCCCATCGCAAATTGGTCTAGGTTTGTTTTACCTAACATAACTGTACCTGTGTTCCACAGGTTCTTTGTCACTGTTGATTCGTATGCAGGTGTAAAACCTTTTAGAATGTTTGAACATGCCGTTGTAGGTACGCCAGCTGTACAGAAAAGGTCTTTAATACCGAGAGGAACACCTTCCATAAGGCGGGCGTTACCATCTTTAATACGCTTATCAGAGGCTTCAGCCATCTCAAGCGCTTTTTCATGCGTCACTTCAACGTAAGCGTTAATGTTATCGTTACGCGCATCAATACGCTCAAGCAGAGCTGTTGTCAGCTCTACAGACGAGATTTCTCGGTTTTTGATTTTTTCAGAAGCTTCTTTAAGCCCCAGTTTTACAAGTTCACTCATAATTTAAGTCTCTTTACTTCACAAAATTCTTATTCAACAACACGTGGTACAACGTAGAAGCCCATCTCGCTTGCTGGTGCATTAGAAAGCAATGCTTCACGTGAGTGTTCAATCAATGTCTCGTCGTCACGCTCTGGTGTTACGTCACTTCCGACAGTACTTGTCATCGGCTCTACGCCGTCGGTATTGACTTCCTGCAACTGGGATACAAATTCTAGAATTTTCGTTAGCTCATCAGCAATTTTTTGTTTTTCAGTCTCATCAAAAGACAAACGACTCAACGTCGCAAGTTTATCCACAGTTTTTAGATCAATTGACATGCTTGTCACCTTATATTCATCTCGAGTATTTTTCGTTGCTCTTACATACAAGAACGCAGGCATTATAAACGATGCCGGAAGCGAACTAAATCGATTATTTACACAATTTATATAAAAGCTGGTATTGTCCTACCATGATTGTAAAGACTGCGCAAGAACTCCCAGCAAAAGGCCGCTTAATTGGCCTAGATTTTGGTGCAAAAACAATAGGTATTGCCATTTCAGATGGCACTCGTACCATTGCATCACCAAACAAAACGCTGCAAAGGCAAAAATGGGGCAAGGATAAGGTTCATTTTGAAGCCCTTATCAAAGAGTACAATATTGTTGGCGCAGTAGTGGGCCTGCCTCTCTCTATGGACGGCTCACATAGCCCACAAACAGATGCATGCATCGCCTTTGCCAATATGTTTGCAAGTGAGCTTAAACTCCCAACCCTACTTTGGGATGAGCGCCTGACTACAAAAAGCGCTGAAAGTGCCCTATTTGAACAGCGTACAGGCCGCCAAAAACGCGCCAGTAAAAAAGATGTGAAAGCTCAAGTAGATAGCGTTGCTGCCGCAATGATTCTACAAGGCACCCTCGACCAGCTTTCATTTAAAATGTTTTAAATATCAATTTCTTTCATAAAAACTGTATTCAATCCTTGACATTACATCTCCCTATTCCTATACATAAGTCGATCGTAAAGATCTTTCGTAACGTTCCCTAGCCCCAATTCGGGGCCAACCTTTGGAGGACAGCATGTCCAACGATACTGTGAATAACATCGCCAGCAAAGGCCGTAAATGGCTGGGTCGTGCCAGCCTTGTCTTCGGACTTTTGGCGGTTATCGCCTTTGGCCTTTGGTCAGGCTTTGCCCAACGCGCCTACTTCGGCGTGACAACCTTTGCCAGCGGCGTTCATATTGCCACTGTCACTGACACCGGCAAACTGACCGCCTATGACTTCGTGCCCTGCGTCGAAACGAACAACCACAAATGTTCGCTGACCGACCGCATCATTGGCGAGCGCAAGCTTGTCGAGCAGAAGTCGGTTTCGGTCACCTGGGCTGACGGCAACAATGAAGTGCTGTACAACACGGATTCGGTGCAGTTCTACAAGCCGGACAGCAACACCGTTGAAGGTGATGCAAACGCTCTGCAACGCCAAGGTTCGCGTGGTGAAAACGACAAAGCTGTCGTCATCAAAACTGGCCTGCGCCTGGCTGTTTTCAACCGATTCTTGGAAGGTGGCATCAACAGCAATATCATCCGTCTGCACGAATATATTGCCGACCCCGCAGTCTATGAGGCCTTGGATGATGATCGCAAAGCAAACGTCATCACTGGTGACGTCGGCTACTTCAGCTTCCCCACCCTGGTATGGAATGGCATCGGCATTGGCGTTATCTGCCTGATTCAGCTGATCTGCATGTACGTGCCGTTCGCTCAGTTCGGCCTGCGTCGCAAAGTCAACTGGAGCTGGATGCTGGGTCCTGTCGGCTGGGCCGTATATGGCGTCGGCAAATGGGGCTGGAAAAAATTCGGTTCGGGTAAAGCTTCGGCGACCTAAGACTCAAACGATAAAAGGAAAGACCGCTTTATGCGGTCTTTTCTACGTTTATAGCTTAAAGAAACTTAAGAATGCGTTTTGCGAGTTTGATATCTAACTCTGAAATTTTATGACCTGCATCATGCGTTGTAAGTTTAATGTTTACACGGTTATAAACATTATCCCACTCTGGGTGATGGTTCAGCTTTTCTGCCACAATGGCCACCTGACTCATAAAACCAAAGGCCTCTACAAAATTTTTAAACTTAAAAGCACCATAAAAGGCATCGTCGCGATACTCCCAAACTTCTTGCCCTGAAATAAACTCTTGAACTTGCTCAACTGAAAGAGGTGCTACTTTTGTCATAATTCTTTTATATCCTTGTTTTACGAATAAAAAGTATGGTAGCACAGAAGAGCAAAACCTGTTTCAAAATAAGAAGTAAGTTTGATGGAAAGTGTACTCAGCTGGTTATTATATGGATTTTTAGGCCTTGTGGCTGGTCTCCTTCCTGTTGGACTTATGGCACTCAGAACCGCTCATTTAAAAAGCCCGACAACACTTCCACTCAAACTTATGCCTCAAACACTATTGGATATTGGTGAAAAGAAAAGCGCTTACATTGTTATGGGTGCCCAGCTCTTTTACAGTCTGCTTATTTTTAACTTCCTTCCTGTTCATGCAAGCCATATTGGTTTTGTGCTGGGTTGCCAGATTCAATCTCCAAGACCATTCCAAACACAGCTTAGTCTTATCCCACTCCTTGCTTACATTGTCGGACACAGCACATCAGCGTGGATTCCCCTTCTACTCTTCATAGGTGCCTTCATTTTCAAACCTGTAAGCTTTAAAATTGCTGCGCTTGCCCTTTTTATCTTTGCGCCTATTTGGCTTACCATCACAGTTTCTACCGCAACAGGCTTGATCTCACTGGCAATCGCCCTCATGATGCTGGGCATGCATAAAAACGAACTTATTACAGCTTAATGCAGTTCACAGCCGAACAACGCGCATGCCTCCAGCTATCTCTCAGTGATGGCATTGGTCCTGTGCGCATGAATAAAGGCCTTGAAAAATACCAAACCTATGCAAGCGCCCTGAGTGCAGTCCAAGCTTCAAAACTCAAAACCATTTCTGCCGCAACTGAGCAGACCGTTGAAAAGGTGCTAGAAGACTGTGCAAAGAACAATATTGACCTTCTCTTTATAGATAGCCCTGATTACCCAGCAGCTTTAAAGAATATTCCAGATGCACCACACGTGCTTTACCTTAAAGGGAATATCAACCTTCTCCAGTCTGAGTGTATCAGCATTGTTGGTACAAGAAACGCATCTATGAATAACCTTAAGTTTACTGAAAAACTTGCACGCTACATTGGTCAAGAGGGGTACTGCACAGTCAGCGGACTTGCTCGCGGTATCGATGCTTCTGCGCATAAAGGCGCCCTCACCACACAGGGGCGTACCATTGCTGTTCTTGCTGGTGGACTTGGTAAAATTTACCCACCAGAACATACAAAACTTGCGGAAGATATTGTTACAAATGATGGACTTCTCATCAGTGAGATGCCGCCATATACAGAGCATATCGCCCCCCTCTTTCCACGTAGGAACCGTATTGTTTCAGGTCTCTCTCAAACATTGTGCGTTACAGAGTGCACCATTAAGTCAGGCTCTCTGATCACCGCTAAACTTGCTCTAGAGCAAGGTAGGGATGTCTTTGCTGTACCGGGCCATCCAACAGATCCACGTTCAGCAGGGCCTAACCATCTTCTTCAACAAGGAGCCTACTGGTTAGAAAAACCAAGTGATGCCCTTTACTTCCACAAACAAGAGCCACAAAAAACAGCTCAGGAGGAAATGAGCCTTTTTAACGAGAGAGAAGAAAACTCCACACCTCAAGCTCCACTCTCTTTAGAGGGGCAAATCTTAGAGCTTCTCACCAATACACCAACTCTGATTGGTGAGCTCTGTGAGCAAACTGGTGCAGACTTTATCAACGTAAGTACAGCCATTGCCATGCTAGAGCTGCAAGGTGAAGTGACTCGCCATGGACCAAACTCGGTAATGAAAGTCACATCTTAAAGGTGAAAAACGCGGGGGCGTGATTTTACCCATTGACACATAAGCTCAACCTCCCTAATCCTTAAAAGGGCTTATTACCTTTAGAGGGAAAAGCACATTAAATGACGAGATATGAAGAAAAATATGTACTTTTTTCTGTACATAAGCGCTGCAAAGTGATTTTTTGGCGCACGAGAAGAACGAGAGAGATTTACGGATAATTCATGAAATTACTTATTGTAGAGTCACCGGCTAAAGCAAAAACCATCAACAAATACCTTGGTAAGGACTTTAAAGTTCTCGCCTCATACGGTCACATCCGTGACCTTCCAAGTAAAGATGGTAGCGTAGACCCTGAAAAAGATTTTGAGATGAACTACAAAGTCAGCACGGGAAGCGAAAAGCATATTAAAGATATTGTGAGTGCCGCTAAAGATTCAGACACCATCTATCTCGCAACCGATATGGACCGCGAAGGAGAAGCGATCAGTTGGCACGTACTTGAAGAGCTGAAACGCCGCCGCGTAAAACTTGCCGAGAAAACAGTTCACCGCGTGACATTTAACCAGATTACAAAGACAGCCATCACAGAAGCTGTTGCTAACCCACGTGAGCTTGATATGAGCATGGTAAACTCTCAGCAGGCTCGTCGTGCACTTGACTACCTTGTAGGTTTTAACCTTTCTCCTGTTCTATGGCGCAAAGTACGCCCAGGCCTTTCTGCTGGACGTGTACAGAGTGTTGCACTTCGCCTGATTTGTGAGCGTGAAGCAGAAATTGAAGCCTTTAAAGCTGAAGAATACTGGAGCATCACTGCTGAGTTTATGACAGAGCAGCAGAAGAAGGTGTCCTCTCGCCTTGTCACTCTAAACGGTGACAAGCTTGAAAAATTCAGCATTACAAATGAAGCAGACGCAACAGCTGCCGTTAAAGCGCTAGAAGCTGGCACCTACAGCGTTACAGATATTACGAAGAAGAAAACACGTCGTAGCCCTGGCGCACCATTTATGACGTCTACACTTCAAATGGAAGCCAGCCGCAAGATGGGCTTTGGCGCACGCCGCACAATGGGCGCTGCACAAAAGCTTTATGAAGCCGGCCTTATTACTTATATGCGTACAGATAGCGTGGCCCTTGCGCCAGATGCTGTCCAAGCACTACGCGCTCAAATTGGTAAGCAGTACGGTAACGAGTACGTTCCATCTTCACCAAACATGTTTAAAACAAAGAGCCAGAATGCTCAAGAAGCCCACGAAGCTATTCGTCCAACCAACCCAGGTGTCACGCCTGCGGATCTACGCATTTCAGACGAGGATGGCAAGAAGCTCTACTCTCTGATTTGGAAGCGTACTATGGCGTCTCAAATGGAAAAGGCTATCCTTGACCAAACACGCGTACTTATTACATCTGCAGATGGCAAACATGCCTTTGCTGCTAACGGCTCTATTGTTGCCTTTGATGGTTTCATGAAAGTGTACATTGAAGGTCGTGACGACGATAAAGCAAGCGACGATGATGAGAAGCTCCTCCCATCAATGAACGATGGAGAGAAGATGACAACATCTCAGATTGAGCCGCACCAGCACTTCACAGAACCTCCACCACGCTACAGTGAAGCAACACTTGTAAAGTCTCTTGAAGAACGCAGCATTGGTCGTCCATCAACATATGCCAGCATTATTGGCGTGATTCAAGATCGTGGCTATGTGAAGCAAGAGAAGCGCCGCTTCATGCCAGAAGATGTGGGTAAGGTTGTAAATAAATTCCTCACTCAACACTTTGATACATATGTTGATTACGATTTCACAGCGAACCTTGAAAACACGCTGGATGAAATTTCACGTGGTGAGAAAGACTGGATTCCAGTGATGAAAGATTTCTGGCAGCCATTCAAAGACCGCGTGGATGACAAAATTGAATCTGTAAAGAAGAGCGACATTACCACTGAAGGCACAGGTGAGACCTGCCCTGAGTGTAAAGAAGGTGAACTTGTTTACCGTCTTGGTCGCTACGGTAAGTTCAAAGGCTGTAACCGCTACCCTGAATGTAAATACATTGAGAAGAAAGAGAGCGACGGCCCGAAAGAAGAGCCAAAAGATACAGGTATCCAATGCCCATCTTGTAAGAGTGCGAACATTATGGAGAAGAAATCTCGCAGAGGTAAAATCTTCTACGGGTGTGGCGGATGGCCGAAATGTAACTACGCCCTTTGGGATAAACCAATTGAAAAGACTTGCCCTCAGGATAACTGTAAGTGGCCAATCCTTACAGAAAAGACGCTCAAAGCGACTGGCACACATATTGTTTGCCCGAACTGTGAATGGGCAGACCCACCTCTTCCTGAGCGTGCCAAGCGCAAACCAAAGGCAGAAAAGAAAACGGCAACAGCTAAAAAAGCAGCTCCGAAAAAGAAAGCTGCAACCAAAAAGGCTGCACCAAAGAAAACAGCTGCAAAAGCTAAAAAATCAGCGTAACAACGCTGAGATAGGACAGATATGAATACGCCTGTGCAAAGAAAGCCTAAACGTCGCGTCACGAAAATCACTTCGGAAGCGGTACTCGAAGCTCTAGGGCGCGCAGGCACTGTCATCTCTAAGCGAGACCTTGCCAAAATGATTGGTATTAAAGGTGAAGCGCCACGTAGAGATCTTAAAATTCTACTCAATAACATGGCTAAAAATGGCCAGATCACAATGCCAAACCGTAATGCGATCTCCCTACCTGATTTAGAAGATAAAACGTCTACTAAAGGCAAGCCTCGTATTATTGAAGTGATTGTGGCCGGCCTCACAGATGAGGGCGAACTGTACTGCAATACAGCAAACCCTAAACTTCAGGGCCGTTACCCCCTCATCATTACAGACGACAGCACTCTAGATGTAGGTGACCGTGCACAAGTGGTTCTCACTGAAACATCTAAAGGTGAGTTTAGTGCTAAAGTTGTTCAAAAGCGTGAAAAGAGCGGTGCACATGCACTGGTTGGTATCTATGAAAAACGCGGAAAATTTGCAACGTTCAGCCCAATTAGCAAAGAGCACCAAGGCCTTATTTTCTCACTTGAAGGCGCACCAGAAGATGATCTCGAAAATGGTGCCGTGATTAAAGCAACGCCTCAGCCTCACCAAATGGGCAAGCGCCCTATTGCGGATTTTGACGAACTTCTTGGTGAGAAAAAATCTCATCTTTACAGTATGGCTGCGCTTAATAACCATGACATTCCGCATGTGTTCCCAGAAGAAGTGTTGGAATATACAGAAAGCCTGAAAGCAGGCCTTACAGAAGAAGAAGAGAAAGAGCGCGAAGACCTACGTCACATTCCAATTGTGACCATTGACGGTGCCGACGCCAAAGATTTTGACGATGCCGTATGGGCAGAGAGGCTTGATAACGGTGATTTCCATGTCATTGTTGCCATTGCCGATGTTGCTCACTACGTGGCTGAAAAAAGCCCGCTCGACATGGAAGCCATTAAACGTGGTAACTCGGTTTACTTCCCAGATATGGTTGTACCAATGCTGCCTGAGCGCTTGAGTAATGACCTTTGCTCACTTCGCCCACTTGAGGATCGTCCTGTTATGGCTTGCCATATGACAATTGGTAGTGATGGTAAACTGAAAGATTACAAATTTACACGCGCGATTATCCACTCACATGCACGCCTGATTTACGAGCAAGTGCAAAAAGCCCTCGATGGTGAGTTTGATGAAAAGACAGAGCCACTGAAAGAAGAACTTTCTAACCTTGTTGGTGTTTACCGTGCCCTGTCTGAGGCTAAGCGCAAACGTGGTGCGATTGATCTAGATGTTCCTGAACGCCAAATTGTGATGAATGAAGGCTATGTTACGGAAATTAAAAAGCGAGACAGGCTTGATAGTCACCGATTAATTGAAGAGCTTATGGTGACAGCCAATGTTGCGACAGCCATGGCGCTCAGCAAAATTGGTGCACCTTGCCTATACCGTGTTCACGATGAGCCAAGCACAGAGAAGAAAGACAATCTGCAACAAGCGCTTCATCAGTACGGCATTACATTTAAACCAAAAAGCGCTGGCGTTGTTCCGAAAGACTTTGAAAGCGTGATTCGTCAAATTAAGCAAAAAGATGAAGCCGAAATGCTGATGACTGTGGTGCTCCGCAGCCAAATGCAAGCAAGCTATGACCCGCAAAACATTGGTCACTTTGGCCTTGCGCTCAGCCATTACGCACACTTCACATCACCGATTCGTCGTTATAGTGACCTTGTGGTACACCGTAGCCTTGTGAAGCATTTAAAACTGGCAGGTAAGGGTACATACTCGCTTAAACAGTCAGAACTCAACAAAACAGCTGAACACATTAGTATTACTGAGCGCCAAGCCCAAATGGCAGAATGGGAAGTGAAAGACCGCCTAATTGCTGACTTTTATGGTGATAAAGTTGGAACTGGCTTTAAAGGGCACATTACCTCTGTTCAGAAATTTGGCTTCTTTGTGAGTATTGAAGATGGAGCTGCAGAAGGCCTTGTCCCTGCGCGTACGCTTATGGATGACTTTTATGTTTACCATGAAAAATCACTCGTACTTGCTGGTGAACGCTCTGGACGCAGCTTTAAAATTGGTGAAGAAGTCGAGCTTCAGCTCACTGAAAGTAATGTGGTAACAGGTAAACTGACCTTTGTTCTTGCAGAGTTTGCAGACCAACAAAAGCCAAGAGGCGAGCGTCCACAGTATGGCAAAGGCAAGAAAAGCTTTGGCGATAAAGCCTTTAAAAAGAAAGAAGGCTTCCGCAAGAAAGACGGCAAAAAACCATTCTCTAAAAACAGAAAAAGAGCCAAATAGGCTCTTTTTCATTTCGATTTAACGCTTGAAGTACACTTCCTGGCAGAAGGGACGAAGGAATTCTTCAATAAAGTCCTTCCACGTCGAGGTACAGATCAGCGGCAGGTAATCTTCGGAACTTGGGGTTTCATTGGTTTTTACCACAAAGCCCATATCACGAATATTGCGCTTACCACGATCAATCAAGATCACATGTGCATAATAGATCATCGTGTTGATAATCAGTGAAGTCTTCTTCTTGGCTTCACGTGTTTGATTCAGAACATCGTTCATCGTCAAATGAATACCCAAAAAGCGACCAAAAACCAGCATACAAGCAATATCACGCTGCAACAGCCTTTCACTGTAGTGCACAGGCTTATCATCCTCTTCAATTCCCTTCACGTTCAGAACGGGAATCACAGGATAGTTAGAGTTGTGCTGATGAGGCGGTTGCCGTGTTGGTGTTGCCGTAATTTTAAACGTTGATTTACGGTAGCCTGTATGCTTTTCTGCATAGTCATCCGCGTCTTTCCAAGATTTTGCCACTTCATACATAAAGCGGATACACCCTACAAGAGCACGGTATTGCTTTTGGCTTTGATTCAACTTCAGATCACCATAATCACAAGCATCTACAATTTCCAAAAACTTGCCGGCAGTTCGCTTACCAACAATAACACCCACATCAAAGCGTTCTACAGAACCCTTCTTCTTGGCCATAGTTTTTCTCCATGAAAAGTAAAAATAGATGAGTCAGATTCTCTCAACATACAGAACTTAAGGCCTGCTTGCAAAGGAAAGATTCAACCTTAAAAAACGCCGTATACTAAAGCGTGTTGTTCACGCACCACTCCCTTTATTTATGACACCCAAAATACATATTTATGTTGCACCTAAAGAGGATAGCGATAGGATATCTCCATAAAAAATAAGAATAAGAAAAGAGGTCAACTCAAAGCCATGAACGTGATTCCACAAGAGACACTCAACTTTGATGAACTTCTCGCTAGTTTTTATACGGACGAGGCCATTGCTTTCCGCCCAGTGGAAACAATGATGCAAATTCACCCCTACCCAGGGGATGGCGGTTACGCCATGATTTCTGTAAAAAATTTCAGATACTTAAGCAACAGTGTTACCACTAAACTCCAATCATACGATGTGGACATTCAAGAAGAAGATGATAACGGTGTTGTACGCCTAACAGGTAGAAAAGACCTGATTATGCGTGTTCTATTTGGTGATGACCATCGCCTACAAGCTGTACCAAAAAGTGTGTTCTATTACGTAGACCGTGCTTTTGGTGCTGACCTGCCAGTAAGCCGTGCTCTTTACTTTGATAAACGAGTGGCTTTGCAAGTGCCTGCTCTAGATGACACACTTAAAGATATTCAGATTCAGCCACAAACACTTGTTATGTACGAAGCAGGCCTTCTTCATTTCATCCACTTTGAAAGTGAATTTGTGATTAAGCGCCTGAGCGTGATGACACTTACACGTGATATGGCTCGCGCCCTCATCGGTAAAGGTGTTTCTCTGCAACAAGCGCTAAACGAGCACCCAAGTGCCATCATCGAAAAAGAAGATGTGTACGTAAGTGGCGCAATTTACAACGAAAGTATCCCTTGTGACAAAAAAGGGAAGCCGCTTATTGCTCCAGATCCATTTACACATGGCTGCCGCAGCCTAGAAAAAGTAGAGGATCTTCTGCTTTCAACTGAACGTAACATTTACAACAGTGATTCTATTAAGACTCACCTTGGTATTGTGCGCTACATGCGTGACCTGAACACGCGCAAGGAAGAAAGCCAGCTGCCATTTATGAACATGACAGCCGATAAAGTTCTTGCGAGCTAAGTTTCATTCATAAAAAAGCCCTGCGTCATGCAGGGCTTTTTTATTCGATTTACTCAGCCTCTCTGGAATAAACCTCCAGCATAAGCTTTATAAGCATTTCGGAAATCAAATAGCTTGGGCAAGATTTACCTGAACTCCAAGAATTCCATGTGCTACCACCTACACCAACTTCACCAATAACCTCAACATACGCAAAAGGAGCGCCTTTAGAGAAGTTTCTACAAAACTCAGCAAAACCAGCTTCAAAAGCCTCCGGGTCAGCAAGAATACGCTCTGCTTGATCAGAAAGGGACTGATAAGACATAAAATGACTCCATTTCAGAAAAAAGAAAAGTTACAGATAGGAAGAAGAGTCAATTATGCTTCGAAATACAGGAATGTCAATCAATACCTGAAATCCCTTGTGCCACCTCACATATGTATACAACATGAAAGGTTGCTCGTGAAAATACCAGATGAGTCTCTCTTTAGGGAGTTTAAACTCGTGCCGCAAAACACGGTACAATTCAAGATACACATGGGAAAGAAGCCCTCTAAAAAGAGAGCTTCTAAAAGTTCCTCTAAACAGAAGGAAACCGTTATTTACTTTCCTCATCCACAGGAACCACATAAACCATGTTAGTTGTACCTGTGATACCGAATGGTACACCTGCTACAAGAACAGCAAATGAACCGCGGTGCGCAAGGCCCGCTTCATGAACAGCTCTCGCAGCTGCCTTAGACATTTGCGTGTCATTCTCAGGACTTCTTGTGACCATTGTGTTCAGTCCCCAAGTTAGAGCCATACGGCGCGCCACCGTTTCATACGGTGTGAGCGCAAGAATTGGCGCTTCAGGGCGCTGACGAGACATACGTACAGATGTTGTCCCTGATTCTGTGAAAGTCACAATTGCTGCTGTATCAAGTGAGTTTGCCACTTCAAAGGCTGCATTACAGATCGCATCTTGTACAACTGGCTGAACGTTAACACCACGTGCATCAACCAGAGGGCGCCAAGCACTTGAACGCTCAACACGCTGAATAATGCTATCCATTGTTTCTACAGCTTGTACTGGGTGGTCACCAGATGCTGTTTCAGCAGAAAGCATCAGTGTATCTGCACCTTCATATGTTGCGTTAGCGACATCAGAAACTTCTGCACGTGTTGGAGAGGCATTCTTAATCATGCTCTCAAGCATCTGCGTTGCGACAACAACAGGCTTACCACGCTCACGACATTTACGGATAAGACGCTTTTGGATAGACGGCACTTCTTCCAGTGGAACTTCCACACCAAGGTCACCACGTGCCACCATAATGGCGTCACTGACCGCAATAATGTCATCGATACGGTTCACTGCGTTTGGCTTTTCAATTTTCGCCATCACACCAGCTTGACCGTCTACAATTTGTTTCACTTCAAGAACGTCTTCAGCCTTTTGAACAAAAGACACAGCAACCCAGTCCACACCAAGAGAGAGACCAAACTTAAGATCTTTACGGTCTTTTTCAGTCATTGCGCGTACTGGAAGGTCAACATCTGGAAGATTTACCCCTTTACGAGAGCTAATAACACCCGTTGTAAGAACCGTACATTTTACGCTACCGCAATCGAGCTTTTCAGTTACGCGGAGCTTTACAAGGCCATCATTAATGTAAATGTGGTGACCTTCGTTAAGAAGCTCTAGAATTTCTGGGTGCGGCAAGTGCGCGCGCTCAGCGTGACCAGCCTCTTCATTGCTATCCAGAATAAAAGTGTTACCTTGCTCAAGCGTTACAGGCTCTGCCATTTCACCAAGGCGAATTTTAGGACCTTGAAGGTCTTGCAGAATCGCAATTGAGCGACCAAGGTCATTTTCTAGGCCACGAATTGTTTGGTAAGTTTTTTTGTGAATCTTGTGATCCCCGTGACTGAAGTTAAGGCGGAAACCGTCTGCACCAGCTTCAATCAGCTTCTTTAGCATTTCCTTTGAAGAGCTTGCTGGACCGATGGTTGCAAGAATACGCGCTTGTCTTTGTCTCATGGGGTTTTCTTAATCTTTTATTGTCATATCATCTTTTTTGCTACAGGTGGACACTCAAAGATATAAGAGGTGAACTTCAAGCGTTTACCAACCTTCATGCATCAGATATAGTAGAAATTACCGAAAAGTGCAAAGAAAGAGTGAAGGAATTTTCATGATCAAGCTTTTAAAACTTCTATGCTTTTTAAGTGAAAAGAAGGCAACACTATTATGGCCAACGCTTTTTGGCGCCCTCCTCTTTGCTGCACTCACAGCATCAAAAGATGAAGTTTATACTTTCAAAACAACACTTTACCTCAACAAAGAAGCGGTAACATCGCCTGTTTTGCAAAATGCATCTGAACAGACGCACACAAAGATTTTGAATGACACACTGACAAAAGAAAGCGTGATTGAAGCTGCCCTGACAGAATCAGGCTTTTTCAGCAGCCCATCAGAACTTGAGAAAGCGCAAATGGTGAAACGCTTTACAGACAGCACTTTCCTGGAAGTGCCACATAACGCAATGGTTCAAATTTACTACGAAGGCACAAAATCTGAGGGTGTAACAGATTATCTAGAAGCCCTTTCTTACGCCTTTATTAAAGAAACCCTTTCTCCAGAAAGACTCCGCATTGAGCAAAAGCTTGCCACACTTGCTGAGCAAGTGCAGTACTACTCAAACAAAGAGCGCAATGCCCGCATTCGCCTAGAAAATGAAAAGCAAAACGGCTCTAATGACCAAAACATTATTGCTGCGCGCTTTGAGATTGAACGCGCTCTTACGCAAATGGAGCTTGCACAAGAGGATTACGACATTCTGCTTGAAGATGCGAAACCACTTATGTCGATGACAATTACAGGCGCGAATGACCTTCTCTGGCCTGTAGAAGCACCGATTATGATTGCAACACCAAGCAAAGAAGAGATGATTCTACAAAACACGCTTCTTGGCGCACTTATTGGTCTGATGATTAGCTTCGGCCTAATTACTTGGAACCAGTTTAAGCACACAACAATTACACGTGATGAAGATGTACTTGCAGGGCTTGGCGTACGCGTCCTTGGTCGCATTCCTAACCTTGGGCACATCCATGTAGATCAAGGCAAAATGTCTATTGATCTGAAACCACAAAATTCTAAAAACAGCTAAGGGCACGCGTCATGGCAACAGAGACTAAGAAACCAGCAGCTAAAAAGAAAACAACAACCAAAACAGTGGCTGCAAAGAAATCACCTGCGAAAAAGGCTCCAGCGAAAAAGCCTGCTGCAAAGAAAGTAGCAACGGCACGCAAAGCTGCCCCTAAAGCAGCTGCACCAAAAATTGAAGCAGCGATTGATAACTCAAGCCTGCGCCCAACATCCTTTACTGAAATTAGCCGTGTGCATAAATCAGCTATGACAGCAGGTCGTAGCAGCATGGTTGTCACAGCAACGCGCCACGGTGAAGGCACAACAGTTCTTGCTCACATGCTTGCACTTCGCTCAGCTGAGTCAGGCAAAAAGACCCTTCTGATTGACCTCAACATGCGTAACAGCTTCCTCACGTCCCTTATGGGTAAAACGCCAACAAACTGGGGACTTGCAGGTCGCACGCAAGACGATACGCTGGAAGACCTTGTACATGCCACAGAAGAGCACCCGAACCTACACTTTATGGGCGCTCCGTCTGATGACATGAGTGTAAAATTCCTACGTGATATTCAACGCGCACGATTCTTCTTTGACGTGCTTGAGCGTCAATTTGATCACATTGTAGTGGATACCACGCCTGTAACAGCCCTGAACCGCTTTAACGTAGATAGTGCAATGCTTGGTGGTGCTGCAACACGTACCGCACTCGTGATCCTTTCTGGCAAAACACCGCTAGATGCTATTAAGAAGAGTGTGAAGATTCTTCAAGATGCAGGCGCCAACCTAGACGGCGTAGTCATGAATGACTGGCAAAACCCATCTTGGAAAGAGCGCCTATTTAAGTTTATTCGCCCACTACAAGATAGAACACCAGGACTATACAACTGGCTACAACACAAGATTATTCATAGCAAAGAGCTTGATTATTAAGCTTTAAAGGTTGACTTTACCCCACAAGTCCCCATAACATAACTGCATACAACTTGTATGCGTAACACTGGGAGCACGGAGGTAACTATGACACCCGAAACTTATGCACAAGAATCTCTCCAAGCGTTTAAACTTGCTTACAGGGCCACATCAGAGGAACTCGTTGATGACCTTTGCCGCCCGTATCGCACAGAAGAATTTCAAGCCCGCCTAGATGCTGGCGAAACTCCACTCAAAGAAGAATACAGTACTGAAGAGCAATGTCTTCGTGATGTTTGGAGCTACCTAGAAGCTGCTCACCATGAGCAAGCACGCAAAGGCCCTATTCCGCTGGAATATTTGCCCCATATCTATATGGTTGCCAAACAGCGTCAACTGGATGGTGCTGACTTTGAAACTGTCGTCACTGCTGTCAGCCATGATGGTAAAGAAGATGGTTTCATCAGTGACACAGGCTACAAAGCTTACATTGCAGAATCCTCACAAAGCCGCCGCCAATATGAACGCGACATGCGTGAAAAAGTGCGTGCAGACATTAAAGATATGGTCTGCAGTCACGGTTTTGACGGCGAACGCGTTGTTGAAGACATGGATGGCCTCACCAACCCTGAGGAATACCCAAACGGCATGACAAAGCTAGAATGGCAGCTTGAACACTTCAAAACACTGCCAGAGCGCGTTCAGCGTACAAAGATTGCTGATAAAACAGCAAACTCTTACGACAGCGTGCACAATTCTCCACCGAGCTTTGATGCTGATAAACTGGAATCTATCATTCCAAGCAGCAGAGACATGTTAGAAGCCGCAGGTAACCCTGCTGCACAGGTTGAGCTGTACAACATCATCCAAGAAGACTTGGAACTTGTGGTCGCAGCGCGCCGCGCGGAAGAAGCACAGGCCGAGCAATCGAGATAAAAGAAAGGGCGCCAAGGCGCCCTTTTCCATTTTTAGAAGATTTTATTCGTCACCTGTTCCAGGCGCCGTGCTTAGGTGATCCTCTTTATTCTCCTTATCTGACCAGTCATCAGCATCAGGTAGAGGCTCTTTAGCTTTGGTAATGTTTGGCCAGCTCGCTGCAAATTTAGCATTCAGGTCTAGCCATTTCTCTTCCCCAGCACCAAGCTCTTCATCAGATTTAATGGCTTCAATTGGGCACTCAGGCTCACATACACCACAATCAATACACTCATCTGGGTCAATCACAAGCATGTTTTCACCCTCGTAGAAACAGTCTACAGGGCACACTTCAACACAATCTGTATATTTACATTTGATGCATTTATCAATCACAACAAACGTCATAGCACTTTAACTCCTATCCATATCTAAAAAGTACACATTCCTTATACTCCTATAAGGCGCCGATTGGCAACACCCCCTCGCAAGATAAATGCCTGTTAGGTTTTTAAGAGACGTAATTTGAACTATACTGGATAAATGTATATAAGAGAGGTATAGCCTTGACAGTAAAACAGCGACCAGTAAGAAAACTGGCACTTGGTGCCTGTTTGGTGCTGTTTGCAAGCTTTTTAACACCTCAAACCTTCTCAGCGACGCCAGATTCTCAAGGTTTTGTGATGATTGGCGCACAAAAAGTGCTCACACGTGCACAGCAAGTGGCAGAATCTGAGCGTATTGCAAAGGAAGCTCTCCCTGAAAGTTTACGTAATGATATGTTTCTGAGGTCGCTTAGAAATCGAGACAGTGTATCACCGCCAGCATCAGCGCCAACCAATGGTAAAATGGATGCTCCAATTACTGTTTATGAGTTTGCAGACTTAAGTTGCTCATTATGCGGTACAAAGATGCAAACGATTGATAGCATCCTTGCAAAAGAAGAGTTTGAAGGCAAAATTAGACGTGTCTACGTACACTCACCAGCAGATAAATTCACACCAACAAACCCAAGCGCGTTTTACAGTAAAATTGCACAAAACAGCGGTAATTTTTGGGACTTTAGAAAAGATATGGTTGCCGCGTCAGGCCGTAGCGATGCCGACATGGTGAAGTTCTTGATAGATCAAGGTGTATCAATTTCTGTGATTCGTAAAAACTTACGAGAAAACACAAGACAGTTTTACAAACAGCTCGATGAAGAGGCCTCAGCAGCAAGAACAGTTGTACGTGGCGAACTACCGTTTTATATGGTGAACGGCCTGACTGTAGGTTCAGCTCTTACTCTTGAAAACCTAGAAGATTTCATCAGATACGAAATTGAACAAGTGGAAACGAATCCGCAACCATGAGTCAATTTCAAAACCAACTCCAAACCATTCAAGACGATATTTCTGCTCTCAAGACAGAGATGGCAATTTATAATGCTCCAGAAAGTATTCAACTACCGCCATACCCTGCTTATAACATTCCAAGCCACTATCAAGACCTGAAGAAATACCTAAAAGATATTATTGCAAACGATATTACAAGGTTGAGCGAGTCCCCTCGTCCTGTAGGTGAGTATGTTCCTCAACAAGCCTTCATTAAAATGTGGTTTAAAAAATACAGTAATAATTTGAAGCCGGCTTCTTATCTTAAGGCAGAACAAGAAGAGGAAACTGCTCCAAATCCTAAAGATAAAAAACCACAAAGAGCGCAAAAAACACAAACCCCTCACGACAACCAAGAGGAAGTATTTAAAACAATTCAAGCAGAAGCTGAGTACCTCGCCAATAACGCAAAAAGACTTGGCCTTAAAACACAGTCTATTCCATTGATTACACGCGCCTTAGAAATGGCTCGAGAACTCCGCCTTGGTGAAGCTACGGCATCTATGCGTAAAGTGAGCAAAGATCAGCTTAGTAACCGTATCACATCTTTTATTGCGGCCCAATTCCATTACTGGCGTGCTATTACAGGACATACAAGCAGCCTTCCAGATGCAAGAAATGCCGCTAAACAATCTGCCATTTACAATGACAAATTTGATCATGATGTTTCTTATAAGTACCGCTACATTAACATTGTTACGGAAGCAAACTTTAGCCCTGAAAAAACGCTTGAAAACATCAGGGAATATCACATTCTTGATACAGAACCACTGCAAGGAAAAGAAGGATTTAAAGCTGATCAATCTGTCGCTCTAAAAAGCTTTATTGTCCTTTCTGAGATTCCAACTAAGTACTGGCAAACATATGAGCTGAGTAAACTTATTGAGCTTGTAAAACATGTACCATCTGGTGTGATTATTTATATACTCTTCTTTAGGGAAGCCATTCTCAAGGAACTCGAGAATAAAAACCCGACCTTTGAAATCTTCAGTGAGATTGAAAAGAGCATTGCCCGTGCTCACACAAATTACAAAAAAATAAAAGGCTACGTTGATACCTGCAAGCAATATGCTGAAAAGCCTGATGTATGGACCCTCACAAACAAATATGTGCGTGATATCTTTAAAATTGCCCCAATTCCAGATTTCTACGACATCATGCTATTCTGCAGTCTAGATGGCCGTAAATTTACACAAACGGCAAGTATTGAGGAAGTTCTCCTACAAAACAAAATGCCTAACTTTAGCTATTGGAGAAACTGGTCAAGCTGCATCTGTGCGGATGAGCGCATCTATAGAATTGATGCTTACCCATTTAGACTTGTGGCTCTCTCTCTGCCTATTTATGAAAAATTTGGTGCCCTCCTTGAGGAAGCAAAACGCGAAGAGCAACGTGCTACTCCTAAAAACATTGCTGAAATTAGAGAGTATTTAGCGCCTTTCTCTTACAACAGGCTCTTAGAGGTAACAAAAGGTAAAAATGCGAAAGCACTCTTCCCTGTAGATATTGCTGAAGCCTCCCATTATATTTCCACTGTAGGAGAACATCCTGAACCAAACATTGCACCATCGGTTTTACTTGGACAGCGCGCTCGCAAAGGTGGCTTCCATAACATTGATGAAATCTTTGCTGCATTCGTTGGACACAGTAAAGTACTGGTACATGACGAGATTGGCCTTCCCAAACGCATTGAGCTTGCTGAACGTAAACTCAAGAAGAGCAACTTCATGAAACTGAAAGATGGTGAAAAGGGCTTTTCTGGAAAAATGCAGTACCATGTACGTACACTTTGGTGGTTCTATTTTGGCCTTCTACCGCTAACTGGTATTACCTTTACTGCTGTTGCCTCAAGCAGTTCTCGCCTTGAAGCCATCCAAACATTCTTTGCCCTTCTTGGTGGATTTGTTGGTCTAATTATCATCATCAACTTCCTCTCTTCTGCAAAAAAATAGCATACAAGCCTTTTTTTACTTGCACTTATTTGCCAGATGGGCTAAATACAGGTGTTTTTAAATGTTTTTAAAGGGAGAAGACCCGTGGGTAGAAATGCAAACGCGATTTACATCAAGCTGGAATCAACGGCGATTAACCCAGCGACTGGCCGTAAAACAGGCTACTACTACGTGACAACTAAGAACCCACGTAGTCAGAACACAACTGAGAAACTTGTATTCCGCAAGTACGACCCAGTTGTGCGCAAGCACGTTGAATTCAAAGAGACTAAGCTTAAGAGCTAGTTCTTATTTCAAGCTTTAAAAAAGCAGCCTTTAGGCTGCTTTTTTGTATGTGCAGGTTTTCCCTACCCCACGTTAAGGTCCACATAGACTGGCACATGGTCAGAAGGCTTTTCTACGCCGCGCGGCCCTTTATCAACTGCCACATCTTCAGCCTTCTCCATAAGAGAACTCGTCAGGTAGATATGGTCAATACGCCACCCTTTGTTACGTGCAAAGCTGTTTTGACGATAATCCCACCAACTAAAACCAGGCTCTTCAGGGTATTTTTCACGGAAGCTATCAACCATACCCCAGTTTTTAATATCATCCAGCCAGCCATGTTCTTCAGGTGTAAACATGCAGCGCACACCTACTTTTTCTACGTCATAAACATCAATTGCTGCCGGTGCAATATTCATATCTCCACACAAAAGCACATCTTTTGAAGGGTCATATTCCCCCTTCAGCATCTCCATAATTTTGCCGTAAAATGCTTCCTTAAAAACAAACTTCTCAGAATCTACGGACTCCCCTTGAGGTACATACAGGTTAATAATCTGCACACCCTCACATTCACCACGAATCACACGCGTTTGCTCATTCAGGTCTCCATCAGGAAATCCGCACTGAATGTTTGTCATCTCTCTTTTTGTAATAAACGCAACGCCGTTATAGCTTTTTTGACCATGAATATGGCAGGTATAACCCAACTCCTCAAAGAACGCTTTTGGAAAGTCTTCATTCACAACTTTTGTCTCTTGCAAACAGATTATATCTGGGCTTTTCGCTTTAATCCAAGCTTTTGCATGCTCTAGACGTGTTCTGATTGAATTTACATTCCATGTTGCAACTCTAAGGCTCACCTAATCTCTCCTAATTTGCTTTGCGAGTAATAAGACGGGTATGTTACCATCCTATTTACGCGGAATCCCATAAATTTTAGAGAAAAACTCGCGAGTAAAAAGATGCGCCCTAAAATATTAATCATTGATGACGATACATCTCTTGCAGAAATGCTGGCTCTTCACTTTGAAGATCAAGATTATTATGCAGATGTGTGCAATACTATTGCTGCTGCAAATGAAAAGCCTTTCAATGACTATGATGCGATTTTGCTCGACCACCATCTCACCGATGGCCTTGGTCTAAACTTCCTAAAAAGACTAAAAGATGCTCAGGTAACAGCCCCTATTATCATGATGACAGGTAAGCATGATATGGACCTTGCCATTGAAGCCCTACGCCTTGGCGCACTCGACTATATCCATAAGCCACTGGATATGGAAAGCCTAGACCACCTCATTAGCAGCCATATTCAAAGCCAAAAAGCGACTGAAACTGAACATATTATAGCTATTGAAGCAGCCAATCCGAGTATACTCACCCCCAAAATTGTAGGATCACACCCTGTCATCCTTGAAACAATTAAGAAAATTGCTCTCGCTTCCAATAACACATCCTCTGTATATATTTATGGTGACCAAGGCACCGGAAAACGTCTTGCATCAAGAGTGATTCAACATTACTTCTCTGAAGAATCGCAAATGACATATATTCAATGTGCAGACGAATTTAACATCCCAAGTCACGCTCAATTTGTGGTTTTCGATCAGGTAGAAAAGCTCTCTCAGCATATGCAAGCTTACGTTCAATCTTGGATACTCTCGCAAGATGCGGCAACGCCTAAGATCATTGCGACATCAAGCTGTAGCCCGCACGAACTCAAACAAAAAATTTCAGACCCACTCTGCTCTAAGCTTATGGATATGCAAATCCATATTCCTGCCCTTAAAGAGCGTGAAAGCGATATCCCTGCCCTAGCAAGCCATATTGCCGCCCAACTGATTTACAACCTTAATAGCCCTGTCACTGGCATTCATAAAGATGTGTTTACCCAGCTTGAACAAGAAGAATGGCGCGGCAACGCAGCAGAGCTTCAATCAGTTCTTTCACATGCTTTGCAGATTACAAAAACACACATTATCGATCTAGAGAGCATTCAAACAGCTATTAAAGAGGTTAAAGCAGAGCAAACAGCCCAACAAACAAGCAGCATGACACTCAATGCCAATGCAAACCTCCAAGATATGGAAGAAACCCTAATTGTAGAAACTCTTATGCACAACAAGGGGCATAAAAGCAATACAGCTGTAGCCCTTGGCATTTCACGACCTGCCCTTGATAGAAAAATTGCAAAATACAACATCAACGTTCAGCAGATCAAACAGCAGATCTCATGAATAAACGTATTCACCTTAAATTTGAGCATCCCCTTGCAACCCCTGGTGCATCATGGGTCTCACGCATAATCCTTGCAGCAAGTCATGCATGCCTTGCTGCTCATGCCTTACAAATGTTCATGAGCAATCTTACTTATTACATTCTAATCACCCTAACTCTGTTTATTATTGAACTTATTAGAAGAAATCCTGATGCAAAACCTTATGTAAAAGAATTGTTTTTAAGAATTTGTTTACATATTTTCCTTCTAGGAACCTTTATTGGCACAACTTATGCTCTTAATTTTAAGATCGATCAAACTGTTGTGAATGCGTTTCACATGTCAATGTTTTTGCTTATGTTTTTAAATTTATACGAGGCAGTTGAAACATTCCGTGGTAGAATTTCGATCAGAGTTTTGAATAAAAATAAATAGATAAGACTTGTAAACTTAAATGAAATCTAAACTAATTCAAGTGTACCTTCCTCGCATTTTTACCGCGTTGATCTTCATGGTATTTGCAAGCTTTCTTCACTTTTCATTTAATCAAAATACACACGTCAAATGGCTTGAGCACACAGCATCTTATAGTAAAGCTGGCGAGCTTGCCTTTAACAAGTGGATTAGAGAACAAGCCAAAGAAATTGATGGCCTCGCCCAAAAGCCTGAACTTTCACAATACATGTCAGAGCCTGATAACCCAGGATCAATCAATGGGATTAAGGTTCTTCTTAAACAGTTTAGTTATATTACAGGCATCAAAAACCTCTACACATACTCTCTACTTAGCAAGAACCAACCCTTTATTCCTGTTGATTCTGCAATGCCCCTACCAGAAGAGACACAAGAAATTTTAAAGAAGATTGCAGCACAAGAAAAAGAACAGCTTTTCCTTATCACAAATATGGGTACATCGCCTTACTTTGTTATTGGACAAGTGGTTGCCACAGAACTAGGCACAGCTACAGGATATGCGTTCTTCCTTACACCTGCAGGCCTTGTTTTAGACTCTCTCAAAAAAGACGTCTTTAACCTAGCTCACAGTAAGGATATGTTCTTCCAAGTTCACCAACATCATGGTGGACAGCACCTTGCTACATTCTCATTTGAAGATGATGTGATTCATGGACATTCATTCAACTCCATTTTCAACTCACCACTCAATGAGGATTTCATTGAAAATCCAGGTACATTTGAGCTTGGAGAACATGGTACAGTCCTCCTAAAAACATCTCAGCCGAACGAATTTGACCATATCGCCTATAGTGCATTTGTTCCTGAAGAAGCTCTTGCTGGGTACAGCAAGTTTGCCAAAATTCTCACATGGAGCATTGCAACACTCCTTTCACTCCTTATCATTTTATGGCCAGGTAAAGGGCCAATTGAGGTTATTAAAGACAAGTTTCTTGAGCAAGGCATTGCAAAAACCAAGAAGCTTGGCGCAGAATCTCGTGGCTCATACACACAAACGGCAGCAGACTCTAAAAAGCCTCAAAGAGGGCCTGATAAAGCCCCTAAAGATCTTAAAGATAAAGAACATGTTATTGCCTATAGCATCCGCACCGCTATGAAAGAGCAACGTTTTGCGCTCCTATACCAGCCAATTGTGGATGTAAAGACAGGTAGCCCAATTATGTATGAAGTGTTCTCACGCATTATTGATGAGAACGGCAATGTAATGACGCCAGATATTTTTATGCCTGTTGCCCACAAAGAGAACATTGTCCACCTCATTGACCAAGGTGCCATTCACACAGTATTTGATAAACACCTCAAGCTTTCAGCTCAAGGCCTTCCTGTTCCTCTCTCAGTTAACCTTTCAGGTGATACCTTTGAGAACATTGCCTTCCTAGAAAACTTCATGAAGAAAATTACAGGTAAAAATGCGGCCCTCAGCAAAAAGATTGTCTTTGAATTGAACTCTCGCGAAATCATTGAAGATAAGAACGTTATGAAGTTTATTCGTGAGTGTCACTCTATGGGTGTACGCTTTGCCTTTGACTACTTTGGTGGTGGCGCTAACACCATTAAAGCTGCCAAAGCTCTTAAGCTAGACTTTGTCAAAGTCAACGCGTTCCACTTCCCAATCACGGACAGAGAGAAACTGAAAGAGCTCATTATCATTGCTCAAACAGCAAAAGAAGTCGGCATTCCACTTATTGCAGAGCGCGTTGAAGATCAGCAGTTTATTGCTCTATGTCAAAAAATTGGTATTGAACTGGTACAAGGGTTTGGTATCGCTAAGCCTTCTGCAAGCCCAACATATAAGCCTGCTGCTTAACCTTACTGAGAGTTTTGAACCTTACGCATAATAAACCCACCAACACGGGTCACCATATCCACGCGGTGCACAACTGAGTTCACTTCTTCGCGAATAATTTCTTTCGCAATAGACTTAGCAAACTCGCCAGTATCATCTTCAGCGTTTAGAGCCAGTTCTGCTTTTTTCTTAGCAACAAAGTCAGAAACATAGGCCTCACTAAAACCAGCTTGACGCATGGTGACTTCTAGTTCAGCAATATCACGCGCACTAAGCTGTATATCTTTAACAGAGTTAAACTTCTTCATCGCTTCACGCTGCTTTTGCATATCTTCCAGTGTATAGAGAGCACGATCCAAGCTTGTAAGCTCCTCAACAAGCACAGGGCCTTCTGCACAACATTCAACAGAGGAGACTTTAGCAACTTTGCTGGCGTATGGCGCAACAGGCTCAATCGCAATGGTCACAGCACACACACCGCCCATAAGAACCATAAAGAGTCCCCAAGAGAAAAAGCCGCTAGATTTAGCGTTATAAGCCGTTTGCGTTACGTTGCTATCAATTGTTTGGTTCATGAACTCTTCTGTCTTTCCTCTATAGTTTATTGTAGCAAAAAAACAGACACCCCTAAAAGGGGTGTCTGCAACAATCGCTTTACAGATCCATCAGTACAGCTGTGGCATCTGTTGGAAACGGGTTTGATTTGAGAAGCAGAGCTTCTTTCAAACCGTCCAAACCTTTCTGAACAACCAACTGAGCTGCCGTCATTGCTGCAAACTCAGAGCGGTCATCCAGTTTTTGGAAGCACCCATCTGTCATAGCCAGAATTTTGGCACCCGTATCCAAGTGGTAAGAGACATCCATAGTATCGGCAACAAGCACCTCATCCATAGTTGGTTCACCATTCAAAACAGCAATACCACCGTGCTGGTTGTACAGCAGGGCACGGTTATGAGCGATCATCTCATTTTCGCGCCGTAGCACTTCCTGCACAGAGTGACCTTCTTCCAAAAGTTTGGCAGCAGAAACCCAAGTTTGCTGCTTCTTTTTTGCAGGATCAATATCACTGAACTGATCACCTGCCAAAGAAATCACTTTTCCGTCTGCAAGAATGAGAAATAGAACACAGTCTGCACCTTGCACCCAAGTCAGAAGACCGTCACGCACCATCGCCACAGCAAAAGCAGAAGCAGGCGCATTCACTTTCCGGTTCAAAAGCGTATTAATGCCTTCGTTACTCAGAAGTTGTGGCCACATATCCCCATAAGCATAATTGGTTCTTTGAAGCAAAGCACCAAGCGGTGCCATAGGGTTATCAAGAAGTTGTTGAAGCAGCTCTTGCTTCAACCAGTTAGATACGAACTTATCACTCGGAAAGCCTGCAACGGTTTTTAGGTCTGCATGCGGGGAACGCGCCCCATCAAACACACCGCAAACACGGGCATCATTAAACGGGGATGCAATCCAGTCATCGCCGCTATATGTTTCGCCTTCCTTGGAAAAGTTCTCACCAATAATAAAGAGAGTTTCCATGTCTCCCATGAGAGAACCTCGTACATTTTGAGAAAAGAAAAGAAGATTAAGTTGTATTCATATTTAACAAAACAGGCTGAAAAACTCAAGATCAATTGTCGTTTCTTAGAAAGAGCGCTATACTACGCCCCATGAATTTTACAGCAGCACAAACACCGCCAACACTTGAGAACGAACGCGAAACTCTTATGAGTCGTGTAGATCTTGATGTACGCATGGTGAGTGCCATTGCTGGTGACCGTGCCATGAATGCACGTGAACAACATATCTTAGAGCGCCTTATGAATGAGCGCGGTGAAGGCATTTACTCTGACATCCTTTACGCCCTCACACACCGCTCCTTCCCTGCCCGTCAAGCCAAACATCTTTGGGATGAAATTGGCGCACACAGACAAGCGATGAAACAGACACTAGGACGTGACGTTGGCATTCCAGTAGCTACACATGATTACCTGACAAATATTGCCAACTTGATGAAGTCAGTGACAGTTATTGAAGAGAGCAAAATGGCTTCTCTGACAAATGTGGCAACACGTGATGGCCTGACCGGGCTCTTTGATCAAGCCACTTTCAAATATCGCCTAAAAGAAGAGCTCGAGCGCCAAGTTCGTTATGGTGGTGCACTGTCTCTCCTCATGTTTGATTTAGACCATTTTAAGAAATTGAATGACACTTATGGTCACGCTGAAGGCGACCGTGTCCTTAAAGGGGTTGCTGACGTGATCCGCTCACAAGTCCGCATGCTTGACGTAGCAGCGCGTTACGGTGGTGAAGAGTTTGCTGTTATTCTTCCAACTGTTGATACAGCAGGTGCCCTCCTCTTTGCGAACCGTTTGCGTGAAGCGATCTTTAAAGCCTTTGAAAGTGAAGAGTATACTGTCAGCATGAGTGGTGGAATCTGTACAAATCCTGAAACGGGCGATAAAAGCGCTGACGAACTGATTAAAGTTGCAGATAAAGGCCTTTACAAAGCGAAAGAAGCTGGCCGAAACCGCATTGAAATGGCTGAGTAGGTTTTTCTTAAAATCTACGCTCTTTATAAAGCATATAGGCAGAGGTAAATTTTTCTTTTTGCAAAGCGCAGAGTAGTACCAACTACTTCAGCTGAAGCAAAAGGGAAAAGTTATCCTGCATATAAGCTTTAGCCGATGAACTGTCCGGGACGGGCATCGTCTACATGAATCTTAATTTGCTCGCGACCTTGCCACGTATCTTTTTTAATACTTCCAAGGATTGAAACACCCATAGGCTGGCGGCTCATCAGCAGTGGGCCGAGATCACTTTCCATGGCACGGAATGCAATACCGCTAATTGTTTTCCCAGACCGATCTGAAAGCCAAACCTGTACATGCGAGCCATCTTTACCAACAGCTTTAGAGCGCACCACTTGCACACCGTTAAATACAAATTTAGGTTCAGGGTTGCCCATACCGTATGGCGCAAGCTTATCAAGTTGGCTGGTAAAATCAGATGTGAGAGATGATAGAGAGAGCACACCATCAAATTTCGTTACAGGCGTAAAGACATCTCTCCCTGCTTTTTCAGCCTGCTCACCAACCAACTGATCCAGACGTTTGCGGAATTCATGAATTTTATCTGCATCAATGGTCAGACCGGCAGCCATAGCGTGGCCCCCACCTTTTTGTAGCAGGTCTTCGCTATCACGCAGCGCTTTACCCAAGTCAATTCCTGAAATAGAACGGCCAGACCCTTTACCAACACCGTCCTCAACACTAATCACAAAGGTTGGGCGGTGTACTTTTTCTTTCAAACGTGCTGCCACAATACCAACAACACCAGGGTGCCAACCTTCCGCTTCAACCACCAAAGCATTATCACCCTCACGGAAAACTTGATCCATACGAATAATCGCATCTTCAAGAACTTCTGTTTCAACTTGTTTACGCTCTACGTTCAGCCCATCAAGCTTCACAGCAAGGGCTTGAGCTTCATTTTCATCAGTTGTAGACAGACACCTGGCACCAAGATCACAAGAATCAATACGACCACCCGCATTAATACGAGGGCCAATCAAAAACCCTGCATGGTACGTATTGGGATGTTCTGTAATGCTGCACACTTCTGCAAGAGCCTTAAGGCCTTGGTTTTTATAAGAGGCCATCATTTGGAGGCCACGCTTTGTGAGGATGCGGTTTACACCTATCAGCGGGACCATATCACATACACTTGAGACGGCCACAAGGTCTAGAAGTTCACGACTATCAGGCTCTTTAAGGTCATTCTCAGTGAAGAATTTTTGCCCGCGAAGTTCACGGTTCAGTGCAAGCACGAGATAAAACGCGACCCCTGCGCCACTAAGCATTGTGCATGGTGATGTTTCATCCACCCGATTTGGGTTAATAAAGGCAACACAAGCAGGCTTTTCAGGCTTAGTTTGGTGGTGATCTGTAATAATCACATCAAGGCCAATTTCTGCAGCACGTGCCATAGGCTCAAACGCGACACTTCCGCAGTCTACGGTAATCACAACTTCTGCACCCATTTCCTTCAGCTTATCCATCGCTTCTGGGTTTGGGCCGTAACCTTCTGTCATACGGTCAGGGATATAAAGGAGCGGTTCAGCGCCAAGAGCACGCAAGTAGCGCAAAAGAATGGCACTCGCACAACCACCATCTACATCATAGTCACCAAATACAGCAATGGTTTGCTTGTTTTTAAGCGCTATAACAAGGCGCTCAACGGCCTTATCCATATCCTTCAAATGAGACGGATCTTCTAAATCTGATAAATTGACATCTAAGAATGAAACTGCCGATTGAGGGTCAGTAATACCACGACCAACAAGAATGTGCGCCACACTCTCAGGCAGGCCTGTTTTACTTGATAGATCAAAAACGGCTTCGTCGTTATCGCTCCTGCGAGACCAACGTTTACCAGTCGCTGAGAGAGCAGTTGTTGCTTCTGCTGAAATAGGTTGTGATGTCATACCTACTTCTTACCAAAAGTTCGGTGTGGTGAAAAGGCGCTAATGTCAATTTTAGGGGCGCTGCCAGATGTTAGATCACAAAGAACATCTGCAACACCTGCTGCATATGCATAACTCTTACCGTTAAAGCCAATGGCATATGTAAGACCTTCATACTGCTCACTCTGCCCAAGGTATGGTGCATAATCAGGTGTAACAGCTGTACTCATCACATTCACTTCACGCAGTTTAGCACCTTCCATAGGCGTGAGGAGATCTGCAAAGTTACGCATTGTAAACTCAACCGCATGGTCGTCTGTTTCTGTGCGGCCTGTCGCTTGTGCAGGATCTTTAAGGGCTGTGTAAGAAATCAACATACGACCATCATCAAGGTATTTTGCGAGGATTTCACCATACTTAAGACGGTAACCAATCATTTGGTGAGGCACTTTTCCATTTGGAAACGCTTGAATGACATGACAACGCGCTGGGCGCATTGGCACTTCACCCTTAATACTTGTTAGGAAGCGGTTAGACCAAATGCCTGATGTGATAATAGTTGTGCCTGCATGGCACTCCTCCCCACTATCTGTCTTCACGCCAATAATTTTGTTTTCTCCATCAAAGATAAACTCCTCAACAGCGTCACTCCCCCAAATTTTTACACCACCTTGTGTAATATGTTTGCGAAGAGCATCTACAGCAAGGCGGCTGTTGATGGCTGCATCACGTGGGGCAATTAATGCACCTCTTACCGCATCAGACAGGCGATTTACTTGTAAATGCTCTTTAAGAGCTTCTAAATCTGATTCATAAAAACAATCAACACCGTCATCTTTAAGTTTTGTTGATTCTGCCAAAAGGCTAATGTGCTGAGACTCTGTACGAGAAAAGTAAACACTACCACGACGCTCTAAACCAAACGTCTCTTCATGTTTTTCGCCCGCCTCGCGCCATTTTTCGTAAGAATACCTCATAAAAGGCGTCACGCTTGGAACATGCCCAGCATGAAGAATATCACCGATGTTATAACGAGAAGACCCTGCGTAGAGTTTATCAATCAAGCGAACTGTTTTTCCCTCTTCGGCAAAACGGTAAGCCGCATACATTCCGATAATTCCGCCACCTACTATGCATATATCTGCTGTATCGATTGTCATATTCTCTTACAAACCTTGACAGGCAAGGCTCTTTCTCTTTTTATATTCTTCTTATATGCTTTTATTTTAACTGAACTCGGCAGGAGCACCTAGTAACAATGTACTTTTCTAAGAGACTTTTTCGTACACGTGCCCTTGCGGAGCACTACACAACCCTTGCTGAAAGCCATTGTAAAGCTTTAAAAGAAAAGGGAATTACCCCAAGCATGGCCATTATCCTTGTTGGGGAGAATCCAGCCTCTAAAATATATGTCAGACATAAGACGATTATGGCGGAAAAGCTCGGCATTGATGCGGTTGTTCACCAACTTCCAGCTGATACCACTTTTGAAAACCTAAAAGAAACGATTCAGCTGCTTGCAGCCACCGATGTATCAGGCATTCTGCTACAATTGCCTCTACCTGAGCATCTTACGCCACACAAGCAAGACCTTATTGATATGATTCCACCATCAAAGGATATTGATGGCCTTACAACGCACAATGCAGGGAACCTTGAAAATGGTGTTCTAAATGGTCTTAAACCCGCTACCCCTGTAGGTGTAATGCGCATTTTGGAAGCAACAGGGACACCCCTTAAAGGCAAAAGCGTAACAGTCATTGGCCGTTCCAATGTGGTTGGTCGCCCACTGGCAAGCCTACTCTCATATGCAGATGCAACAGTGATCACTTGCCACCAAGCGACAGACGACCTAGCTTTCTTTACACGCCTTGGAGATATTGTGATCAGCGCAGCCGGCGTTCCGAGACTGATTACAGCCAACCATATTAAGCAAGGCGCTTCTCTAATTGATGTGGGCACGACGCGCACAGATGAGGGCAAGCTTGCTGGCGACATACTGACACAAGATTGTGCAAAAAAAGCACGCTTTGTGACCCCTGTCCCAGGTGGTGTTGGCCCTATGACAATTGCCTCTCTGATGACGAATATCATTGATGCGAGCTATCTCAGCCACGGCCTAGAAGCACCAACTTGGCCAGCACCTGACCTTTCATAAAATTGGCAAAAATCACACATTTTTAAATTCTCATGCGTTTTTGGCATGCGTTTTGCTCGTACACCTTAAGGAAAAGTGCCCAAATGTAACTTAAGGAGATAAAACCAAATGCCATCACTTAGCTCAACCCTCGGATTGGCAGTACGCTCAATGCAAGTGAGCCAGACTGGTTTATCAACAATTTCCCACAACATTTCTAACGTCAATACACCAGGTTATGCACGCCAAGAAGTGATTCAAGGCGCTACTGCTGTTGCAGGCTTTGGTTCTGGTGTAGATATTTCAAGCATTCGCCGTACGGTAGACAGTGTTTTACAGAACAACCTTGTCGACCAAACGAGTGACCTTGCTTATAACAAAACACTTTATGCCGACCTAAAGAATGCTGAAGTTCTCTTTAGCCAACCTGGTAATTCAAACGGTATTGAAAGCCTGATGAACAACTTCTTTGATGAGCTTTCAAACCTTGCAAACTACCCTGATTCAAGCTCGCAGCGTATCGGTGTGGTAACAGCTGGACAGTTTATTGTGGATTCAGTGAACCAGATTCAACAAGGTCTCGAGTCTCTTCAGTTACAAATTGACCAACGCATTAAAGATGAACTCACATCAGTAAATGATGCGCTTCAAAATATTTCAGATTTGAACCAGCAAATTGTTGCGGTGAGCTCAAACACAATTAACGGTGCCAACGCCAACGATCTGATTGATGAGCGTGAACGTACAATTGAGTTTATTGCTGAGTACATTCCAATTAACGTGACATACTCTGAAGAAGGCCGCGCCCGTCTAACCGCTGAAAACGGCCGTACACTTGTTGACTACAGTGCTGCACAGCTTGAAGAAGTGCCATTTGACCCAGCACAGGCATTTTCAGACTTGGGTATCCGCCCAACACTTTCAAGTGGCATTCCAAGTAATCAAGTCTTTCCAATGGAGCTTGATACAAACCGTATTACATCAGGCCGCTTTAAAGCACTTGCAGACCTTCGTGACAGTGAGATTCCAGATTTAATGGCTGAAATGGACGAGTTCGCACGTGTTGTGATTTCTGAATTTAACGCCATTCATAGCCAAGGTACAGGTGTGCCTCCAGTAGATACATTTACAAGTGGGAACGGTGACCTCCTTTCTGGTGCAGGTGCAGACCTTGTAACAGAACTTGGACTACAAGCAGGTTCTACATTTAATGTCAGTGTTGTTGATGCTGACGGTAATATGATTAGTACAACCCTTGCAGCAGGTGGCGGTGCCGGTGGCATTAACCTTGGTGCAGGTCCAATCACTTACGCAAATATCGCTGCTGCGATTAACGGTAACGCAGACATTGGTGGTACGGTAAACGCCAGTGTAACTGTTGATGCCGATGGTAACCCACAGCTTCAAGTGCAAGAAACGTCTGGTAACTTCCTTGTTCTTGCTGATGAAACAGGAAACATGCTCAGCGCAGTTGGTATGAACAACTTCTTTACAGGACGTGACGCTTCAACAATGGCGATTCGCGCAGATATTGTTGCAACGCCTGAACTTGTTGCTTCCGCTCGCATGAGAGAAAGCGATGGTGGCCTTTCACTCTACGATAACAGAAATGCCATTGCGCTTTCTGAGCTTGCAACAACAGATGTGGCCTTTGGTGCTGCTGGTGATATTGGCGCAACAAGTACAACACTTACAGGCTACTACAACGATATTAACGGTACACTAGCTGTAGAGCTTGATAACGCTAATGACCGTCAAGAGTTTGTGCAAAAAGTTTACGATGACATTAGTGAACGTATTGCGAACACAAGTGGCGTAAACATGGATGAAGAACTTGCAAACATGATGCTCTTCCAGAATGCGTTTCAGGCGTCTGCGCGAGTGATCACAACAATTGACGAGCTATACGACACGCTCCTGCAAATTGTATAAAGGGTAAAACATATGGTTACTAGAATTTCTACATCATTTTTGAACTCAACCCTTGTAAACAGGCTGCAAACAAGCAATGTGCAAATTGCTAAAAATACATATCAGATTTCTTCTGGCCTTGAAGCGCGTCGTTACGAAGATATTTCTACGGAAACAAATGCCCTATTTGACCTAAAAGAACTGAGATCCAGCAACGAGCGCTACATTCGTAACATTGAAGATGTTACAGCCCGTCTAAGTTCATCTGAAAATGCCCTGCAAGGTCTATCAGACCTCATGGCTGATGCCTCTAACCTCTGGACACTTGGTCGTAATGAAAATAGTGCAGAATCACGCGCCGCCCTCGCCCCAAAAGCAGAAGCCCTCACGCGTACGTTTTATCAACTGTTCCAAACACAGTTTGAAGGCCGTTATATTTTCTCTGGTCAGGCAAGTGAAAACCCACCACTCAACCAGTCGCCAACGGCTAACATCTCTCCAGGTAACCCTGCGCCAACAACCTACTACACTGGTGACGTAGCACGCCCAAGTGTGATTACAGGTGAAGGCATTCAAATTCCATACGGTGTAACAGGTGATCAACAAGGTTTTGCAGATATGCTTGCCGGCCTTGAAGCCCTATGGTTTGGCCTTGAGAACAACTCAACAACTGAGATCGATAATGCGATTGAGCTCCTAAACAATGCTCAAACAGAACTAAGCGACATGCTTGGTGAAATTGGTGGACAGATTGAGTCTCTCAACCTGCTTAAAGATCGTCATGAAAGCGCAAATATTAACATTACTGAGCGCGTGGACGATATTGAAAAAGCAGATATTACAGAAGCCATTAGTAATTACAGTGCCAACCAAGCCGTACTTGAGTCATCTATGGCTATTTTAGCACGCCTGCAATCTACTTCTCTATTAGACTTCATTTAAGAGTAGGGAGAAACACTAGACAATGATGCAACAGTCAGCCACAATACACCGACAACAAATAATAATGTGGGACACACTCCTTAATGCTACTGATTACCAGACGGCAGGACGAATCGGTGATTATCAATGGCGACATCGAAGTCAAAATTGTCGACGTACGTGGCAACCGCGTGAAGCTTGGTTTCGAGTTTCCAGATGGCAGCACCGTTTACCGAAAAGAACTCTACCTCAAGATTCAAGAAGAGAACAAAGCCGCAGCCGATGTGAAGCCGGAACAAATTCTCGATGCCCTCAAATCTATTGGAAAACCCTCTAAAGGAGATAAATAGCCCTCATGAACCATACAGCAACAGTTTCAGATACAGCGAACAGCAGTAACGTTCTTACTTACAGCACGCGCTTTGGTGATGTAACCCTCCGTGAAGATCGCTTGGTCGGCTTTGACCAAGGTGTTCTTGGGTTTCCACATTGTAAAGTGTTTGGCCTCTCTCGTATGCCTGGTGGCGATGAGTCTCCTATTCTATTGATGCACTGCATCAGCGACCCTAGCGTAACATTTATGGTAGCTGACCCTGCAATTCTTGGCCTTGAGATTAAAGAAAAGGACAAGAAAGATGCTCTTGCAGCACGTAAAATGGACGCTAAGGAAACTCAATTCCTTGTGATTCTAACACTCTACGAGCAAGGTGATTCTTTCTTCCTGACAGCAAACCTGCGCGCTCCTCTCATGCTTGATAGCAAAAAACGTGAAGGTTACCAGCACATCCTAAGCAGTAACGAATACACAACTCAACATAAAATCTAAGTCTGATTTAAAAAGAAAAGAGCGCCAATGGCGCTCTTTTTTATATTGATTAAATTCGCTCAGCTGTAGCGAAAATTATTTTGTAAGAAGCGCGATGCCTGAAGTGCATAAAACATACATGAAGGCAAGCACTGGATTACAAAGTAATTTGCAGGTCAGCTGAGTAGAATTTAAATGATGTCGTTCTCACCCCAAGGGTACGGATACCCTGCCATCGTGAGTTCTTTCACATCAATTTTGCCCTGCTCAATAAAATAGCGCAGACCGCGTGCAATTGAACGTACATCATCCAAAGCATTGTGCGTGTGATGCCCTTCAGGCTTAGGAAGGCCAAGAAACTCAGCAAAGTCACCACTGCTAACCTTCATCAAGCTTTCTTCATCTACCCCTGCCTTGTAAAAAATTTTACGCACGTCACGGGCTTGCTTATGCGGGAATGCATGTTCTACACCGTGAATGTAACAGGTTTGTGCACTGCAGCTAAGATCATCTGGACCAAAGCTAAACACAAGATCATCGCCCACAAAGTCTTTCAGAATTTTCATAGCTGGCGCAAGTTCAAGACCACGATTATTGATCTCTTGGTTGCCAAAACCAAACAGCTCTTCCGCAAATTGATCAAGCTCCACCTGATTTCCTGCAAGATCACGCGGAATCACAATTTCATCCAACGCTTCAAGCTCAGGAAGCCCATCTTCAAGGCTCAGACGAATCACACCCATTTGCACAAGAAGCGGGGGAAGATCATACATGCCACGTCGCTTGCGGTCATGTGCGCCTTCAGCTGTCCAATATTCATAGTCCAAGATAATTACAGAATTTGCCATAGATACGGCCCTTTCGTTAAAAGAAACGGTTAGACTAGATTAAAGCACACACTCTATAGCACGTCCAGCCTGTCGCGTAAACATCACAGATCCCCTAGAAAATACCGAAGGGCCTTGGCTTTTCGTTACATTTTCGTCATAATAAGGGCAGAGATTGTGGGAAAATAACAATAATATGGCTGATTCCAAACCAAACGCGCTTGCTTTGGGTCTTAAGACCTTGAGACAAAGTGAAATTGCGCTCGCCCTTGGTGTGATGGGTATTTTGGTGCTGTTATTTGTCCCAATGCCATCTGTTGTGATGGACATGCTATTTACACTCAGTATTACAGCAGGTGTCATCATTCTTCTCACAGTTATGTTTGTGCAAAGGGCTATGGATTTCAGTGCATTCCCAATGCTTCTCCTGATTACAACAATGCTTCGCCTTGCGCTTAACGTTGCCTCAACCAGATTGATTTTAAGTGACGGACATACAGGCCCTGACGCAGCAGGTAAACTGATTGAAGCCTTTGGTACAGTTGTGATGGGCGGCCAATTTATTATTGGTATGATCATCTTCCTGATCCTTATTATTGTGAACTTTGTGGTGATCACCAAAGGTTCTACGCGTATTGCTGAAGTTGCTGCACGTTTCACACTTGATAGTTTACCGGGTAAACAAATGGCGATTGATGCTGACCTAAATGCAGGCCTTATCACAGAAGATGATGCACGCCTGCGCCGTAAAGAGCTTGAGAGCGAAACAGGTTTCTACGGGGCCATGGATGGTGCCTCGAAATTCGTACGTGGTGACGCGATTGCTGGCCTGATTATTACAGGTCTTAACATTGCTGTTGGTGTGGGTATTGGTGTGGTCACACATGATATGGCCTTCTCTGAGGCTGCCAACCGCTACATGCTCCTAACTGTTGGTGATGGTCTGGTGGCTCAGATCCCTGCCCTTGTTATTTCACTATCTGCAGGTCTTCTTGTTGCGAAAAGCGGTACAAGTGAAGCTGCGGGTAAAGTTGTCTTCTCACAAATTGGTAAGAACCCTGGTGCGCTTTACACAGCAGCAGGCCTACTTGTGTTACTTTCTCTTATGCCGAACATGCCACTCATGCCGTTTTGGGTGATGGCATCACTCATTGGTGGCCTTGGCTATATGCTGCAAAACCAAGAGCGGTTCTTCCCTGTTGAAGAAGACGTGATTGAAGCAGCTACTGAACTTGAAGAGGAAGATTTCAAACCTCAAGAAGAGCCAATTTCAAGCATTCTACATGTGGACACACTGCGCCTTGAGCTTGGCTATGGCTTGCTTGCACTGATTGATGAATCTAAAGGTGGCAAACTCACAGAACAAATTAAAGCGATGCGCCGCCAAATGGCAAAGGATGTTGGATTTGTTGTGCCGAGTATTCGTATCCAAGATAACATGCAACTTGGCCAAGGGGATTACCGCCTCTACATTAAAGATATTGATGCCGGTGATGGCGCCCTCCAGCCAGGTAAACTGATGGCTATGGACCCAACAGGGACTGCGCCGAGCCTAGAAGGTGAGCAAACAGTTGAACCAACATTTGGCCTACCTGCAACATGGATTCCTGAGCATAAACGTGAAGAAGCATCCTTTAACGGCTACACAGTGGTAGACCCTGCAACAGTGATCACGACGCACCTGACAGAAGTCATTAAAGACAACATGGCAGAGCTCCTCACACGTAATGAAACAGAGAAACTTCTGGATGAAATCCGTGAGAGTCATGGCAAGCTGATTGATGAACTGATCCCTGCACAAATGAGCATGGGCATCCTGCAAAAAGTACTGCAAACGCTGCTGAAAGAGCGCGTATCTATCCGCGATCTTCCAAGCATTTTAGAAGCTCTCAGCGACGCCGTAACGCAAACAAAAAGTATTACTCAACTCACAGAAATTGTACGTGCCCACCTTGCCCGTCAAATCTGTGTGAGCCTCATTAACCCTGATGGTGTAATTCCTGTAGTGTCACTCAGCGGCGGATGGGAAAAAGAATTTAGCGCAAGCATCCATACCCATGGAGAGGAGCGCCAACTCGCGATGGAACCAACAAAGGTTCAAGCCTTCATGAACACACTCAAAGACACCTTTGAGAACCACATGATGACAGGCGAACAGCCGGTGCTCTTAACCTCAGCCCGCAACCGGCCATTTGTCCGCTCTCTCCTTGAGAGAGCCCTGCCTTCTGTCCCTGTCATTTCACAGGCAGAAGTGCATCCAAAAGTTAAAATTAGAACGCTAGGAAGCCTATAAAGGGGATATGATTTATGAAAATTAAGAAGTTCCAAGCGAAGAACATGGGAGAAGCGCTCGGCATGATCCGTGACTCTCTTGGTGAAGATGCCGTTATTCTCAGCCAAGAAAAGATTACGGGCGAAACAGGCACAATGCTTGAAGTGACCGCAGCGATTGAGACGGAGAAAAAAGAAGATGCACCAGCAGCAATTCCTCTACGTCCTAAAACGCAGAGGGCAACCCATGGCCTTGAAGCGATTTTGAATCAACACGGTATTGATGAAGAGATTTCAACAAAAGTTACCCGTGCGATTTCAGCTTTAGAAGAAACAGGCTTTGATAGCACAGATACACTGGATATGGTGCTTGGGAAGATTGTTCCATTTGCAGCGCCAGCTGAAGCCTTCGATAAAAGTAAAACACATGTTTTCCTCGGTCCAAACGGCAGTGGAAAAACAACCACGCTTTGTAAAATTGCCGTACAGAAAAAGATGAACAACCAAAGCATTGGCCTCATCACGCTAGACTTCGGTAAGATTGGTGCCTTTGAGCAAATCAATATCTTTGCAAAAGCGATTGGTGAAAAAGCTTACATGGTGAGCAGTAAAGAAGACTGGGATAAAGTCCCTCAATCTGTGAAGAATGCGGATTACCTTCTCATTGATACGCCGGGCCTTAGCCCTTACAAGAAAGATCAGGTATCTTCTCTGGCAAGCACACTGCAAGAGCTTGGATTGAAAGACCTTCAGCTGCACCTTGTTGCACCAGGTTCTCTCCATGATAAAGAGCTACTGATGCTTCCAAGTGCTTATGCAGCACTCACGCCAGATACGCTTATCTTTACAAAACTGGATGAAACCATGCACTACGGCGGACTTATTAATCTTGCTGTAAGTAGCGGCCTTAAAGTCTGCTACATCACAGATGGTCCAAACATTCCAGATGACTTGGTTGAGCTGGATGCCGCCAGTCTTGCACAAAAAATTTCAACATCACCGCGCTACCCATGGGAGGACGCAGCATGAACCTAAACGAAACATCTTTGAAAATTGCAACAACACCTATCATCGCAATGGCGAGTGGTAAAGGGGGTGCAGGTAAAACAGGTATGACACTGAACCTTGCAACGCTTCTAACACAACAAGGGCTTAAGGTTCTTGTATTTGATGGTGATATGGGTCTTGGTAACGTAGATGTACAACTTGGTATGACACCAAACAAAGATCTTGGCCATGTGATTGCAGGCCAAGCAACTTTGGAAGAAGTGATCTCTAAAAGTGAGCGTGGTTTTTGGGTAATTCCAGGGCGCAGTGGCCATGAGCAACTGCCTTTCCTAACGGCTCTAGAGCAACGTGACATCCTCAAAGAGCTCCGCAACGTGGCAGGTGCTTTTGATGTGGTGCTTATTGATGTTGCCGCAGGTGTTGGTAAAGAAGTTCTGACGTTTGTAGAATACGCAGACCGTACTCTATTGGTAACAACACCAGACCCAAGTTCAATTACTGATGCTTATGCTGTCGCAAAGCTTTTAAAAGTTCGTTACAACAAGTCAACTTGTGAGATTCTTGTAAACAATGCGGGTAGTGAAGCTGAGGGCCGTATGACATACGAAAAGATCAAAACTGCGGCTGAAAAATTCCTAAAAATTGATCTGCCACTTGTTGGTATTGTTCCGCATGATCGCCAGTATGCTGCCGCTGTTAAAATGCAGAAAGTGGCGTCTCAAGCCTTTCCAAACTGCGATGCCGTACGCGCTTTGACCACAATTGCGAAGAAAATTGCTCCAAAACGCGAAAAACAAGCCGCTTAAGGCCTGTTTTTCGTAAGTTTGGCGTTATTTTTGAATGAAATAGGTCATGAACACACTTAGTACCAGTACGCAGCTTGTTATTGTCGGTCAAGCCGGCACACCGAGCCGTCGTGAGGTTTCTGTATCTTTTAACCCTCCTCTTAAAGACCCCGTTCCAAAAGGAGAGATAGAGGCACAGATTGTTCGCAGTAACAGCAAAGGTGAATCTACGGTTCGTTTAAGTGATGGACGAGAAGTACAAGCTCGCATCACGCCTCCTCTGCCAAAAGGTACAGAACTTAAGCTTCGCATCACTCATGCTGGCAAAAAAGCTCAAACGCTTCGATTTGAACTTCCACAGGCCACTGTACCAAGCAAAGGCGCAGATCAAGCAGCAAGCAGCGCAGCTTCAGCTTCTACAAACGCAACTGCCACCAAAGGGGCACAACTTCCACTCGATGGTCTAAAAGCAGTTTTAACAGGCACGCATACAGCTCAGCCAACAAGTAAAGGCGCGCCCTTAACTCTACCAAGTACACCTGTTGAGGTGCGCGTGACAGGCCATACCCCAACCTCAAGCCAAACAGGGACATCACAGCTTATACTAACAGTCCTCTCCCCGACGAATCGTGGGACCCAAGATTTTACTGTGAAACTGCCACAAAAACTGCCAGTTGGCACAACACTCAATATTAAACCATCAGGAAACCCATCCACAACGACAGGGCAGCCTGTTAAGGTCAGTATTGAATCTATCAACGTGAAGCCTGAAGCTTTGCCACAACCAAGCACGCCATCAACACAAGGGCGCACCGAAGCACTTGCGCCGCGTACCATTCCTGTCAGCCAAACTCACGTTTCAAAACCTTTAGAACAGCTCATTTTACAAAAGCTTTCAGCAGCGCCAGAAGCCGCACAAGCACAAGTTAAGCAGCCACTTTCTGAAGCTCCTCGCGTGAGACTATACCCTGTACAGAGCGCACCTGTGACAGTGTCCCTCAATGCACAAAAAACATTACAGTTTGAAACGCCTGTTTCACTCAATAGAGGTGCAGAAGCAAGCGCACTTCCAGCGAAGGATGTTCCTACACTCCGCACCCCCTCACCAATTCCGGTAGATGGGCATGCACGTATCAGCTTTAAACCAACGCCAACAGGCAGGCCATCAGGCACCATGACAGCAATCAACCAAGTTGTCTTTACCCCTGCCCCAGCAGCAGGTACGGCACAACCCGGCCAACAAGTCGCTGTCATCCAATCTCAAATGGGCGAAGGGTTTTACAGCATTAAACTGGAAGGGCGACCGCCTCTTATTATTGGGGCCCCATCAGAAACACCTCTCCCAGTAGGTACCAAGCTTGTACTCAGCAACAAACCTGACGGCACCACCATGATTAACCAAATCATTACGCCTTCCCTTACGCCGGGCGCTCAAGTGCAAGAGGCCATGGGTCAAAAATGGGACGGCTTGTTTAAAGCGCTCGAGATACTTTACCAAAAAGGCCATGATGACGCTGGTACAAAGCTTTATGATAGTTTGCCACGCCTCGGTGAAGGCTTCATGGGTCCTTTCCTCTCCTTTGCTGAAGCTGTTGCTAAAAATGACATTTCACGTTTTGTAGACCGAGATACTGTCAATATTTTACGCGCACTTGGTGTAGACCTTAGCGCTGATACATCTCAGCTTAATATGGCTGCTCGTAATGATGTTGGGGATAACAGCTGGCGTAGCCTCATTTTCCCATTCCTTGAAAATTACGGAGACACACCTGACCAAGGTCACTTTTTCTGGAAGAGAGATAAAGGCGGTGACGGCAAAGCGCCATCAAGCCAATTTGTCTTCCGTTTCGGCCTTAGCGAGCTTGGCCCCATCCACCTTGATGGCCGCGTAGATGGCATGTCTCTTGTTTTAAATATGAAGCTTGAACGCCCACTGAGCAAAGATGCTGAACAAGGCTTAAGAAAACTGGTTGAAAACGTTGGATCTGGTTACGGGTTTGACGCTAAAATTGATATTCAAGTGCTTGAAGAGCTTCCACCACCTCCAGTAACTGGAGCTGAGCTCACTGGCGACACACAATTCAATATGAATGTATAAGGATAAAAACATGGCATTCCCTGAACTGATCGATGTGAAAAGTGACTCTGCATGGCCTCTCGTGCGCCTGAGCACCAATTTAGAGGGCGGCAAACTCCATGTAAGCTACTTGTGTGATAAGCATACAGTTGATACCAGTGCGCTTGATACATGGCTATCAGATTCTAAGATTGAGAATGTTGATGATTTGCAGACTCTGAAACATAAGGTTTACCACGACCTTATGCCTAAAGCGTTGCAGATGGTGTTTGTTTCAGAGCAGAGTAGTATGTCTACAAGAGAGATTCAGCCAGGATTGAGCCTTCCCAAAAGCCTTGAAGACCTCCTGAATGACGAACTCACAAAGCGCACAATCTATTAACCCTCAACCTGATCATAACCTCTTAGAAACGAGCGAAAATTATTGATTATGAGAGCCGTAGCGCAATGTACTTATTGTACCTGAGCAACGGAAGCGAAAGAATCAATAATTTGCAGCCTTTTATAAGAGGATTAGGACTGGTTGGAGTACATCGTTGCAGCCACTTCATCTAAAGCTTCCTGCTGCTTTTTAGCGCGTGCTTTACGCTCCTCTTCAGCTTTACGCTCCATAAGAATCTCATAACGGCGCTGCTCTGCATAAAGAGCTGTTAACTCTTCACGGCGCTCTGCAAGGATGGCTTCTGCGTCCACAGCTGCTTCATTAATATCTTGAATTTCAGCATCAGCCATTTCTTTAAAAAGGCCTGCTTGGTTGAGTAGAAATGCATCCCCAGCTTGCATGGCTGATTTATGCTCACTCTCCATTTTAGAAGTCAGCTCAGCTTTACGATCTTCCATCTGTTTCATTACAGCAAGAATCTCAGAAATTTGACGCTGTTTTTCATCAGTTGCTCGTTTGGCAACTTTCTGTAAGGTACTTAATGTACTCATTGAGGAATCTCACCCTCTTGAGGATTCACCTTACGCGCTCCGTTGCCTTTAAGGGCCTCAGCAAGGCTACTAAAGCTTGCGGCTTGCTCAGTATGATCCTTTGGTGCTTGCTTTAGGAACGCCTCAAGCTTTGGCATATGGCGAATGGCTTTATCTACTGCAGGGTCACTTCCTTCTTTGTAAGCCCCGAGACGAATGAGCTCTTCCATATCATTATAAGTAGAGAGCAGGCCACGGGCTTCTGTCACTGATTTATGCTGGTCTTCGTCGTAGCACGCTGGCGCCATACGAGAAATAGACTTAAGAACCTGCACCGCAGGGAAATGCCCTTTTTCTGCAAGCTTACGCTCAAGAACAATGTGGCCATCTACAATACCACGCACCGCATCGGCCACAGGTTCTTCCATGTCCCCCCCTTCTACCAATACGGTAAATAGGGCTGTAATTGTTCCTTCATTTTCACGACCTGGACCTGCACGCTCTAAAAGGCGTGGCAACTCACTAAATACAGACGGCGGATAACCACGTGTAGTTGGAGGTTCACCAATAGACAGACCGATTTCACGCTGTGCCATAGCAAAACGCGTCACACTATCCATAAATAGCATCACGTCTTTACCTTGATTTCTAAAGTATTCTGCAACAGTAAGCGTAAGGTATGCCGCTTGACGGCGCATCATTGGCGGTTCATCACCCGTCGCAACAATCACAATAGAGCGTTTCAAACCTTCTTCACCAAGTTGCTCTTCTACAAACTCACGTACTTCTCGACCACGCTCACCAATGAGGCCAATCACGTTAATATCAGCTTCACTATATTTGGCAACCATAGACATCAGAACAGACTTACCTACACCAGAGCCTGAGAAAATTGCCATACGCTGACCTTTACAGAAGGGTAGGAATGTATTGAGAACGCGCACGCCTGTATCTAGCATACGCCCCACAGGCTTACGGTCACGTGGGTTAGGCGCCTGCGCTTTGAGAGGTAGATTTTCATGTGCTGTTGGCAGAGCACCTTTGCCATCAATTGGTTCACCAAGAGCATTAATCACACGACCGACCATACCCATGCTTACAGAGGCAATATGACCTTCACGATCTTCAATCACCTTAGCGCCAATAGAAATACCTTCCATGCTACCAAATGGCATAACGGTACACACACCTTCAGAAAGCGCAACTACATCACCAAGGATGCGCTCACCATCAACTTTTTCAACAGAAACACGCTGCCCGAGGAACGGCCTTGTGAGACCACTACATTTAAGCATGAGGCCATGAATATCCGTGACATGACCAAAGTGTCTGACAGGGCTAATTTGGTCTGACTGTTTAAAGAGCGGGTCAAAAGGGTTGTTCATGCTGTTTCGAGTGTTTCTTTTTCTGCGTTTTTATTTTATGCTTTATTGTAGCGTATCCCTTAAGAGATATGCAAAATTTGAACCAAAATAAAAAGAATAAGCTCCATGGCAGATGCTGTACAGCAAGATATAAATGCAATTGTTCAACTGGTTACCTTCTATCTTGTAGGAGAGCAGTTCGCGCTTCCAATTCATGATACACGTGAAATTACCCTTATGATGGACATTACCCCTGTCCCATCAGCGCCTGAGTTTGTTGAAGGTGTGATCAACCTTCGTGGCCAAATTTTACCTATTATCGATCTTCGTAAACGCTTTGATTTAGAGCCTAAAGAGTATGACGCAGATACACGCATTATTATCTGCCAACTTGGTGGCAACATGGTTGGTCTCATTGTAGATGCTATCCATGAAGTGATGCGCATTCCTGAAAACAGCATTACCCCTGCCCCTAAGATTGTTGCTGGCGGCGTTGGAAATGAATACATCAAAGGCATTACACACCAAGGCAAAGACGGCAAGGACATGATCATCCTGATTAATCTTGGCAAAGTGTTCTCTAAAGGTGAGCTCAACGAACTTGGCGAAATGGCTGAGTAAACAAACCGTTTAATATAAAAAAGAGGCCCGAAGGCCTCTTTTTAGATTTGTGTATGAATTACATACCAAACTTACGTTTGAAGGCATCAACACGACCTTCAGTATCAAGCATACGGCGCTGACCTGTGTAAGCTGGGTGTGATTTAGGGTCTACACCAAGTACAAGTTTGTCGCCTTCTTTGCCCCAAGTTGAGCGTGTTTCGTAAGTTGTGCCATCAGTCATTTCCACAGTAATTGTGTGGTAATCTGGGTGGATATCTTTTTTCATGTCAATTGCCTTCATTTAAATCTTGTTTTGCCCTTTAAACCCTAGGATTCGGGTCGCAAATAACCCATTAACTTCGGCAAAGTACAGCCAAACACCTATTCTGACAAGGACTTTTTTCAAGATAAGTCTGATTTTTTAATATTTTACACCTCTTTTACTTGCCCTTTAAGAGGAGGTTACCTATATATATCTTATAAATATGCCTTTTTAAGGCACTCTCTCTCTTTCCTTTTTCCACCCCCTTACAACGGAGGCTACCTCTGCATGTCTAATGTTGAGCACGTTGCAACAGAAGGTGAAGGCTATCTGCTAAATGCAGAAACCTTTCAACCCAACCTGTGCCAACACGTTCAGGATGAGTTTATTCGGCGTTGCTGCAAGAAAATTCAAGCAGCTTACGAGAACGGTCAAATTGCGGACTCCATTGCCCGCGCCACCATCAAACATGAAGCCCGCGTCCATCAAGTTGAGTTCAACTCTGGTGCACACAGCAACATGGACGACTTTAATGCAGAAATGCATTTTATTCGTAAAGTGTTGGTGAATACAGCTCGTGATATGGGCCTTGTTTACATTAGTGCTGGTGCAAGCCCAGTCACGTTTCAAGAAAGCCCAGCAATCACATCTCAAAGCCGTTACCAAGAAACCTTGAAAAAGCTTAAAGGTGGTGCTGTGTTTGAGCTCATGAAGGATTTTGATCCTTGTGCTGCTCACTTTCATGTAGAAGTCACTGACCCTGATGACCGAGTTCGTCTGATGAATGCATTTCAGGAATTCCTGTGGCTCTTCCTTGGCTTGTCGCTTTCCAGCCCCATTACAGCTGGTAACAACTCTGGCTTTCATAGCACGAGGCAACAAGCATGGTCGAATTTTCCAAACTCTGGTGTTTACACTGGTGCTGCCAAAACTTTGGCAGAATGGAATAACTACATTGAAGCGCAGAAAGTCATTGGTGAAGCTGAAGATGCCACAACTATGTGGTATTGGGTGCGGGCGTGCAAAAAGCAGCCCACTTGTGAAGTCCGTGTAGCTGATGCAATCACCTACGTGGATGACATGGCTCCCATTGCAGCTCTGACAGCCGCTCTCAAAGGCTACCTTCTGGACCACCCTGAGCGGGCACTGGAAGACCCTGGCATTGTGACGAGCAACCTAAATGCTGTGACTGAACACGGGCGTCGCGCCTATGTGAACATCCTGCAAGATGATGGCAGTTACGGCAAGCTTCGCTTCCGCCATGCTGCTGAAGCCATCCTGAAAGACTTGGAGCCTTATGCTAAGGTTGCCATGAGCGGCACTGCTTTCCCATATTTTGAAAAGCTTTACAAAATTCTGGATCGCACGGCTGTTTCTTCAACCATTCTGAAGCATTATCATGATGCGCTTGCAGAGAATGATGATGATGAAGCCCATGCTGAGGAAGCAGTTATAAAGTTCCTCGCTTGTGCAACCGCCAAGTTTAACGCTTAAACGAAACACTAAAAAGGCCGCCCATTGGGCGGCCTTTTTGCGTATATGACATACGTAAGCTTAGTGAACAAGGCCTTTAATGGCTTCGTCAGTTAGCTTACTTGCAGTCTTTTTATCAACGCTTTGCTCTACAAGCTTTTCAGTCGCTGTTACAACGATGCTTACAACATCATCATGTAGCGTCTCAAGTGCGCGAGCGCGGGCTTGCTCAATGCTTTTTGCCGCTTCTGCACTCTTACGAGAAATTTCAGTTTCGAGTTCTGTTTTTCTCGTCTGTACGATTTGCTCAGCTTCCATACGTGCGCGTGTCACGATTTCAGCAGCTTCCTCGCGAGCTTGCTTCACTTGCTTCTCGTAAGCAGCAAGCGCTTCTTGAGCTTCAGTTTTAAGAGCAGAGGCTTTATCAAGGTCATCCTTAATACGGCCAGCGCGCTCGTCCAACACATCGTTGATGGCAGGAAGAGCCCATTTCCACATAAACAGCATCAAAAGAACAAACGAAAGCGTCGTCCAGAAGAGCTGGTTATGTAGATATTCAGCATTCAACAGGTCCATAAGGTTCCCTCAGCGTTTTAAATTATACGAATAGGATAAGCATTGCGATAGCGAACGCGAATAGTGCAATCGCTTCTACAAGTGCCATACCAATAATAAGGTACTTACTTAGCGCGCCTTCCATAGATGGTTGGCGAGCAACAGCGTTAAAGAAGTTACCAAATACGATACCAAGACCGATACCAGCACCGATCATACCAAATGCAGCAAGACCTGCACCAATTACTTTCAAAGAAGCAGCTTCAGTTGCCATGTTTCTTTTTCCTTTTTTAAGTTAAAACTTATATTAATGTTGGTGTTACGACCTAGTGCAGGTGTAACGCATCATTGAGATACACACAAGCAAGAACCGTAAAGATGTATGCTTGAAGTACCGCAACAAAAATTTCAAGTAGAGTAAGAGCAGTCAGCATTGCGAATGTCACCATGCTCATTGCTCCAATTCCTAGAACTCCGAAAAGTCCCATTGTGCTGATTGCAGCCATAAACATTACGATAAACGTTGCCACAACTTTAATAAGAATGTGACCCGCCATCATGTTTGCACATAGACGAATTGTCAGTGTAGCTGGGCGTGCAATGAACGACATAATTTCTAGAAGCATAATAAATGGTGCGATGGCCAGTGGCGCACCCTTTGGCCAAAACATGCCAAAGAATTTAAGGCCGTGCAGGTAAACACCAAAGAAAACAACCATAAGGAAGACAGTCAGCGCCAGTGCACCTGTTACAAACACCTGAGATGTTGATGTAAACGAACCTGGCACCATACCAAGAAGGTTAATCATCGCGATGAAGAGGAAGAGTGTAAATACAAATGGAACAAACTTAAGACCAGCCGTCCCTGTTGTATCTTTTACCATGCCATGGATAAAGTCGTACGTCACTTCGGCAAGCATTTGCATGCGGCCTGGTACGATTTCTTTTTTACGTACAGCAAACGCGTACAAAAATGAAACTGCAATAACAGAAAGAAGCATCCAAAGTGATTGGTTTGTCATGACTACATGTTGGCCAAGCACATCAAACTCAGCAACCTTTTCAATCTTAAACTGCTTTAGTGGATCCATTCCCATGGAGGGCATACCCTTTTTCTTAAAAAATCTTTTCAGCCAAAATGTATGTGAAGATGGCGCATAAGTCAACAAAAAGACGCCCCAAAAATAGGGGCGCCTCTAATCGATTTTTTACGATGCATCAGTATCATCGCCATCAGCGTCGGTCTTGGTCGCACGGACAATATGCACAACCATCAAAATGAAGCCTGCGATAGCTCCTACTGCAGCGCCAATACCGTCACCAACAAACCATCCAACGCCAGCACCTGCCCCCAAATAACCAAGGGCAATTCCAGACAAAGCAAAACCGTTCATAAGGGTTCTCCAATAAAAAAGTGAGGAAGATAAAAACCTTCCCCACTTTACGCGTTTTCTTTTGCTTTGCAATGAAAAGCTAGGATTTCTCAGAATCTTTTTTCTGAGCTTCAGATAGCATAATCCAAATTTCACGCATACCAGCAACAAAACCAACCACAATCATAACCAGCATTAAAATTGGCTTTGTACCTAAAAGGTGATCTAAACCAAGACCAATGGCACCGCCAAGAATCACGCTCACAACAAGGTTGAGGCCAACAGTATAGCCGCTGCCCCAACGGGCTGTTTGTGAATCTTCTTCACTCTGGTTTTGCATATCTGGATTTTCAGTCATTATTTTTGTCCTGCAATAATGTCATCAATCATCTGCTCAATTGTTGTTACGCTCTGCGTATTTTTAACGCGCTGCGCATCAATAAATACAGTTGGCGTACCTTCAACCTTAAGCGCATTAATCGCTTCTTCACGGCCGTATGTAATTGTTGCTTGGATTGTTTCATCCTTTGCACATGCTTCAAACGTATCTGAATCCATACCGCCAAGACGTGCAAACTTCTTCAGCGCACTTACAGGGTCTTTAGCTTGAGACCACTGTTTTTGTGATGAGTAGAACACTTCAACAAAGCTCATTTGCTGCTCTTTAGGCGCACAACGTGCCACTTTAGAAGCAAGAAGCGCTAGGTTATCCCAAGGAAGTTCACGGTAGATAAAGAAGAGTTTACCTTCTTTAATTGGACCGTCTTTAAGAATTTTTAGCGTTTTGTTGTGAAAATCTGCACAGTGACCACATGTTTTAGATGCATATTCAATCATCTGTACTGGCGCGTTAGGGTCACCGAGAGTTATATCTGTTGCACGGTAACGCAGGCCTTCTGGAAGATCACTACGGTTATAAGCACGCGCTTGAGAGCCGTCTATTTTTTGGGGCACCTCAGATGTTTCTTCTGCACTTGGAAGAGTTTCCATCACTTTTTCAGCCTGCATGCTCAGGTCTTCTGACATCTCTTCAACCATTTTTTCAACAGTTGGTTCCGTCATATCATGCGCATCATCAATCATATCTTGTACGTTTTGCGCTGGAAGTGCAGATTCAGCATGAGCAGAATTTTTAAGCATGCCACTTTGAATAATACCGTAACCACCTGCAGCAATAAGAACTGCCGCTCCCAATAGGTAAGTTGTCTTCATGAAAGACCCTCTCTCAATTTTTATTTTTTTGTCTTATTGCTCATGATAAAGACCGCCGACAAACTTTCAAGTTTTTCCCGCATTTTTTCGTCTTCAACAGTTTTCACCATTTCACGGGCTTTGGCTTTGGCATCCTCATCAGGAATAATTTCTTTATGCACATAGGCTTCACGTGTTTCAAAATCTTTACGTACGGTTTTAATACGGCTGATCACTTGTCCACCAAGATATGTGTTCACGCGAGCAATAATGGCAACTTCTTGCATTTTAAGCCCCATAGCCGCACTATCACTATTTACAGCCAGAGTTAAAATATCACCACGCAAGTTTAATGGATAACAGTACGGCGCATAACCCGGCACAATATTTTGCCAGTGTTTAATCAATGCAAAGTTAAATAGCCCGCGTTTCGCGAAGGCCTTTTTAACCAGCTTTGGAACTTCTCCACCAACAGATTTCATTTATGTATGCTTACCCTTGTGCATTTGTAGGAGTTTAATTATTCAGAAATTTGATTTAAAGCTCTCAAAGCTGTTTTGGAGGAATTTTTTGTATTTTTACCATCTGTGGAGTAGATTATCTACTTAAGGGTGGTTATAACTATCAAAAAATGACCCAAATAAATTAATTAATGAACAATTGCACTCTATCATAAAGCCACTATGGGGACAGATAAAAACACATTTTCAAGCGCACTCTTAACATGGTACGCGGAGCATGGCCGCACATTGCCATGGCGTGAAAGCCGTGAACCTTACCGCATTTGGCTTGCTGAAATTATGCTGCAACAAACAACAGTGACAGCAGTTATCCCCTACTACGAACGCTTTTTAGCAAAATTCCCAACATTAGAAAGCTTAGCGAAGGCAGACCAGCAGGACGTATTACACCTTTGGCAAGGGCTAGGCTACTATAGTCGCGCAAGAAACCTTCATGCCTGTGCTGGGCAAATTATGAGTGAACATAACGGCAACTTTCCAAAAGATGAAAAGGCGCTACTAGAGCTTAAAGGCATTGGCCCTTACACAGCAGCAGCTATTACCACCCAGGCCTTTAACCTTCGTGCAAATGTAGTGGACGGGAATGTAGAGCGCGTCATTTCACGATATTTCCAAGTGGAAGAAAAGCTTCCTAAAGCTAAGAAGCTTTTAAAAGAACATGCTGAAACCCTTGTTCCTGAAACAGGTGACTTCCACAGCTACGCCAATGCCATCATGGAACTTGGTGCAAAAGTCTGCACCCCTAAAAACCCTGATTGTGACAACTGCCCTGTATCTAACGGCTGTAAAGCCTTAAAGCACGGCACGCCAACCGACTACCCTAAAAAAGAGCCAAAGAAGAAAAAGCCTGAAAAACATGCAACTGTCTATTTAATCAAAGATAGTAAAGGTCGCCTGTACCTTAACAAGCGCCCTGAAAATGGCCTCCTTGGTGGACTCTGGCAACCTCATCATGAAGGGTGGGAAGAGACAACCTGTGCGCCACACAGCACGGAAGACAATATACACCTCGGCTTTGTAAAGCATGTCTTTACACACTTTACACTCACACTTGATGTGAGAGAGGTCAAAATAGAGACAGAATGCCCTGATTGGTTTGAAAAAAGTAGCCTCCCGCCACTTCCTACACTCTTTACAAAAGCCTTAAACCTCTTGAACTAAAAAAGCCCCCAAAGGGGCTTTCAATTTTCGCTAAGGCCATTTTGACCAGTCCTCAAACCAATCTTCCATCCAGTCTCCCATCAGAGTCCAGAGAAGACTAAAAAGAACTGCATTAAATGCCCAGTTCCAAGTATCAAATGCAAAGCACCCCGCTGCAATAATAACAACCGTCACAAACAACGAGAACAGCATTTGCACGAGGCCGGCAAGTATTGCCAAGGGAAGTTATCCTTCTTCTATTTAAGGGTCAACGTACATCCAGCCATCGCCCTCAGTGGTAGGGTCAATCGCTTTTTGGTAAAGAATATTCAAATCAATCTCAACAGCGCCAAGAATGGCAGCACGTTCTTTTTCCTCCTCAGTTTTGGGAGTCGCACGCACAAAGAGAATGATTTGAAAGGCTTCAAGAAAAGCTGCAAAAGCTTCGGGGTTTTCATCCTTGATGGATTTATCTATCACATCGCCCCACTCCTCAATGCACTCCATATAGAAGGACATATAGCGGCGCATGGCTTTCAGCAGAAGCTCTTCACGATCCATACCCTTAAAACGCCAAGGGTCGCTCGTGTCTTCTGTATTTGCCCAGTTTTTTTCAAGCCAAACACCTGCTTTTTTCACCTCTGCAGGCAATTGGTTCAATTGAATAATGTCTTTGCTGTCTGCCATGATACCGCGCGGCCTCAAAGAGGCGTACTCAAGCGGGCTGGCCATAATCTCCTTTATCAGGTCTTTCATCAGCATAGACATATAGTAAGGAAAATCCCCCATGGGAATAAGTGTGTAATTTTGAAATGGATCCTTCAATGGTGATGGCTCCTTTTGCAGTAAACGGGAAAGAGGTCTTTGATTCCCTCAACCTAACAAAAACCGTATTTTTTGGCAAGTTATCCCTGAAGAATGGCGCGAATAGGCGCAAATGAGCGACGATGATGCGGCGTAACACCAGCTTCCTTTAAACCTTCTTGATGGGCTTTAGTACCGTAGCCTGCGTTAGAATCCCATGCAAAATGTGGAAAGATATCATGTAGCCTTGCCATCTCAGCGTCACGCAAAACCTTAGCAACAATAGAGGCACAACCAATTGTGTAAACCTTACTATCTCCCTTCACCACACACTCACTCTCACAAGGCAGGTTCTGAGGAATCGCGTTTCCATCCACCCATGCAAAGGCTGGCTTACTCCCAAGAGCCTCAACAGCACGCTCCATAGCAAGGAAAGTCGCTTGACGAATATTTACACGATCAATCTCTTCAACAGAAGCACTCCCCACACCGACATCCGCAAGGTTCATAATTTGCTCAGCAAGGAGTTCACGTTTTTTGGCGGTCAACTTTTTAGAGTCTGTCACCCCCTCAAGAAGCGGAACCCCTTCAGGCCAAATCACGGCAGCAGCCATAACAGGGCCAGCCCAAGGGCCACGACCGACTTCATCAATACCTACATGGAGGGGTTTGGGTGCAAAAATATCCATAAGTCACAACATAATAGCTAGAGCCCTAATTCGCTAGAGAATTCGTGAAAATAATTGATTTTGAGAATCGTAGCGCAGTGTACTGAATGTACATGAGCAACGAAGGCGCAAAAAGCATGTATTTGCAACATTTTCTAGTAGAATTAGAAAAGCTATTTAGCGAAAGCAAGACGCTTTGTTGGCCAGCGGTTTTTAGAAAGCTGAGCAAGCGTTGTACGCTTCACACCCATTTGCTTTTGATATACCCACAGGTTTGAAAGAACCTTCTTTACGTAGCCACGTGTTTCAGAAAATGGAATATTCTCAATAAATAGCGCTGGGTCATCATAGATATCTGAGTATCTCTCTACCCATTTTTCAACATTACCAGGGCCGCCATTGTAACCTGCAACCATTTGCATCAAGTTACCATCAAAACGCTCTGAAAGGTGCTGAAGGTAGTATTGGCCTTGATCCATGTTTGTTGCGTAGTTATTGAGGGCATACGTTGATGTACGACGCTGACCACGCATACGCTGAATGTGGCGAGATGTCGCAGGCATAATTTGCATAAGGCCACGCGCACCAACACGAGATTTAATAGAGGGTTGGAATGCACTTTCTTGGCGAATGATCGCATGAAGCAGAGCCCCGTCTACTTCTAGACCACCCTTTGGCTGCCACTTAGGCGCTACTGGGAATAGAGCCGCTGGATACACTTCGCCTTTTTGCTTGAGGTTATACGCCATTGTCATTGCAGAATTAGGCAGGTGCAACTTCACCATAAGGGAGAGTAGACTACGGTCAATCGTATCTGGAAGCGTTTTGTAAATCGCTTTAAATTCGTGCTGAGCAAGGTCGTACTCTTCAATTTGAGCCAGCGCAATCACGCGACGCAGGCCTGCATTCCCAAGAATAATTTCAGCATCTTTTGGCGCAATATCAGGAAGGCTCCAGTCACCATCTTTTGTCACACCCAGCTTTTCAGCTGCAAGCTGACCGTAGAATGTGTACGGATCTGTTGCCGCATCACGGTAGTATTTGTCTGCTTCAGCACTGCGGTTCTTCTCATCATACACACGGCCAATCCACCATGAAATTTGTGAGTAGTATTTGCTGTTTTGAGGAATTGTATCAACCACTTCTTTCCATGCAGCGATTGCGCGGCTTTTTGCGCCCATACGGTAATGGGCATAGCCATGGAACCAACCAGCCTGTGCGTCGCGAATATCTGTTCTCTTCACCACTTCGCCAGCAACTTTAGCCATATCAGAGTACTCATCGTTTACAGAAAGGTTTTTCACAACCTTCACAGCTTCACGAGACCACATTACCTCACCAAGTGTTTCAATGTTTTTCTCATCAAGAATGGTTGAAATTGCGTTTTGGTGCATATCATTTTTACGAAGATAGGCAAGACGTTTTTGAATTTTATAACGCTTACGGTTGAGAGCAATTTGAGCCTGATCAATATCAGGGTCAGAGTATCTTGCAGCTGAAGCTATACCAAATGCAGGTTTGTTATGTTTAGCACCACGCGGCTTACGCTTGTTTGCTAGCTTGTAAATTTCTTTTGCTTGGTGGTGGTCATTGTATTTGCCCATCCACTTTTGCATATCACGGTAAGGTGTTTTTGTTTTGGGGTGCAGAATGCGCTCTGCAATCAAATGCCCAAGAAGGACACGATCATCCAGCTTAGGAACAAGCTTTGCTACCTTTGGACGCTGAAGATTACGCTGGTAAGAGAACATCGCTTTGTAGTAGCGCACATCATCTTCGCTTAAAACTTTAAACTCATCTGGAATTTCAGCAATATCTGGGTTCACGTCATAAATGGTTTGACCATTTCGGTAACCGAGCTGCTCATTGGTTTGGAGAATAATGCGTTCAACGCCAGCATTTCTAGCGCTTTCAGAAATTTTTTGGGCTTTAGGAGCCGTGTGACCAGTTGGCACAAGAAGAGACAAAACAAGTCCGCAAGCAAGCGTGAGTCGCATAAATTCTACCTAATAATTTTTATTATTATTTTATATTAAGTACACGTCGCTCGCGCTACCACAAAAGCGCGGTTTTATTCTATGCTCGCGCGTGGCTGCGGCGTTTGCGTGCCTCAACATTGTTATTTGGAACAACTCCAATAACAACAATTCTATCAGGGATTTAGGCGAGAGCAGACAAAACCTCGTGCCATGCCATTTTTTTCAAATTCCCCTGTCGCAAAATTGTCCTTGGGTGGTAGAAGTACAAGCAAGTTTTACCATTTACCTGCCTTTCCTTTGCCGCCTCCCTAAGAAGAATCTCATCCCCATGCAGCGCATTCACAGCCTCTTGTCCCCAAACAAGAACATACTTAGATGCACTCTTTTCAAGAAGTGGTGCCACCTTCTCTTTTTGCAGATCATGACGACTTGTTGGTGTCACCGTAATATATCCAGGCTCCACGTCAGGCACCAAATGCTGGGCAATTTTTGTCATGATAGAAACTTCTGGTGCACTCAAAGCTGAAATCTCACCCGTCAGCATAAAGAGCACTTCTGCGCTTTCACTTTCAAGCTTAGCATCAACCTGTACAGAAGGCTGTGCAACCGGCTTTGTTGCGGTTGGTGATTCTTGCTTTTGTAAACGCGCAGCCATGTTTTCTGTAACAGCAGACTTAAGCGATGTAACCTGACCGGCAGGCTTTTGCGGCTGTGCAGCTGGTGCAGGCGCAGCTTTTGCTGGCTGCTGTGCAGGGTCTCTAAGCCACTGCGCTGGAGAGTCCCCAACCAAATCCGCCATACCAAAGCTGGCATAGTCCATCAAAAGAACGCTAAGCGCTTGCTTTTGATCTTCCGGAAGCTGGTTCATTTCTTTCCACATAAGCGGTTTATACTGTCCTTAGTGCGTTACGGTTGCCATACCATCTTGCTCAGCAAGAAGGAAACGGAGGGTTTGAATTTCTGTACGCAGCAGATCTACTGTTTGCTGAAATCTTACGCCAATTGAATCAATCTCAAGCAGGCTCTGACGTTTTTCATCTGGAAGAATCATGGCGTTGAGAAGCTTATAACTATCATGCGGCAGAACATCTTCACCCACATGCACACGTACCATATCAGGCTCAATACTCGCGAGAAGATCTTCATAAATACTTGCTAGTTCACCGGCTGTTTTCATCAGAATATCTTCTGCATCTACATCCATGTTATCCGCCAGAAAATCAACATGAGCGCAGTAGTACCCTTCAGGGTGTGTATCCAGTGCGCCTACTGAAAAACGGCGTCCACCTTCCACTGTAATTTTATGTGTGCCATCACCCATATCTTGGTGGTCGGTAATGTAAGCCTCACAGCCCACACTTTTCATTGTGCCCTGCTCATCCTTTTGGTTGCGGCAATATACAAGGCCAAAAGTTTCGTTGTTTTCAATACAGCGCTCCAGCATAGCCACGTAACGAGGTTCAAGAATTTTAAGCTGTGTAGAAGACCCCGGCAAAAGCACTGAAGTCAGTGGAAAAATTGGTAACATATTTACGTTTTATTTTTTCTGTTTATTTCAGTTATTCCATTGTACCAAAAAATCATCTTTTGCACAGAGATAACCTGTCTTTAGAATATAAAAAAACAGCCCGTGAGGGCTGTTTTTTTTCGAAACGATCCGACTTATGCGTCAGCTTTTTTCGCGTAGTCGTTTTTCTCTGCAATACGAGCAGACTTACCACGACGGCCACGAAGGTAGTAAAGCTTCGCACGACGTACATCACCACGACGTACAAGTTCAATGCGGTCAATTACTGGTGAGTAAAGTGGGAATACACGCTCAACACCTTCACCGAAAGAAAGCTTACGTACAGTGAAGTTAGAGTTAACGCTGTTGTTTTTGCGTGCAATGCAAACACCTTCAAAGGCCTGCAGACGCTCACGCGTACCCTCAGTTACTTTTACAAAAACTTTTAGTGTGTCACCTACGCTAAATGCAGGGATTTCTTTACCAAGTGTTTCAACAGTTTCTTTGTTGATTTGCTCAATAATGTTCATGGTCTCTCTCCAAAAAATAATGCCAGTTCTTCTGGCGCTTAACATCCGCATGCTTGTTCATTTCAGGTAGGCACTTTCGCCAACAGAGGCATACAACTGTGTATCCAATTCAAAAGATACAGAGGCGTTATAGGGGAGAGCGCTAAAAAATGCAATAAAAAAAGGCACATAAATGCGCCTTTCTTTCGATTTTTCGTATTTTAACTGTCCTGTTCCCATGGGAACTCGAGCAACTTGCCTCTTTCAGCTGGTTCAAAGGTTGCCTGAAACTGGCCTTCTAGCTCTTCATTCAAGATGGCTGCGTACCAGTCTGGCTGAAGCGCAGTAACGTACAAGTCCGCCTTTCGGATGGCAAACTCTTTTGGCATAGGGCCAACATCGCGCGCTGGATCCACAAGAACCGCAAGCACATCCATCATAAAGCCAACAGTACGCTCTGCTGCAATATCGTAAGTTTCTAAAGTCACAATAAGAGAATTAGAAATCGGCTCTCGACGCACCTCTACAGGATGACGCGCAAGCCACTTAGAGATATCACGGCGGATAGCAAAACAGATATCGCAAGCAAGTTGCAGAGCTGACTTGGTGTGATAAGCCTTTTCAAAGAGCGCTTTTTCAGCGTCTTCCAAGTTCACGTCAGCATCAAAGTTCAATCGAACAGTTATCTCCTGCATGAACCCTAAAGATTTCATAAGGGATCTCCTTAGAAAAAGAAAAGATAAGTCAGATGAATTTCCCCTAACCTAACAGGACAGGCTGTATACTTAAAGGCTATTTAGACGATTTATATCCAAGAAACTTTAAATGCGGTTTCATGACGCTTATATACGGTTCAAAAACATCTTTGTATGATTCCCAACGCCCTTTGGCGCGCTGGTAAATCGGTTCAACAACTTGGCTATAACTTGGGGTTTGAATTGTTTTTTCTGATGAAGAGCGTTCACGGTACTTAAGAACACCGTCTTCCCATGGCATATCAACAAACTTAAGAAGGGCTCGTGCTTGGCTCTCCATATCTTGCACAACATCTTCATAAGCAATGTAATGCACATCAAAATCAGTGGCTTTCGATGTCTCTTCCCACAGGCTTAAAATCTGGTCATACAAATGAACCGCATCTTCAACTTTAAGGAAGTTTGCCATAGCAGCATTCATCTCAAAACTTTGCATAAAGTTACTAAGCACCACATCAAACGGGTGACGCGTTGCAAAGATAAACTTCGCACTTGGGAAAATTTTTCTCAAATAAATGGCCTTGGTAATATTTAATGGATACTTATCAACAAGCATCTCCTTTGGACGCCCGCCAAGCACCTTCTCCACATTACTCCAATATAACTTTTGGAGCTCCTCAATATCCTTTTTAGAAAGGCTGTCATAGCTATCAACTACGGTACGGTCACCCTCAAGCGCATGTGAAAGCATCTCTGTCACACAATCCTGCTCTTCCATCACCTTAATGCCTGAGTGCGCATCTAAAATCTGATCAAGAAGCGTGGTGCCACTTCGAGGGAAGCCAATTAAAAACACTAAAGGAGGGTGAGATACGTCAAACTGTTTATGCTGCGTATAGCCTGAAAGAGCTTTCTGCAACCGCTCCATTTCATCTAAATAATTTTGCTTCTGCACTTCAACCTGAGGGGAAAGCTTTGCATAAAGCCCATTGGCACCAACTAAAGCTTGATAAGCCTCATCATGCCTCTCAAGGCGGTCTAACACGCGTCCTTCTTCAAACATCACCATCACTTTATGTTGAGGCGGTAGAGGCTGTGAGAGCACTTTTTTCAAAAGCGCTTCAGCCTGTTCCAAATCCCCATTACGTCGCGCAAGAAGCGCCTTAACATAAAGAAGAACTGATGCATCAGATTTAATGGCAAGCCCCTTTTGAACCGCATCAGATGCTTTACTCGTGTTATTTAACTTTTCATACACTTCAGCAAGTGCCGTGTAAGCAGTCAGCGCTACATCTTGATGGGCCGCTGCCTGTTCGAGCCATACTAAAGCCTCTTTATAATCTCTGCACCCCATCTCAATCATACCCATCTGAATCAGCAGATGTGGATGGTGAGGTTTTAAGTTCAAAGCTTGTGTCGTTGCTGTTCTCGCGCCATCAAAGTCAGACATTTTCAGAAGAATTAGGCCAAGGTTATAGTAAACATCTGCACTTTGCGGCAGCGCATTCACAGCCTTAGATGCCACAACGGATGCAGCTTCAAACTCACCATTTGCTGCAAGCATTTGGCTATGCCAAAACCAAGCTTCTTGCACTTTAGGGCAATGCTTTAAAAAGCTTTCAGAAGCGGCTTTGGCCGCCACAGTGTTGTTTTGAGATTGGTAAAAACGGACTAAATCTAAGTGATATTTCGCATCATCCACCCTATGTACTACAGCGTTTTTAAAGGCTGTTTCTGCACCGGCAACATCATGTAAAGCCAAGTGAATTCCCGCAAGGTTACTCCATGCATCAGGCATGTTGGGGCGCAATTGAACAGCCTTTTCTGCTAGAGACTTTGCGTCCAACATATAGCCTTGCTGTTTTTTAAGAGCTGAAAGAAGATGCAACGCATCGGGCTGGTTGGCTTGCTGCTTTAAAACTTGGTTGTAAAGCTCTTCAGCTTTCTTCAAGTCTCCAGACTGATGGGCCTGAAGTGCAAGTTTTAAGATGCCAAGCACGTCACCCATACCTACACCTTCACCTCAGGCTCTAAATGAGCAATTTTATCTGCCAGTACATTCAAGCTATCGCCGTATCGTTTCCATTTATCTAGAGATCCTGTGTACATAGGCTGGCGCACTTGAGAGGCACTTGCTGTCATCACATCACGATCTTGTTTATGGAAATCCCCTGCCCCTTCTGGCACATCGAGGCCGATATACTCGAAGAGTTTCTGTGTGGCTTCTTCTTGGTTTGCAACCAAGCTCTCATACTGAGATGTATAGAACCCACCCGGGAAAAGCGCCTTCCAATGCGCAATCAAGTCTTCATGCCATGTGTAATAATCCCCGAGTTCTTCAAGGTCATATGCGTAACCTTGCCCATAGGTAAAATCTTGCTTAAAGCAAGAAAGGCACGTCGCCATACCGCTGCGCGCGCAGTGAATAATTTTAGCATTTGGAAACATTAATTTAATAAAGCCAATAAAGAGTGAGTTGCTTGGCATTTTATCACTGATAAATGTGTAAGCACTTTCGCCCGCATCAGCTTTTAGCTTCTTCAAATAGTTTTCTGCCCATATCATCAAAGTTTCGGGCGTGATAGGTCTATTCCATTCATCAAGCGGTTTTGTGTTAAAACCATGACGATCTTTAATTTGTAGAACATCTTGCAAATGATCTCTTTCACCCGCAGCAAAGATATCTGGATGCGTAGATAGAATTTGCTCTGTAAGCGTTGTTCCGCTACGCGGCATACCCACAACAAACACAGGTGTTTCATCCTGAATACCTGCGCCTTTTAAACCTTCGATAAACTCAGGTGTAAACATATCCTTCATACTCTGTATAAAAGATTTCATACGTTCTGCATCGTATTCAATGTCAGCACGCTTGATGGCGTTCCCTTCAATCCAGTACGGCATGCTTTCAGGAAACTGTTTACCGTGCTCTAAACCACGCGCCAAACCAAAGCAAACACGCTTACGGTCTGCACTCTTTTTATCTGTTTGCGGGTATAGTGCTTCTAGAGACCTGAACACTTCGCTTTCAGGAGGCGTTTTATCAAGAAGTGTATAAAGAGAAAGAATACGGGAGTGATTTGGATGCTCAACATGACCGGCATGAACCATCTCTTTTGCACCATTTAAATCACCTGCAAGCATGAGAGCACGCGCATAATTCACATACAGAGGAACTGTTTTTACATCTGCCTCATAAAGCTCCTTAAAAATCTGAACCGCCTCACCCACACGCTCCATCTGCATTTTAAGAACCCCGCATGCGAGCTTAATATCTGTATCTGTGGGTGTAAGGCTTAGTGCCTTCGTTAGGTTTTTCTCTGCAGAAGAAAAGTCATGCTCATCTTTATAAAGAAGGCCTAAATGATAGTAACTCTGAGGAAGGGCGTCCTTAATCGCAATGGCCTGCACAAATGAGACTTTCGCATCAGACACATCGCCCAACATATATTGCGCAATTCCTTTACCTTGCAAACCTTCAGCATACTGGGGGTTTAAGGTCAGTGCATTTGTATAAGCATCTCTCGCTTGAATGTACTTTTTCTGCCCCAGATATGTGGCGCCCATGTTACCCCAAATGGCTGGGTTGCGCTTATCTTGTTTGAGGGCTTTTTGCATAAGCTTTTCTGCCGTAGGGAAATCTCCCGTACTCATATGAATCACCCCTTTAAGGTGAAGTGCATCTGCCTGTTTCGGGTTTTGTTTGAGTACAGCATCATATAACTTCCCCGCCTCCCCAAGGCGTCCAGATTGGTGAAGACCTACAGCCTGCTGGAGCATTTGCATCACTTGCGCGTTCACAGAACACCCTCCGAGATGAGTGTTTCCTTAAGGACTGACAGTTCAGTCTCGTATTTCTTCCAGCTCTCCAGTGAACCTTTATACATAGGCTGGCGCACTTGCGTTGCACTTGCTGTTTGTACATCACGCTCTTGCTTGTGAAAATCAAGAACAGTGTCTTCCCATGGCAGTTCACAGTATTCAAGTAAAGCTTTCACCGTGTTTTCGGTATCGTTAACAAGATCCTCATAAGACAATGTAAACATATCGAGGTTCTCGTACGACTCAAAGTATTTCATCAGCTGGCTATAAAGGCCGTAGTACTGCCCCAGTGTTTTCTGGTCATAGCACCAATGCTGCCCTTCAGCAAACAACTGCTCAAAGTTAGAAAAGCACGTTGACATTGGCGAGCGCTGAACATGAACGATCTTCGCTTTCGGGAACATGGCACGAATACCTGATACGTATAAAAAGTTACTCGGCATTTTATCTGTAAAGCGACCCTGACCACTCCAGCCTTTTTCTTGCACTTGCTCCAAGTACCAATCTGACTTTTCCGCAAAGTCTTCATCAGCAAGTTTGCCGTAATGCGCAGGCTCATACGGGCGACCACCCAGAGCTTGCGCCACATACTTCAACTCACCCATACCTTGCACAGCACTATGGGTCGACAAAATCTGCTCAGTAAGCGTTGTGCCACTACGCGGCATACCAATAATAAAGATTGGCGCATCAGAGCTGTTGCCACTCGCCATGAGGCGATCTAGGCGCTCAGGTAAAATCACATCGGCTGCCATTTTGAAGAAGGCTTTTTCAGACTTCATTTCAAATGGTGCGAGAGGCTTATAAAGCGCATTCCCTTTTAGAAGGTGATCAATAGCCTTATCTGTCGCCTTTTGTTTTTTGTAGAAACGGTACAGGGCAAAATGCATACGTGCACGGTCGTACTCTTTCAGCTCCGCACTTTCAGCAAGTTTAATTGCTTCTGCTTCATACGCCTTAAAGGCATCATCAGAAACAGCGCTTAGGTGGTAGTACGCCGAGCCATGTGTTTTATCCAGTTCAATTGCTTTTTTCAAGTAGTTCTCAGAAGCGTCCATATCACCCATAATCATGCACACTGCACCCAGGTTACCTGCACTCATGACGCTTGGCTGAATCTTGTAAGCTTTTTCATACTGCTTTTTCGCGTCGGCGTAACGCTCTTCAGATTGGTACAAACTCCCAAGCGTTGAAATCAGCATAGGATCTTCAGGTGCTGTAGCAATCGCTTCTTCCAATTTAGAAATGGCAAGAGATTCTTCACCCAGCATAATATGAGCAATCACCATCTGGCTGAGGACAACACCATGGAAAATATTCTCACCGCCTTTCGCCTTTTCAAAAAATTCTAGCGCTTCTTTGGGCTGGCGCTCTGCAATCGCACACTGCCCCAAACCAAGAATGGCCTGCATGTTTTCTGGGTTCAGCTTCAGGGCGTTTTTGTAATAATTCTTCGCTTCATCTGTGCGGCCCACTTCACGCAAAACATGAGCAAGGTTCATATGGAAGCCCGGCTGATTCTGGTCAATCTGAATCGCTTTTTGGATCGACTGAATCCCTTCCTTACTTTCACCAAGTTGGTGACGCGCAAGACCTAAAAAGTGATGCGCATCCGCATGGTTCGGGACTTGTTTAATGATTTGTTCACAGATTTTTTTTGCATCAGCAAAACGCCCACCACCTAACAGTTGGGCACTCAATTGAATGGCCTGATTAAAGTTCATAGCTTTGTTTTTATTATATATTAATATGCATATTTCCTCTCCATCATACGCGCAGAGAAGACCTGAATCCACCCCACAGGCCATACAAGGGTAGATTTTATAAAGGGGTTGAGGTATTTTGGCGACTATCTAATAAAGTGATAGGAAGCTCTTATGAGAGGTTTTTTTGGAATTGGTGTTGAGCAAATTAGTAAACCGATGAACTTAGGTGCCATTACGCGTACGGCTCATGCCTTTGGTGCAGGCTTTGTATTTACTGTTGCAGGGCACGCCAAGAAGAAAGACATTTACGGCGCAGATACTTCTCGCACATTTGAACAACTTCCATTTTATGAGTTTGAAGGTTTAGAAGACTTTACAATCCCTAAAGGTGCAAGGCTGGTTGGGATTGAACTCACAGACGATGCCATTGACCTGCCGTCATTCACACACCCGAAACAAGCTGTTTATATTCTCGGCCCTGAAGGTGGTAGTCTCTCCCCCTCTATTGTAGATCGCTGCGATTACGTCATTAAAATCCCAACAAAGTTCTGCCTCAATGTTGGCCTTGCCGCAGCACTGGTGATGTATGACCGCCAAATGACTCTCGGCAAATTCCCAGATCGCCCAACAGGCACAGGCGGCCCAAGACTCGATGACACATCTGAGTGGGTGCCAAGCAAAATTAATAAAGGGCGAGTGAAAAGCAAAACACTCAAACCTCTCGAAGAACAATAAGAAAGATAGAGATATGCCAGACGTTATTGATATTACTCCAGGTGAAGCTAAAGCATGGCTAGAGGCCGGCGACGCCATTATGGTAGATGTACGTGAACCATTTGAGTATGAAGAAGCTCACATTGGAGACACACCTCTTGTTGCTCTATCTACTTTCTCGCCTGAGCTTGTACCCTTTGAAAAAGGCAAAAAACTGATTCTGCAATGCCGTTCTGGTGGACGCTCAATGATGGCTGGAGAGCAGATGATTGCTGCTGGCTTCCCTGATGACGTGTACAACATGATGGGTGGTATCCAGAAATGGGAAGAAGAAGGCTTCCCTGTCGAAAGAGCCTAACAAATTCTCCTCACTCGCTCTCCAATAGCGAAAATATAATTTTCATGATGCGTGCAGGCGATGTGTACTGAAATGTACATGAGTCGAACCCAGCAATGAAAAGTATATTTGCAGCATTTGAGAGTAGAGTGAAAATACACAAAGGCCAGCGATTGCTGGCCTTTGCGAGATACAGGACAAAACTTTTAATGCAGGAACTTGGGGGACCCCGCAGCCTTGCCGCTTGGTGATCACCTCCTATCTCAAAGATGTGTGATTCATATTCACCCCCTGTTACCAGTTGAAGATAATTTATTAACGCATCTCTCATTATAAATTGCACGAAAAATAGGCAGTACATTTTCACATCCAATTATGTCCTGTTGTAAATGTGCACATTTTTCAGGCAATTAAAAAATCTGTGTTATGATGGTTTTTATCCGCTTGAGAATCCCCACTCCCTGAGTTAAAGTTTTCCTATGATAAAGCTCCTATTCAATACCATTTTCACATTTGCTCTACTTGGCGCACTTGTGCTCTTTTTTGCATTTAATCCATTTGTAGAGTGGCGCCTGCAAAATACCTTGCAAGACTCCCTTGAACAAACAGTCACCTTTGAAAGTATGAGACTCTCTCCATTTACAGGCTCTGGGGATATTGGTGGTGTGACAATCAATGGGATTGGAGAGTTTAGTGAAGAGATACTTCTGTATATTCCACGTATTGATGTTAAATTTGATCCATTCTCACTTTGGAGCAACACACTCAACATTGAAAGCATTGGCGTGCATGATGCAAAAATTGAATTTGCAGGTACGGTTACAAAGAACAACGTCAGCACAATGGTTCAGCACCTCTCTAACATGCGCGTTCCTGAAAACTCTACAAGTGACGAGCTCAGACCGTTCTATCACAAACGCTACACGCTAGGCATGACAACCCAAAAAGGCACAAGGGTTGCCATTGAGCCTAACATTCTCAGAGGGCATAGCATCAGCGCAGATGTACCCATGTCAACAACACGTGAGCCCCTAGGTGGAGGCAGCGCCACATTAGAACAAGTCACATCATTCCTTATTCTGGATGTACTGAGCCGCAGCCCTGAAGCTATTACTGGTGAATTCAACCTTCTTAAGGAAGGGCTTGTTGGACTTGGGCTTTTGGATAAAGATGTTCTAACCCCTAAAGAAGAAAAGCCGGGGTTCTTTGGGCGTCTACGCAATAAGATTACAAACCTATTTTAATAAGTAAGGATCAAACACATGAACCAACCGATTTTACATAGTTTTAGATTTTGTCCTTACGCCACACGTGCGCGTATGGCTCTTGCCGCAGCAGGTATTGAGTACGGACACCGTGAAATCAACCTTTCTCAAAAGCCTCCTGCTTTTCTTGAAATTTCAGCAAAAGGCACAGTACCAGTTCTTCTGCTTGATGATGGAACTGTGATTGATGAAAGCCTTGATATCATGACATGGGCAATGGATCAAAATGATCCATTTGGCTGGAATGAACTATCTCAAGATGAGAAGTCAGCCATGCTTGAAATTGTAAAACTTATTGATGGCGACTTTGCTAAAAATAGCTTCTTCCTCCGCAACCCTCATAAAGTAAACTTTGATGATGTACACGGCAAAAAGCAGCGCAAAACGGTAGAAGAACTTTACGAAGAGCCATGTAAAGAAACTTGTGAAAAGCTCAACAGTATTTTTGCCAACCAGCCATACGTGTCTGGTGCCAAGGCAGGTTTTACTGATATTGCCATGTTCCCGTTTGTTTGGTTCCTTGCACAAGATGTATCTTGGCTCAAAGCTGGAACGTACCCACACCTCGTAGAGTGGCTCCAAAATATGGAAGAACAACCTTTCTTCCTAAACTCAATGAAACGCTTCAATTTCTGGCAAGGTCAGAAAAAATAAATAGAAAACGCGTTCTAAAAGACACAGCGCATCCCTTGATTCACAGAGGCCTGACAGAAGTCAGGTCTCTTTTTTCTTGTGTCTGAGCACAAAAGATTTTGTAATGAAAATAACAACAATATGTTTAGGTAAATAAGAGATCTAATGATCCGTTTGATTCTTTCAAAACCGGTTATTGGCGGGGTTCTCGCCCTTTTCATGGTGTACAGCACCATACACCTCGATCTATTTGAAACACTTGTTGGCTTTGCCTTTATTGGAACAATCTTCGGTTCCGCTTTTGTGATTCAAAAATCTAAAGGCTCTAATGGTGAGCGCGGTTTTGAAGAACACCTTAAATTCCTAGATGGTATGACCGGTAAAAAGAAAACAGGAACCATGGGTTCGGCTTCTTTTGCTAATACAGAGGATCTGCGTCGTGCAGGGTTACTTGGTGAAAAAGGCTTTATTGTTGGCAGATACAAAGGCCAGTTTATTCGTTACAACACACCAGGCCACATGATGACATTTGCACCAACACGTTCTGGTAAAGGTGTAGGTCACGTCATTCCAAACCTGCTCACACACCCAGGTAGCGTTGTTGTAAATGACATTAAGGGTGAGAACTTTGGTGTTGCAGGTCGCCAAAGACAAAAGTTTAATAAGGTTTATACCTTTGCTCCATTTAACGATAACAGTAACTGTTACAACCCAATGGACTTTATTCGTACAGGCACATCAGACGAGCTTGATGATGCGCGTATGATTTCAGACATGATTATTATTGAAGGTGCAAGCGACCCATTCTGGGACCGTGAAGCGAAAAACCTTGTCACAGGTCTTATTCTTTATGTCGCCAATGAAAGCCCGAAAGCGCTACGTAATATTGGTGAAGTACGCTATCTCCTCATGCAATCACAAAAGGATTTCCAGCTCACAGTAAAGGATATGTGCCGCTCTAAAAATAGCTTTGTACAGCGTGCAGGTGCATCGCTGAGCGCGACAGAGCCTAAAGTCCTTGCCAGTGTCCTTTCTACAGCCAAAGCCCAAACAGCGGTATGGGATAGCCCAAGGCTGAATGCCATCACATCTCGTAGTGACTTTGACCCACTGGATATTAAACGTGAACCCTCTTCACTATTCCTGATTATTCCACCTGAGTACTTGGACGTATATAGTACGGTAATTCGTCTCTTCACAGGTATTATGCTGGCTGCAATGATTCGTGCCAAAGGTCAACCAAAAGACCGTATTCTCTTCCTGATTGATGAGTTCCCGGCACTGGGTTACATGCAGAACATTGAGGTTGGTATTGGTTACCTTGCTGGTTATGGTGTGACCTTGTGGATGTTTATCCAGGATTTGAACCAGCTGAAGGATAACTATCCAAAGTGGGGATCATTCCTTTCTAACTGTGCCGTGCGTGCTGCCTTTGGTACCAACGATGTAGAAACTGCAAAAGTCCTTTCAGACATGATGGGTACCACAACAATTCAAGTTGAAAACAGCGGAACATCAAAAGAAAAAGGTCAGCTGATGGGTGGTAACGTGAGCAAAAACTTCAGTGATACGTCACGCGCTCTTATGACACCTGATGAAGTTATGCGAATGCCGTTTGACACGCAGCTTGTGTTTGTGCAAGGCTGTAAGCCTATTCTCGCAGAGAAGATATTTTACTTTAAAGACCCTGCCTTTAAGGGACTCTTTGATAAGTGGGACGGCTAATAAAAAGGAGATAACTCATGAAACGAACTCTTGGAAAAATTGTTCTTTGTGCCCCTCTTCTTATGCCAACTTTCTCTCACGCCACAACACTTATGCCGAATGTTCTGGAGATGTTTACATCTAAGACGTGCCCGTCTTGCCCGAACGCGGATAGAAACCTTACAGAAATGGCAAAAAAAGATGGTCGCCTTGCGCTCTCTTACCATGTCAACATTTACAAGAACCGTAAACTCAAAGATCCATTTATTTTGGTTGAAAATAACCTTCGCCAAAAAAAGTACAATGCTCTACAAAATACCAATGTGCGCTACACCCCTCACTTTGTGATGAACGGTGAATACCACATGAATGGTGGCAATAGCTTTAAAACAAAATGGCACCTTCTTCGCCATGAAAAATCTGAAGAAGAGATTTCAAATATTCACCTGACTGAAGCAAGAGATGGCTACACCCTCTTTCTTGGCGAGACCGATAAAATCAACCTTGCTCAAGACCTTTGGCGCGTCACATACAGAACAGACAACAGCTCTCACAAAATTAATACTGTAACGTCTATTGAAAGGCTCGGTGTATGGAAAGGCGGCGAAGCCTTTGTCCCTGTCCAAAAAGCAGGCAAAAATGAAGCTGTTGCCATTCTGATTCAAGCCCAAAATCAAGGCCCGATTTACACAGCAGTTTTGCCATAACTCAAAAAGCATTTGCTCCAAAACCTGTTTTTAGATAGAAAAATAGAGATTCTTATCTTTTTCTTTCTTTTTTCAGGAGTATATACATGCAAACCTTAGAAATTACTAAACTGTTTCAATTTAATGACGGCCGTTTTCTTTGCCTCGTTCTGCCTGAAGAGCCCGAAGATGAGGATAATGGTTTTCTGCCAGGCTCTATTGATGACGAACCGGATACGGGCACCATCTATATTGGTCATGAAGGCAGCAATATCCAAGTTTTGGATATTCTACCTATGAGTATTATGGGCGGTGGTGTCACACAATACCTCACTGCAGAAGGAGCTCTTCATTTCTCAGCACCACACATGAACATGCCCCCACGCTGGGAGAAAGAAGAGCTCACCGATGTCTCATACGACATTGATAAATATATTCTTGTTCGCCGTGGTGACAAAGTGATCTTTGAAAAAGTGATTGATCACAACTTTTAAACGAATGAAAAGCATCGCATTTGCGGTGCTTTTTTGTGCTCAAGATGTTAAGATAGACTTATGAATATTTTTATTGCTTCAGCACTCAGTTTTTTAAGCGGTCTAGGAATTGGACTTGCCTTGCTTTGGTTTAGACGTAACGATGCCGGAAAAATGGCAGAGCTACTCCTCTCGCAAAAACAAGAAGAAATGGATAAAACCATTTCTCAAATGCGTGATGCCTTCAGCACCCTCTCTTTGGAGGCTCTACAACGCAACACTGAACAATTCCTTTCATTGGCCTCTGAAAATCTAGACAAGAAAACTCAGGCTGGTAAGCAGGAGCTTGGCGCTAAAAAAGACATGATCGACCAAACCCTTAAAACTATGAAGGGAGAACTCGATAAAGTACAGGGTATGGTACAAACCATTGAGAAGGATCGTAAAGCGAAGTTTGATGTCCTCTCAAGTCAGCTCACATCTGCCGCTGAAGAAACCAAACAACTGCGCGAAACAACACATGCTCTAAAATCAGCTCTAAGCAACGCGCAAATTCGTGGCCAATGGGGTGAGCGCATGGCTGAAGATGTTCTGCGCCTTGCAGGATTCCAAGAAGGTATTAACTACCTCAAGCAACAGCAGACAGAAAAGAAGAGTCGCCCAGACTACACCTTCTATATGCCACAAAATCGCGTTGTACATATGGATGTGAAATTCCCTCTTGATAACTACCTTGCTTATATGGAAAGCGAAAGCGAAGTGGAGAAGAAACAGTTCCTCAAACAGTTTCTTGCAGATGCCCGCCGCCGTGTAGATGAAGTGACAAAACGTGACTACGTTGATACCACACAAGACACACTGGATTACGTGATCGTATTTATTCCAAATGAGCAAGTTTACAGCTTCCTGCACGATCAAGACCGTACCCTTGTCGATACAGCTCTGGGTAAGAAAGTTATTCTTTGTTCACCAATTACACTGTACGCCATTCTTGCCGTGATTCGCCAAGCGGTAGATAACTTCCAGATGGAGCAAAAAGCTGGTGAAATCTTACGTCTGATTGAAAAATTTGGCGCGCAATGGGGCAAGTTTACAGATGCCATTGATAAAGTTGGGAAGAAGATTGAGGACAGCAATAAGGCTTTCCTTGAACTCACAACAACACGCCGTAACCAGCTAGAAAAACCTTTGCGTGAAATTGAAGCGCTCAGACAGTCTGATAAAATCTTCAAAACAAGCTCAGGCCAACCACTTGAGTTGATTGAGAATGAAGATAAAAAAGAAAAAGACGCCTAGTCTAAAACAGGCTTCACAACTTTTGGAATCAGCTTGCCGAGCGGGCGCACGACAGAGCCTTTATACATTTGCTTTTTCGCCTCTGTCATCATGATACCGCCAAAAGGTGAACGCACCCCCTGTCCGACAGACTCAAAGAAGCTTGATTGCTTAAGCAACATTTCAAAACTGAGACAAGGCGTATGAAGAATGCTCCTTTGTGAAAGTTCTGTCAGGTTAGCGTCACGAATAAGGCGAGAAACTTGCAGCCCTGTATAAGGCCTTCCACTTGCGAGCGGCGAAAGCGCATCACGACGGCTCCAGTTTGACAGACGATTTGCCGTTAGAATAATGAGGCGACCTGACTCACTCTTTAATGTGCGCCAAATTTCGCCCATCACTCCATCCTCATGGAAAGAATGCTCCAATACATGAGAGACAATAATCACATCGAAGGTTTCATCTTGGAATGGTAGAGAGTCCTCATGCACAAGTACACTTTGATTCATACCAGATTCAGGCCATGGTACGGCTCCCATCCAAGAAGGATACGCCATGGTAACATGCGCTTCTTTTTCCCAAAGGTGAACATAAGGTGCTGTAAACCCAAGCAAGAGAATACGCTGACCGCGGCGATCTTCACATGCTTTTTCAAGGGCATGATTCACCGTACGTGCTGCCATACTTCCAACAGAAGTATGAGACCAATTCCTGAGTTTCAGAATATCTAACATTTTGCTATGATAGGCCACATGAGTACATGTGTCGAGACCATCCCTGTTTTGAATGATAATTGGGTTTACCTAGTTGAAAGCCAGGCATCTGGTGATTGCCTACTGATTGATGCAGGTGAAGCTGCACCTGTATTAAAAGCACTCAATGGCAGAGAACTCAAACATATTCTGCTCACACATCATCATGGCGATCATATTCACGGCGCGGCAGATATCCAAAAACAAACAAGATGCTACATGAATGGTGCTAAAGCAGACCTAGCAAGACTTCCACGCGGTACAGAGCCTCTTCCAGAAGTATGGGGCTGGGAAGAGTATGAATTTGAAGTGATTGAATCTCCAGGACACACTGTGGGTCATGTGATGTTTTATGAAAAGAATAACCACTGGCTCTTTAGTGGAGATACGCTCTTTATTGCAGGATGCGGTAGATTATTTGAAGGCTCACACGCACAAATGTTTAACACCCTACAACGCATTAAAGAGCTCCCTAATGATACAAAGATCTTCTGTGGGCATGACTACACAAAAGCGAGCCTTACCTTTGCTGCGCATCTCTTCCCGTATGATCAAGACATTTTAGAAGCGCTTACGCTTGCAGAAAAGAATATTCACCCGAAGATCACAACCCTCGCCACAGAAAAGAAAATTAACCCATTTTTAAAAGCTGAAACACTAGAAGAATTTAAAGAGTTTCGTATAATGAAGGATAATTTTTAGGAGACGCTTATGTTTTTAATGTCGATATGGATTTTGACGACAGTCATCACATACATTATTGCTGCAAGATACGACCTTGCCAAACCACATGTTCTGGCGTTTGGTAACCTTATCTTACCTGGAGTCGGTCTCATCTATACACTCTACCTTGTCCATATTTACCTGCCAAGAAGAGAGGGGCGAATTCCACCTGTTCTTATTTTTATACGTGTCTTTATAGAAGAGCTTGCTAAAGAATTTAAAAAATGGCGCAGTAAAAAATAAGCTTAATCCGCTGTTTCAAGCAAACCTGTCTTCTTCTTATCCATAATAATTTCACCGGTTTCAGGAATCTCCGGAATCACGCGTGATTCTAAATCAAGGTGCCCATAGCGCTTAAGGCTTGCAACAAATGACCCAAACTTTGTTTTTGCTTCAATACGCTGAGGAACAAAACTTTTGTCATTTCGCACCCAAATCGTCCAGCGATCTTTTACATCCCCAAGAGGCGTCCCATCACGATTAAGCTTTTGCATGCTTGGCTGAACTTTAAGGGCCTGATGGCCATCAATTTTACCCTGCCCCACCACCTTGAGCTTCATATCGTAGATATAGTCATTTTGCGCGACAGCATGTTGGTACATATCCCCAACCTTGATCTCACGGTCGCCAAGTGTTTTTCTAAAGTAATACAGAGCTGAAATCATATCTCTTGTATGTTCTGGAGCTCCAAAACCAACAGGCTTTTCATTGCCGCGAATATTATGGTAACGAATCATCTTTGCGTTTCGATCAAAGGTGATTGTTTTATGACCTCGATAATCATTTTCATTCAGCTCAATGGTTTGCCTGATTGAATAAAAAGGCCCCTCGTCTAAAACAGGTGAGTGAATACCTTCTGTGGTGAGGCGATCTCGCAATTGAAATGCTCTTGAATCTGTCCAAGCCCGAGCAAGAATGGTGTACCTATCATCTTGCGGCTTAAATAGAAGCTCAGCTTCCCCTACATTGAGCCATCCCCACATTTCCACAAGGTAATGAAGGCGTTCGCCCTTCTCAAACCAGTCCTCTGGCTTTGCATAAGAGGTATGTATCAACATAAAAGTGGTCAGAGTGCATATAATTAGCTTTTTCATCATTGTCCTTATCCTTGTGGTTTCTGTCATATTATCAAAAATGCAACAGGTTTGCTGATGTTTTTTCTCATAGAGTTGCAGGGGTTGATGTTCTCACGTTAGACTGGTTGCATGATGAATTTAAAACGTTTCATGGTCGTAGGAGCCCTCAGCCTTATGCTGAGTGGCTGTTTTGGCGATGCCACAGAAAAAGCCAGAGATGCAATAGATTCTCAACGCTATGAAAAAGCACATAAAATTATTGATAAAGCTCTCTCAAAGCGCACCCAAGATGCTCACTTAAACGGACTCAAAGCAGAGCTAATCATTAAAGAATGTGTAGCCAATAAGTGTTTTGATACCCAAACAGAGCCCCTCATGTTTGACCAATACCTTCGCTACGTGACAGCTCCAATTATTCTGGATAAGAAACAATATACACCGCTAGATGTTATTCTAAACCATGTTGATGATATGAAGCTCCCTAAAGAGCGTACAAATATGCTACTTCATATGGTCAATTCAACTCAGTCTGGTGGGTTAAGAAATATCCTTGTGCCACACACATTGAATACATTAGGCACCTTCATTGAAGAACAAGACAGTGACAATGCCCTGCTTATACTTGAGCAACTTTCAGAGAGTAAAAAAATTCCTGCACAGATGCTTAGCATGACAAGTGCAATATCTGGAATGCTGTCCGAAGACGTATCACAAACCAAACTTTCTATGGAAGATATTCGTAAATGGCGTGATATTCCAAGGTATGGCGAAACACTCATTCCTGTATTTATTAAAACTCTGACACGAACTGTTGGTAAAGATGTAAAAGGCAGCAACCTTCTTCTCAATGGTAAAGCCATAATCCAGTTATTGGATATTCCTATTTTCAAAGTCCCAGAAGTGAGCGAGCACCTTTCGATAGGTTACAAAAAACTTGTCCAAGATCCATTTATACAAGAGCAACTTGCAGACAATACCATCAAATCTAACATTGCCCCAATTCAGGACAGTCTCCTTAAAAGAGGGCTTATTGTTGTAAAGCTTGCAGATGCACAGCTCACTTATCAGCCTATTGCTGTGAAGCAAGTGGACTTTTCAGAATCTGATAAGAAGAAACTTGTTGAACTCTTTATGGTGCAAACAGCCTTATCTTTCAATTTAAACAACCTTGAAAACTGGCAAACTTACCTTGAAGAAATGATCACTCTTTCAGAGCGTTACAAACTGCCAGAAATTTTACTCTATAGCATTGAACCTGAGCGTGTTCCAAGTAACATTGTTGCTCCATATAATGCTTATCTTCTTGGCATAATTCGCCGCATGGTGAATGCCAACGAAAATGCTGTACCATTTTTAACGAAACTTATTCTTAATAGTGATAACGAAGAAAATCTAACGGTTCAAGCCGAAGAGATTATTAAAAACGCTATGAATAAAGCTATTGAAGCTGAAAACTATGAGCTTATTTATACGTATGGTGTATTTAACCCAAAAGTCGCCCAAATCTCTAAGCAGAAAATTATTACAAGCATTATTGATGGCCTAGAAAAGAAATGGGTATCTAATGATTTTACTGGAATGATTAAGCTATCTGATTTTCTAAATAACAACATGGGCATTGAGTTCAACTTAGATAACTTTTTACTACAAAAATTTGATGAGTTCTTAGCCTCTGATGAAATTAAAGCAAAGTTGAACGGAAATTCCTTCCAAGATTTCCTAACACTCAATATTTTAAAGAGTGCAGACCTAGGTGTAAAAGCTGATTTTGCTGCGGAACGTTTAAAAGCGTCTCCCTCTCTCTTTAATGCTTCCCTTAAAAATGCCATTATTTCAGCTGGTGATGGCTACAATGTGGCACACACCCTTCTAAAATTAAGCGATTACTTTTATGTAAGTGATTTTAGCAAAAAAGAGCAACAAACTTACGCCATGAACGCCCTCAAGGCTGCCATTAGCTCAGATGCAAAGCTCGGCGCTCTAGAAATTGCCCTTAAAGGTGAAGTTTTAAAGAAGGTTTTTCCTGAACTTCCGCAATCATTCTTCCTAAACCAAGCACTTAATAGGCTAAAAACTCCTGAAGAGTCTTCTCTATTCTGGAAAAACCTGCCAGAACACCTCAAGGAAATTGTCATTAAGATTCGTCCACAGTTTGTTTACATGCTAGAAGCCTTAGATGCCTTTTCAGACGGTGAAAGAACTCTCGCTTCTGAGAAAATTGCACTCATTAGTGACGATCAATACATGAAGCACCTACAGCCTATTGTGAATGATATCCGTATTATTGTACGTAAAAACCAAGGAACCTACATTATGAAGGACCTTGATGCAGATATTCCGCTTCTTGTGATGAAAATGGAAACTATTGATAATCCTAACCATAATGACTTTTCACAAATTCAAACTGTAAAAGCTACATTCATTAATAAAATGGGTTCTATCACAATTAGGTCAGATAAAGACCTGACGAAGAACTCAGGTAATGTGTACGCTTACAGCATGATCGTGCCATATGATGTCGATAAGCAGTCTTTGATTATCTCTGATGATGCGAAAACAACTCCAAACCTTCCGGTGAAGTTTAATACACTCTATGGTGATATTGACTCTGTAGAATTTGAAAATGGCAGCATTTATATTAAAGCATCTAACGGTAAAAGCTACCAGATGGAACGCCTAACAGATAAAGTTAATAAAAGCATCTTACCAAACGGCCGCTACGCAATCACGAAGATCACAAGCGATTCAAACGAAGCGATTGAATACTCTCTTCCTGAGGGCACGATCTTTAACTTCAAAACGCTGGAAAGTGGAAGAATTCACGATGCCGTGAAAGAAACAACTCTGTACCCAATTGAAGGCCTTGTTCTTCATCCTGCAAATAACGTTGCAAGAACCATTACAGGTTACTACTCACCAGACACACATACATCTCTTGTGAACTATAGCTACCAGTTGCAAGACGGTGGCCAACTGTTTGCTTCTGCTAAATGCCAGATTTTAGACACAGCCCTATTCTGTGCCGTAAACAATAAATTTATGTCTCGTAACAAGTATAGTCATATTGTTGAAGGGCGTCGTGCAAGACAAGGCAGTATGAACCCTGCAAAACTGATTCAAGAGCGAGGCCTGCTCCCTCCACAAACAAATTAAGATGGGCTCTTATACACTTCTTGATGGAAGACTTACCCTGTGTGGCAAGTACTATAAATCAACAGAAGATGCACTTTGGCTCGCCAGCAACATCTCCCCTAAACAAGATGAGAGCATTTTAGATGTTGGCGCAGGAAACGGTGCTATAGGGCTTAGCCTGAGTACACTTCATAAAATACCTGTGACACTCATTGAAAATAATACCAACCTTATTGACAGCCTTCAAAGTGCTATTGAAGCAAACAAAATTACGAATGCTGATATTCTAAAATGTACCTGGCCTGAAACCCAGATCACCAAACTGTATGACTATGTGATTAGCAATCCGCCATTCCACCTAATTGAGGAAGGCTTCCAAAGTCAAACTAAACAAAAAGAACATGGCATCCATAAGGATGACTTAGCCCTGTGGATTGAAGCTTGTTGTAAGTCTTGCACACCGACGGGATCTGTATCGCTATTTCTCTCTCTAAGGAGCTTTAACGCCCTTTCAGAGCATTTAAAAGGTCTCGGGCTTAAAGAGGTGACGGATATTATCTCAAACAAGCAAGAAATGCCTCGTGCTTGCATTGTAGAACTTACCCCAAGCTACACAGGAAGCCCTCAACATTACACACTCAACTGCTCTAACGAAGACATTCGCACTGAGGTTTTACGACGTGGCGGTAAAATAAAAGCGCACCGTTTGGCGCGCTCTTAATTTTTAATCTATATTAGATCTGGTTTGCGAGGTAAAGCACTGTCGCTGTGCCTGCTTCTAGGTTGTACTCTAGAGTCACGCGACCAAGGCTTGCGCTACGCTCACCATCAATACGAAGATCAACTTCATCTGCTTCGCGAATTGGAACATTGTCCAAGCGAATTTGAATGAAATCACCGTCTGCGCGACTTACTTGCTTCATACCTACAAGACCACCGTTACCGTAATCATGCTTCACACGGTATGTTTTACTTTGGATCTCAAAGTCTGGAAGAAGATTTTTGAAAGAGTGTAGGTTTGAGTATGGAGGACGCATTGCAAATGGAGTGACTAGAGCTGATGCGTTTTTGTAAGCATCACCATTTGTTGTTTGGTGCGGCCACATACGGTGACGTTCGTAAAACTCACTGTTTGCCATTTCAATTTTAATAAGATCATCAACAAGTTGCGCTGGCGAACCAAATAGCGTATCCCAAGATACACTCACGCCGATAAATGCAGCGACACTGGATACCATCCCTGTTACTAGAATAAGTTCTTCTTTAGCCATAGTTAGCTTGCCAGATTGAGACCAAAACAGTCCTTTGACACGTTGTAGCATATTCAAATCTCCCTCATATACATACATAGTTTAAATCATATAAACACCGTTTCGCAAGCCCATACAGTATACAATGCACATTATGTGCCAAAATGATCAAAAGTATATGTCATAAAAGTCACACCCCCTTACAGAACATAAGGTTAAAGCCCAGAACCCTTATATGTTTTTATCATGGTAATGAGCACAGCGTGCGAGCAAAACCCTAAGGGGTTTTGGCGAAAATATAGATTTTATATAAGCGCTGAAAGCGCGAAATATTCAAAGAAACTATATTTTCAAGATCATATTTGCGGAAAGTTTGTTCCTTCAATAAACTTTAGAGAGCAAGCTAAAGCAGGGATAAAGGATCAACATCAATGTCCAAACGCACAGCATTTGGCAACTTATATGCAAGAAGCGTTTTCTGCACAAAATCATGCGATGGCACGGGAGATTTAATCAAAATCATATAGCGGAAGCGGTTTTTAATGCGCACAAGCCCCATAGGTGAAGGCCCCATTACCACATAGCCTGCAGGCGCTGTGCGCTGCATCTGCTCTGCAATGAGTCTGGCATGGTGTACTACTTCATTTTCAATAGCCCCACTAAAGAACAAAGCTGTCAAACGAGAAAACGGCGGATCATTCCACTGCTTACGGTGTTTCACTTCACTGGCGTAAAAGGCATCCCTGTCTCCAGTCGCAATGGCTTTAAGGGCTTGGGAGTTTTTATCCAGCGTTTGAATAAGAACACGGCCTTTATCCTTACCGCGGCCTGCCCGGCCTGCCACTTGGTACAGAAGCTGAAAAGCCTTTTCTGTCGCACGAAAGTCTCCCTGCGTGTTACCCAGCATCGTATCCACCACACCCACCAGAGTTACATCCGGGAAATCATGGCCTTTGGCGACCATTTGCGTACCCACCAGAATATCAATTTCACCAGCTCTCATCTTTTCAATCAGCTGACTCATTTTTCTCACGGTTGTGAGGGCATCACTATCTGCTACAGCGATACGCGCTTCAGGGTAATATTCAGCAAGCTCATCCATAAGTTGCCTTGTACCTGGGCCATACGGCAAAATACGCTCTGATCCACATTTCTTACATCTATTTGGATAAGACATCGTATAAGCACAATGATGACAGCGTAGATGCCCGCCATGAACAGTTAATGTTGTCGAGCAACTTGGGCATTCTGTTTTTTCACCACAGTCTCGGCAGAGTGCCATAGGCGCATGGCCACGACGGTTTAAATAAATAATAGACTGTTTACCCTGCTCAAGAGTTTCACCTATGGCCTGAATCAGAGGCTCACTCATATAGTGCCTTGCCCCTTTCGGTGGATTCGCTGCAACATCAATCAGCTCCACATCAGGCAAAGTGGCTGCACCGTAGCGGCTTTTCAGCGGAAGCATTTGGTAACGGCCTTGATCTGCGTTATACCAACTCTCAAGAGACGGCGTTGCACTGGCCAGAACCACAGGGCACGACATCTTCTTTGCAAGAACCACCGCCATATCCCGACCGTGATAACGAAATAGGTCTTCCTGCTTATACGCACTATCATGCTCTTCATCTACGACAATCAATTCTAGGTTTTTATAAGGGAGGAAGAGCGCTGACCTTGCTCCAACAACAACGCGTGCTTTGCCGGTAAGCACACTCCACCATGCTTTATTTTTAGAGCCTTCTGCTTGTGAGCTATGCCAAACGGCTGGGGCAAACCCAAAACGGGATTCAAAACGGCTTAACCATTGTGGTGTCAGTGCAATTTCAGGAAGAAGCAAAAGAACTTGCCCCTCACCTGACTCCAACATGTTTTCCAAAACATCAAAGTAAACTTCGGTTTTGCCACTCCCTGTCACACCATCAAGAAGGAATGGCTGGAAAGATTTCTCATGAGCCGCACCAAAAATTGCATCAGCCGCCTTGCGCTGGTCCTCATTCAATGTAATTGAAACAGATGGATTCACACAAAGCTCTGCCTCTTCGGCATGGATCCATTCGAGGCAGCCTTGATGGGTAAGACCTTTAATCACACTACGCCCTGCGCCTGAAGCTTCCATAAGGGTCGTTGTATTCATAGGTCCTGCATCTAAGGCACCTAATACATCTTGCCTCTTTGGCGTCATCTTATCTGGCATTTTACCTGTAAGAGCGAGTACAAGTTCAGGAGAAGGTTGATCCGGAATTGAGGCTTTAACAAGAAGGGAGCGAAGCACTTCACCCATTGGCGCGAGCGTATAAGAACCTGCCCATAAAAGGAACTCAGCCATTTTAGGGTTGAGTGCTGGCACATCTGTGCGAAGTTTGGCTTCTTTTAGCTTTTTAAACGCATCTGGTGGGTTGATTGCTACCACGAGAGCAGCAACTGTCTTTGTGCTTTTCATGCCGAGGGGCACTTCCGCCCAAGAATATAACTCAGGTTCATCCTCTGAATAGACTTTATAATCCAGCGTTTTAAACAACCTTTGAGGCACAATAACACGTATCACTTTTGCAACACGCTCGTCCATTTGTTGCACATCAGCAGTTGTCGAGAACAGATCCATTGTGAGAGAATAACAAATACGGGGAAAACTTGCACAATTTTTGACAGCGCCCACACGTCAAAAAAAGGCCCGAGATGTAAAACACCCCGGGCAAGTCATAAGAGGGAAGCTCGCGGTATGAACTCAAAAATAAAATTCATTCCGTAACTATATATAGTTATGGGTACGATGATGCCGTTTGTTAACCCCCTGACTCAAAAAAAATTAAAAATAATGGAAACTCATGCGTAATACACCTGCAGCACAAGCCACAACAAACGTGACAATGCGTCCAACCAATGCAGACGATATCATTGAATATCTGCGCCAGAACCCTAGCTTTTTCCAAGAGAACAAATCTATCATTGATGAGATTGTTCCTAATGGCAGCATGGACTTTGGCTCTAACGTTGTTTCAATGCAAGGTACGCAACTACGCAAGCTTCAAGAGCAAATTGGTTCTTATAAACGTCGCAACCAGATGCTGATTCAAACATCTCTCGACAACCAAAAGAGCTTTGAAGATATCCATACCCTTATTTTAAACTTGATGCGCTGCACGACCCTTGAATGCATTGAGCGCACAGTAACAGCACACATTAGTACTATGGAAGTAGACAGTGTGAAGTTCCTTACAGTTGGAACTGAAGAAGGCCAGATGACACCAGAACAAGTGACTGACTTGAAAGGTGAAGAATATCATAGTATTATACTAAGAACTCTGAGTGAAGGTGCGGAAGATATCCTTCACGGTGACAAAGCCCCTCACATACAGAGTGACGCCCTATTGATTTTACATTCCCTCGAAGAACAACCGCTCGCAATTATTGCAATTGGAAGCACAGATAAAGAGCGATTCCATGAAGGACAAGGCACAGAATTACTTCAGTTCCTCTCGGAGTTCATTGGATATCGTCTCGCCGAAGTCCTTGCCCACTAAAGGAACAGATATGCCCACCATCGCCCACTATATTCATCACCTCAAAACGGTGAAACGTTTCAGTGTGCGCACTCTTGAGGCGTACGCACGTGACCTTGAAGATCTTTTACAGGATAAACCTTACGACAGCTTCAATGTGCATGACCTTGAAAGCTGGATCACCACCAAACGTACAGAAGAAAACTTAAGCGAAAGCAGCATCAATCGTAAACTCAGCGCTCTGAGAGGCTTTTATACATGGCTGAAGAAAGAGCATGGCTTTGATAACCCAAAAATTCGCACATTCAAGAATATTAAAGCGCCCGATAAAATGATTCATGCCGCCTCCCTTAGTACGCTTGAGACATTTATGAACGGCATCCTCTCTTATGAACATAAACAAGGCTGGCGTGACACCAGAAATCTTACAATTGTGAGCTTGCTTTATGCCACGGGCCTACGTGTCAGCGAGCTACAGGGCCTGGTCTGGAAAGATATTGAAGGTGACACCCTCCGCGTTAAAGATGGTAAAGGCGGTAAAGAGCGCCTTGTCCCTCTTATTCCTAAAATCATAGAGCGACTCAACACATGGAAAGACATGTCTCCACACGTTGGGGCAAGTGCGCCAGTATTTCCAGCTGCTGAAGAGCGCTTAGATGCCCTCACCACAAGGCGCATTCAGGATATTTTTAAAGAAACCTGCGCGAGGCACGGTATTGATGAACACCTGACGCCACATACCATGCGCCACAGTTTTGCGACACACCTTCTACAAAATGGCGCCAATATCAGAGAGGTACAGGAACTGCTTGGGCATAGCCATTTGGCAACCACGCAAAAGTACCTTTCAGCAGACCTAGATTACCTTAGAAGCCTCCACAGCAAAGCCCACCCATTAGAGACAGAGGTAGGAGACGTCAAAAAAATGGCTCAGACAAAGACCCATAAATAAGTATAATGAATTTGAGTAAGCGAATAAAAAGAATGCAAACAACCATGCTTAAAGTACTAACTCTTCTAATGGCTCTTCTTGTGAGTGTACAAGGTTTTGCCGAAAAGAAAAAAGAGCAGATCATCCTAGAAGTGATGTGGGATGACGCTGTGCGTGGCTCTGTAACCATTAACGATGAAAGCATTTGGAAATTCCCGCTCACAGAACAGGAAGAAACAGCCCTTAAAAACCTTCCCGCTTCTATTAAAGAGCAATTGAGCATTCACTCTTTTAATCCTGAGCAAAACCTTGTCAGGCTTTATGCAAATAAGCTATTTGAAGACCGTGTCAACGTGCTGCAATATAAGTATGTGAAGCACACAAAAGAATATATTCGATACCGCCCATCACGCCTTGGTTACTACCTCTACAGAACAGAAACACCAAAAGATCAGGACTCATGGGTGCTTATGGACTACAAACAAGAGCCCATTGATAACTCTGGTGAGATGACAGCCCTTATTAACCCATTTAATGAGCTTGTACCTTTCTATATTGATAACTTTGTACCAATGGACGAAGAACTTGCGACAACAGCAGACAATGTGCGTGCCACATACAGAGAGTTGACTGTTGAACTCATGAACGGAAACTTCACCAATTTAGAAACACTGAACCCTGCTCACAAACTACAGTTTGATCTCTTCAAGAATAAAGCCCTGCTCAATAACAACCAATTCAGTTGCAGACGTGGGGACCGTACAGATGCACGTATTCGTTTTATGAATGGCGCAGCGTTTGTGACGGGTGACCTTGCTTCATGCTCTGTTATTACAAAAGATAATCAACAGGATGATATCCAGTTTGATTACTTCCAATACCAATATGATGGAAAAGATTGGGTTCTCGCTGACTTCCTTGTCAGGCACCCAAGTCAGCTAAGCGTGTTCCCTGATGATTCTGAATCATCTTCTAAAGGATTGCAGCTTGATAACTTCTCTGTAGACTCAGACGACTCTTCTTCTGCTAACTGATACTGAAGATAGACATCTCTCAGTTCGTTTAGAACTGCGTCAAGACCAGCACCACTTGCTGAAGAGAAGACGTGCGGCTTTACACCTGTCTGCTCTGTAAAGTCAGCAACAAGCTCTTCTGAAAACTCATCGTCACCAATAGCATCAGACTTACTGAAGGCAAGAACTTCTGGAAGTTGAGAAACAGACTCATCAAAGTAATCATCATATTCCTCAAGCTCTTTACGAATCGTTTGGTACTTTTCAACCGGATCGCCCTCTGTTGGGTCAATCAGGTGAAGAATCGCACGGCAACGTGCTACGTGCTTAAGGAACTGGTGGCCAAGACCACGGCCTTCCGCTGCACCTTCAATCAGACCAGGAAGGTCAGCCATCACCATGTCTGTGCCGTAATGACGCACCATACCAAGAGCTGGGTGAAGCGTTGTAAATGGGTAGTCTGCCACTTTAGGCTTGGCGTTAGAAACGCGAGAAATAAATGTAGATTTACCAGCATTCGGGAATCCAACCAAACCAACATCTGCAAGAAGCTTAAGACGAAGTTGCAGTGTCATCTCTGTTGCAGGTTGGCCTTTACCAAATTGGCGGGGCGCACGGTTTGTTGAAGACGCAAAAGAAAGGTTTCCACGACCACCGTTACCACCTTCACAGATGACAACCTCTTGGCCTTCCTCTGTCATATCAGCAATCAGCTCTTCTGTTTCCCAGTTCCAAATCTCAGTACCAACAGGAAGTTTCATGATGACATCATCACCATTTTTACCGTACATGTTACTGCCCATGCCGTGTTGGCCTTTACCGGCCTTAAAGTGCTGGTTAAAGCGGTAATCAATCAATGTATTGAGGTTGTTTGTGGCCACAGCAATAACGCTACCACCCTTACCACCATTACCGCCATCTGGGCCACCAAACGGAATGTTACGCTCACGACGAAACGAAAGACAGCCATCACCGCCTTTTCCTGAGAATACATAGATCTTCGCTTCATCTAAAAACTGCATAACTTATAGCCCTAACTGCTTCTGTAATTTCATAAATTCGCGCCAGCTTTTGACGTGAACAACGTGAAGATGGGGATTATCCGCCAAAATGTCAAGGTAGCGGTCCCTTCTTTTTTTCCAACCCTTCATAGAATGGACAAACACCATATGCAGCCAGCCCAGCGAAAAACGCTCCTCACAGCCTTCTGGGGCATTGGGGCGCACCTTTCCATAGTTGGTAACCAAACGCTTTGCAACGCGGTACTGACACCCCAAAATGGAAAGATCTAGAAAGAAGACTGTTTCCGCACGCTTTAAGCGCTGCGGGAGTGATTTACGATAAGCTCCTTCCATGACCCAAGAGTCCTTACCAATCAAAGCATCATGAATTGGCATCCACTCTTCTACTGGACGCGGGTTCCAGCCTGGTGCATGCACCACACGATCCATTGAGATAAACTCCGTACCTAGTCTCTCAGCCAAGCGGCTGGCAAATGTGGTTTTACCAGCGCCGCTTGGGCCAAGAATACAAATACGCTGCCCAAGTTCACGAGGCTGCAACATGACTAATCTCAAAACCATCTTCGTAATGGACAATATGCTTCAAGCCACCCTCTAGAATTTCTAAATGATCGGGCACAAAAGCAGGTTTAATGTTGTAATCCCTGATATCCTTAAGGGGAATCCACACAAATGGGAATTGGGCGCCATCTAACTCATTCTCAGGAATGACAGCATTCTCTGGCAGATTCGCACGGTAGTACATTGCAATTTCATGACACTTAGACCCTGAAGTTGGCCTTGTGAAGAAATATTCAATAATTGCTGCAAGTTCTGTGTCATCTTCTTTAATGATAAGACCTGTCTCTTCTTCAACCTCTCGTACCACTGTTTTTTGCGTGCATGTTCCGCAGTTCACACGACCACCCGGGATAAAGTAAATATCTTCATCTGGTACATAGAGTGTAAGGAGCTTCTCATCACGCACGACCAGATAGCCGCAACGGTGAATGAGCACACCTGCACCAACCTGCACAGTAATATCACCCGGTTCTGTATAGAATGGAAGTTGTTTAGCCATAGCGTATGATCTCCTTTTTTTAGACACTCTACTCTGGCGTTCTACAAATAATCTATCTTTGCGCTTCAGGTGCTCATGTACAATGCAGTACACTGCACTCCTGTTCTCAAGATATATTATTTTCGCTGGCGCCAGAGCGAATTTGGTTTATTTATAAAAACGCGCAAAGGCCGGCTTTATAGCCGACCCTCGCAGAGATTTGAGTATGTAAGAAGTTTACGCTTCTACAGAAACAAATGTGCGGTTCTTGAAACCTTTAGCAAACTTAACGTTACCATCGTTAAGTGCAAATAGAGTGTAGTCTTTACCCATGCCTACACCAGCACCTGGGTGGAATGTGCTACCACGTTGGCGTACGATGATGTTACCAGCGTCAACGCTTTCACCACCAAATTTCTTTACACCAAGACGTTTACCTTCAGTATCACGTCCGTTTTTAGAGCTACCACCTGCTTTTTTGTGAGCCATTTACTTACCCTTTACTTTACAGAAATTTCTTGAATTTCAAGTACAGTCACGTACTGACGGTGACCTTTTTTACGACGGTAGTTCTGACGACGCTTCTTCTTGAACACGATCACTTTTTTATCGCGTACTTGCTCAAGTACTTTCGCCTTAACTGTTGCGCCTTTAACTGTTGGTGTACCTACAGTGATCTTGTCACCGTCACCAATAAGAAGAACATCTTCAAGAGTTACGCTTTTACCAGCTTCTGCTTCCAGACGCTCAACGTTAACTGTGTCCCCTTTAGAAACTTTTAGCTGCTTACCGCCACATTTTACTACTGCATACATGTCTTTGTTACTCATTTTGTATCGCTTTATTCATTCGATAAATTTGTATTCGTCTGGGGTTATTACGTTATTTATACCCTCGTGTCAAGTGTTTGTGGACAATTTTTCTCCATCTGTCAGTGATTTTTATACATGAGTTTTAGTGCCCCCTATAAGCATTTAGAGTTTGGGAGGGCTCTACGCATGACAAAACTACTACTGCTTTGCTTTGGAATTATGTTTAGCCTTTACGGCTATGACCATCTGTCTGATGGTTCTCTCACGGAAGAACCTGCTGAGATGGTAGAAGCATCTCAGGAAGACACGCCCACATCATTTACGGAGCGCATTTCTCAGAAAAGGAAATCTTAATGGCTCTCACTGATCCTTTTGTTCTTGCTCAGGTCATAGGGATCCTTGTCTTTATATCTAGTAAAGGCGCACTTCTTATTTCGAATGATTTACATATGAAAAACACGCTCTGTGCTGTACTAGCGCTAAGCAGTGTTCAATACATACTACTTGGTGAATGGTTTGCCTTCCTTACAGTTTTATGCGCAAGCTTAAGGTTTCTTGCCTCTAACTATTACCGACAAGATTCCATTATGGTGGTTTTCATAGCTCTATTTGCTCTACTAGGATGGTTCTCATATCAAACACCTATGGACGTTCTACCGATGCTTGGCTGCGCTATTATTACCTATGGTGCCTTTAAACTCAGTCAAGACCATCTACGCTTTGCGTTCATACTCTCTTCTATCTGCTGGGGGACATATAACTTCATCATAGGGGCATACGCAGCAGGGCTTTCTGACTGTGTCACGTTTATTATTGTCATCGCCGCACTTATGAAAAACTCTTGCACGCCTGACACGTTCTTTGCTAAAAACCCATTCAAACAACTCAATTTTTCTTTTTCTAACAAATGAGGCCCGTCATGGCATGGCTCAAGTGGGAACAAGGCCGCCAAGGTGGCGGATACCGCAAATTCAAACTCTTTCAGCTGTTTAAACGTATGGACGGCTATATCATTGATTACCCTGTCGGGTTTTCACTCCCAACACATAAAGACCCAACACCTCACGGCAAGCACTACCGCCTGAACATTATTCTTTCTGGCGAGGGTGATTTTTACAGTGAGAATTCCATCATTGATACCAAGTACATTAAGCTATTCAGGCCTGACGTGAATGATCATGGTGTGAAAGAAATCGCCAAACGCAGGCGTGTTCTTTCTTTTGGGATCGTCATTTAACACGAATAAAAAAGAGCGCCGTGGCGCTCTTTTTAGTTATGCAGTCTTTTTCTTGGCTGCCGGCTTTTTAGCCGCTGTCTTTTTAGCTGTTGGTTTCTTAACCACCTTCTCAGCCTTAGCAAGCGTCATAGGAGGCAGTTTAAGCACGTATTGCTTACGCCCCTGTGGCTCATGATAGATACGCATCATCACTTCACCCAGAACCCCCATACCGATCATCTGAACACCAAGGATGATAAGCATCACACCAAGGATAAGAAGCGGACGACCACCAATGTCAGAACCACCAAGCTTAAGCAATGTTAGGTATGTACAAATAAGGCCACCCATACCAAGGCTAATCAGGCCACCCATACCAAAAGCATGGATTGGACGGTTAATGTAACGCAGGATGAATTTTACAAGTAGAAGATCTAGCAGTACGCGGAATGTTTTATCAAGGCCATACTTAGATTGACCAAATTGGCGTGCATGGTGTTTCACAACCACTTCTTCAACTTTAGCACCGTACTGAGATACAACAGCAGGGATAAAACGGTGTAGCTCACCGTAAATACGTACTTCATCGAGAACTTCACGGCGGTAAGCTTTAAGCGAACAACCAAAATCATGCAGCTTCACACCTGTCACGCGGCCAATTAGCTTGTTACCGATTTGAGATGGAATGTTGTTCTTCCACTTGTTGTCCTTACGGTCTTTACGCCAGCCAGATACAATATCTGCATCTGTCTTTTGCATGTGTTCAATAAGCTTTGGAATATCTGTTGGATCGTTCTGAAGGTCAGCATCCATTGTAATAACAACATCACCTGTTGAGTGATCGAAACCTGCCTGCATAGCAGCAGTTTGACCCGAGTTGCGACGAAGCAAGATTGGGCGAAGCGCTTTGTACTTAGCAGAAAGCTCTTCGAGAACCTGAGCACTTTTATCTTTAGAGCCATCATCAATGCAGAGAATTTCCCATGTCCATGGGCTTGCATCCATAACTTTGCTTACGGCTTCAAGAAGGTGCGGAAGTGACTCTTCTTCGTTATAAACTGGGGCAACAACTGAAATATCAACTTTAGCTGCTTGGGTCATACTTAAAATCCTTTACTTACAACTGCAAGGCAATAGCCGCCTTCACAGGTTTCATATGGCTGGACGTCTGCAAAATGCTCATTAAACGCCTCTTGCCTTTCTATATCATACAAGAAGAACTGTTGGTATGTTTTCTTCTCGGCTGCAATTTCATGCGGGCGGTGTACCGCCACATAAGGCACCTTGGATATAAGCCTTACGCTCGGTTGATGCAAGCCCACAAAGTAAAATTGATCGCCCTCCTCAAAATGAGAGGCCACATACTCAGCGTGCTGCTTCAGCGCACCTTGCTGAACTTGGTAAACAGTTGGGCCAAGACCGTTAAAGAACAGGAATAGCACCATACCGTAGCTGACAGCCCACAGCATAACCCCTTGGTGGTAACCACGCTTAATGAGCGAGAACCCTGCAACCGAGCCCACAAGAATCAGCGCCGCAATCGCAACACCAATAATTCCGATATCAAATTCTTGCATCAATACAGATTGCAGCAGAATGTCATCAACAGGCCATTCCATACCAAAGTTTTCTTGAAGGTATCTAAAAATGCCAAGTACCCAATCAGGACCTTCACCAAACAGAGCTTTCGGTAGCCATTTCAGAAGGAAGAAGAACGCAAACAAAATCATAATGAATGGAAGCATCCACATCATTTGCCAGCCTTTAACCTTCATGTTGTTGATACGATCAAGGCGCCCACCGATCCAAAGTGCAAACCCTGGAAGCGCTGGAACAATGTAATGTACAAGCTTTGTTTGAGAGAAACTAAACACAGCCACTACACCCACAAACCAAACAAGCCCAAGCGCTGGAAGCACCTCTGATGGGTTATCTGAGCGCAAGTTGCTCATAAAACCTTTGGCTTGCCACCATAGCGCTGAAGGCGCAATAAGCACCCAAGGGAAGAACCCAATCGCAACCACACCAAGGTAGTAGTAAGGTGAGCTTGTATGTGTATTCCCAAGACCACTAAAGAAACGCTCTACATTGTGCTTCATAATAAATTCAACAAAGAAATCTGGGCCGTGCGCACTAATAATCATTTGGCACCAAGGGAACAAACCTAGCGCAATCGCTACAAGAATAATAAATGGGTTTGCTGCCTTTAAGCCGTGCCCAATACCTCTCGGGTTCATAAGAACTGCTGTTCCAACCACAAGCGTTGGCACAAGCGCCACCACAGGACCTTTAGTTATAAAACCTGCAGCAAACACAATACCTGCCACCCACGTAGCAACCACACTCCGCTCTCTGGCATAGATATTTGCAACGAGCGTCATCGTTGAACAGAAGATAAAGAAGTTCATCACCATATCTGCAATGGCTGCGCGAGCAAGAATCATAAAGGATAAGTTTAACGCCATCACAGCGGTGGCCATCATGGCATAGCGTGGATTACGCGTCATACGTTCTACAAAAATATACATCGCGAGGCTGAGCAAGAACGCCGCAATTGCACTTGGAACACGTGCCCCTAGAGGGGTTTCACCAAACTGCTCCATACTAAAATGCTGCAACCAGTAAATCATTGGTGGCTTATGGTAGCGCGGCTCACCGTTATATGTCGGCGTTACAAAGTCACCACGTTCACGCATTTCAATTGTTGCTTGTGCAAAAATGGCTTCATCGACATCAAACAAACCATAACGATCCAAACCAAAACCAAAAAGAATGGCCAGCATTAAAAACAGGCCAAGTACGTGATTTCTAATTTCTTTACGCTCTGAAACAGGCATATAACGAGACATAGGGGTTGTGTCCTTTATTTTTGAATCTGTCTTTGCAGGTCTGCTGGGGCCACTCTAGGCCACATCCAGTATGCCACAAAAAATCCGAGTGCACTGCCTGCAATCACATCACCAAGGTAATGAGACCCAATTCCCATACGGGCATATGATGCAGAAACAGCATAGAAAAGCCAAACAGGCGTATATTTAGGCCAATAACGGCTTAGAAAGAAGAAAAATGCCCACGTCGTTGTTGCGTGGCCAGAAGGGAAGCTATGCATATTGGAAGCAGTTTCAAACCATTCCATTTCATACCAAGTCTTCACTTTATCGCTCAACATTTTTGGACGAGGTCGACCAAAAATGTGCTTCAAAGGAATCACAAGTAAACCTGTAAATGAAATAACAAGAGTCGCACGCCACCAAAACATACGTAGTTTAGGCTGGTAATCATACCACGTTAAATACGTCATCATACCCAGGCCAATAGCAAGCTTAAACTCCAACTGCCCCATCCATGAAAGGTAACCATAAAGGTCTTGTAAATACGGTGCTTCTTCTGTGGATTGATACTTCATAATCCACCAATAGAGAGAACGATCAACTTCCGTAAAATAACAGATATAACCAACAGCAAAGAAGACGCCAATCAGCGCCAATGGCCAATGGGCCTTAAAATGCTTGCAAAATAAACTGACAAAAGACATCATGCGCGCTACTGTAAAGGGGATAAACATGTGTGGCAAGAACAATTGCACACAAAAACCAACATAAGGCAAAATTATATTTTGGAACAAACACATACTGGCTCTTGGTACCTGATAAAACGCCTCATGAAAGGCTATATTGCCAAACATAAAAGTCGTATTTTTATCGCAATTTTATGCATGCTGATCGTTTCTGCAACAACAGCGGGCATCACATACATGGTCAGACCTATGCTAGACGAGGTCTTTATTGCTGGTAAAAAATCGTACCTCTTTTGGGTTCCTATTATTATTCTAGGGCTGTTCCTCTTTAAAACATTTGCCACATATATTCAGGGCTATTACATGGAGTATGTTGGCCAGCGTCTTGTTGCAGACCTTCAGTACGATCTTTTCAAACATACAATGAACCAAGACCTAACATTCTTCCAGAAGCACACAACATCAGGCCTGTCTTCACGCTTTTTGTTTGACCTACAGCGCCTTAAAAATGCAGTGAGCCAAACCATTTCTGGCACACTTCGAGACTTTACCAGCGTAGTTGGTCTTATTACAGTTATGGTTGTTCAAGAGCCTGTTCTTGCACTTATTTCCCTAACACTGCTGCCACTTGCCGCTATTCCAATTTTACGTTTTGGTAAAAACATGCGTCGTTATAGCTCTGGTAGCCAATCTGAAACTGGCCGTTTTTCTGCCATTTTAAAAGAAGCTCTGGGCTACAATCGCCAAGTTAAAATTTACGGTATGGAGCATTATGAAAATGCACGCGCCAAAAACGCCATTGATAATGTCTTTATATATACAGTAAAAAGCGCACGTGTTCGTGCCATCGCCTCTCCACTTATGGAGCTTCTAGGCGGTGTAAGCGTTGCCCTTATTGTGGCTTATGGTGGCCACCGTGTCATGAGCGGTGAAATCACGCCTGGCGCTTTCTTCTCTTTCCTTACAGCACTGATGATGCTGTACCGCCCAGTGAAAGGCATCGCGAACATTAACAATGTACTGCAAGACGGCCTTGCTGCGGCAGAGCGTACGTTTGAGCTTATGGACGAACCAAACAAGGTCCAAGAAAAAGAGAATGCTGAAACTCTCAATGTAAGCAAAGCAGATATCCACTTTAAAGATGTCAGCCTGACATACGGAGATGGTACAGAAGCTCTGAAAGACTTTAACCTTCATGTTCCAGCAGGTAAAACAGTTGCGCTTGTTGGCTCATCAGGTGCAGGTAAAAGCTCTGTTCTCAATATGATTCCACGTTTCTTTGACCCAACAAAAGGCGACATTACAGTAGACGGTACATCTACGCAGGATGCTACGTTAAAGAGCCTGCGCCAGCACATTGCGCTTGTAACACAAGACATTGCTATCTTTGATGATACTGTTCATAACAACATTGCTTACGGCGCGGAAAACGCCAGCCGTGAAGATGTCATGAAAGCTGCTAAAATGGCCGCTGCACATGAATTCATTGAAACGCTAGATGAAGGTTATGACACGGTTCTTGGTGAAGAAGGATTTAAACTTTCTGGTGGTCAGCGTCAGCGTATTGCCATCGCTCGCGCCATGATTAAAAACGCCCCTATTCTTCTACTTGATGAAGCGACATCTAGCCTTGATAGCGAGAGTGAACAAAAGGTTCAAGACGCTCTATCAAGCCTGTCCAAAGGTCGCACAACACTTGTTGTGGCGCATAGACTTTCAACCATTAAAGATGCGGACCAAATCCACGTTATGAAGGATGGTCAAATTGTTGAATCAGGTACGCATGAAGAACTGATGAAAAACAAAGGCATCTACACAGACCTGCAAAACCTACAAGGGCACGCTGCATAATGAAGAACATTAAATACTACGGCCTCGCAATTATTATCCTGCTCTATAGCTGGATTATTCGTCTAACTTGTAAAATTCAAGTTCAAAACCGCGACGCACTGGATCGTTTTTGGAAAGATGACAAACCTGTAATGATGCCTGTTTGGCATGGTCGCCTGTTCTTCTTTACGATTATGCCGCAGTTTAGACACCCCGTCACAGCCATGATTTCTCTGCATAAAGATGGCCGTATGGTTGCCGCTTATGCCAAATTCAGAAAAACACATGTTGTAGATGGATCAAGCAGCACGGGCGCAATCAAAGCCATGAAAGCCATGATTGATGCGGGTAAAAATGGCCATACGCTTCTCACAACACCTGATGGTCCTCGCGGCCCAGCTTATAAACTCAGCCGAGGCACACTTGAAATGGGACGCCTTTCAGGCCTACCTATCGTGCCACTCTGCGGTACATCCACAAAAGCAAAAATTTTGAAAAGTTGGGATAACTTTATGATCCCCCTACCCTTTTCAACAATTACCATTCATATTAGTGAACCACACCACTGTCCTTTCAAGAGCGATAAAGAACAACGACAATCCCATGCTGATATCCTTGAAAAGGCTATGCGTACGCAAATTGAATGGCTTGATGATTACCACGGGCCTATCAAAAAATGATCTGGCTTTACCGCACATTGTGGGTGGTTTTTGGACCTCTTATTGATATTGCATTCTGCATTCGCCTTTATAAAGGTAAAGAAAAGTGGAATAAACTTCCTGAACGTCTTGGCTTCCCAAAAACAGGGCGCCCATGTGGCGATATTCTGTGGATTCATGGTGCCAGTGTTGGTGAAATGAAAAGCCTTTTCCCTCTTGTCAGCGCACTTTGTGAAAAATTGCCAGAAGCAACAGTTCTACTTACCAGTGGCACAGTGACTTCTGCTGAGCTTGTTGCCAAACAACTGCCAACATGGAACGGACAAGTCATTCATCAAATGGCGCCCCTCGATTTTGGTCTATCTGTTCACGCCTTCCTCAAGCACTGGCAACCGAAAATGAGTGTGTTTGTTGAAAGTGAGTTTTGGCCTGAATATCTCAAACAAGCGCCAAACCCAATGCTCATCAATGCGCGTGTGACAGCGAGATCTTATAAGAAATTCAAGAAGTTTAACTTCTTCTTTGGCCCCCTACTCGCACGCCTCACAGGCGCTCTTTCACAAACAGATGAAATCTCTGAAAGGCTCAGAAACCTTGGTGTACACAATGTAGAAACAGCACCAAACATTAAAGTTGATGCCCCTCTTGAAGAGCCTGATGCGGAGCAGCTTGCAAAGTTTAAGAAAATGATTAACGGCCGCCCTGTCCTTTGCTTTGCCAGCACACACCAGCCAGAAGATGACATTATAGCCATGATTCATAGAGGCCTAAGAGAAGACATTCCAGACCTCATTAGCATTGTTGTACCACGCCACCCAGAGCGCGGAGAACACATTGCTGAGTTTTTCACACCTCTTGGAATTATCACAAGGAGGCGTAGTTTAGCTGAAGGAATTGACAAACAAACTGACATTTTCGTGGCAGATAGCCTTGGCGAAATGCCACTTTGGTACAGTCTCGCTGACGCTGTAATCGTTGGTGGCAGTGTCTTTCCGCACGGTGGGCAGAATCCGCTTGAGCCCCTAAAAATGGGTAAAGTGGTCCTGTGTGGTGAATATATGTTCAATTTTGACTCCCTCTTAACTCCGCTAAAACCCTATAAAACACCGGAATGCTATGCGGATTTAACTGAACTCAAAAAGAGGGCCCTTCATGTTTTGACAGACAAGACGCTCAAAACAAAACTAGAGAAGAATAATATAAAAGCAGCAGCCAGCCTATCTGGCGGGACTGAGACAGCCATGCTTGCCATTTTAAAGGCATGGGAGAATGCGTCATGAAAACACCTAAGTTCTGGCAAAAGAAAGAGTGGCGTTCAAACGTCCTTTTGCCTGTGTCTTGGGTCTATCGCGCACTCAGCCTAACAGACCTCACACTTAAAGGCCTCCTCGCACAGTCTGTTTCTGTACCTGTGATCTCGGTTGGGAATGTAACAGCTGGCGGCAGCGGCAAAACACCTATTGTGATGGCTCTTGCGGGCTACTTCCATGAAAAAGGCGAAAAAGTCGCTATTTTGAGCCGTGGCTACGGGGCACAAGACAAAACATGCCGCAAGATTGCTCCCTATGAACATGCCTGTGACGCAGGTGACGAGCCTGTTATGATGGCAACAGAAATGCCTTACGTAGATGTTTGGGTCAGCCCAAACCGTATAAAATCTGCAAGCCATGCTATTAAAGAAGGCGCCACATTGATTCTACTTGATGATGGCTTCCAGCACAAAAAGCTCAAACGTACAATTGATCTTGTGTGTATTAAGTCTCTTGGCAACAACCGTATGCTACCGGCAGGGCCACTCAGAGAGCCTCTGAGTGCCTTAAAACGTGCAGATGCTGTGATATGGACAGGTACAAAAACACGCAAAGTGAGCCCACGCACGTTCCAAATTAAGAGTATTTCAACAGCACCTAAAACCAAAACAAATAAGTGGGTTGCCTTTTGCGCCCTAGGCGCGCCTGACCATTTCTTTAGATCCTTGAGAAAATCTGGGGCCAAACTTGTTGAAACCGTAGCCTTTGCAGACCATGCCACATATGAAGAAGCAGAAGAAATTATGCTACAAGAGCTTGCTGAGAAGAAAGGTGCGGACCTGATTACGACAGCAAAAGACGCTGTAAAGCTCAGCAAACCATTTATGAAGCACTGCACCATTGCAGGGCATGAGCTTGACCCTAAAGGCATTCAAGAGCTTGGCGAGTTCCTTTCAGAAGAGCTTAAAAACAAGAAAAAATCAAAATAGCTTTAAGGCATTTAGACAGTATTTGTCTTACTCCAGATATATCCCGTAATAATTTGTAGTGCGAGGCAGACTGCCGCAAAAATTAAAATCGTAATACCTGGTAGAAGACCTTGTGCAAAGAAGAGCGCTACGAGACCAACCGTCATCGCGTAAGGCCACATACGACCAAGACTAATTGCCATACCTAGAATCAGGCCCATCTTTAAACCTTCACCAATAGATCCACCTGTAACACCAAGTAGGCCACCACCAATCACATTCACAAGCGCCCAAACAACGGAGATGCCGACAACACCAACGTAAGTGAGGTACTGCAGCGTTTCAGGAACTTCAGGAACCTCCATCTCAGGCGCAAAGTAGTCCAGTGAAATCCATGCAGAGCAGAGCAGAAGAACTGTGTGTAAAATTGCCATTATCATTGTAATCATGATGCATCCTCCGTGTTTAAAAGTAGTAAGTTTGGATCAAGCGCCATATTGCGCCAGTAAAGCCCCCAATGCAAGTGTGGTCCTGTCGATCTCCCCGTTGAACCGACTTCACCAATTTTAACGCCTTGCTTAACCGCGTCCCCTGCCACCACATCCATTTTATCAAGGTGAGCATAAATGGTGTAAACCTGATGACCATGATCCAAAATAATCAAGTTCCCGTTAAAGAAAGAATCAGCAAGAGCGAGCGTCACAATACCGTCTGCCGGCGCTTTAACAGGCGTGCCTGTTGGTGCAGCAAAATCTGTCCCTTTATGCCAGCTGCGCTCTTCCCCGTTAAATACACGACGACTACCATACACACCACTGATGCGGTATCCATCCACAGGTTGAATAAAGTTCTGCATAAAGGCTTTATCATCTCTAAAGCTTTTACGTGCTGCCAGAATCTGGCTTTTATCATTTTTAATACGCTTTAAGTCATCCGGATTAGGATTCACTTTACGCTTTGGAATACCGTTAATTTTTTGAGTTTTATATTCTTGAGGCTCAATCACAAGTGGCTGTGTCATCACTTCACCGCTTGCAAGCTTTACAGAAAGCTCTAGCACAGCGTCTGATTTTCTTGGAATTGGCGCAAAGAAAGTGCCATCCTCGCCAACTGTCGTCTGAATTGTACCAAGCTTAACGGTTGCACCTTTGGGCACTTCTCCATACACAAAACCACCTTGTCTGAAAACTCCATCTGTTGAGATAAGAGGAGATGCAAAGGCGTGGAGTGAAGTTCCAATTACTGAAAGAAGTAGAAATAGCGTAGTTCTTAACGTCATAGCCTATTCTCTCATAGAAGCATCCCCTAACACAAGGGGGCTTTAAATACATATTTAAGATGGATTTTTGATTTTTCAGGAGCTTCATTTTAATTCGCTCAGCATTCACGAAAATGAATGAGTGAAAAGCGCGCAGCCTGCCGTGTATTAAATATACACAAAGGCGAGCACTGAATGGCTCATTTATTTGCAGTTATGCTGAGTAGAATTAAAAAGAAAAGGAGACAGATACATTCTGTCTCCCCCATTTATCGCGATGATCCCGTTAAGGTTGCCCTGTGCCTAAAACCCCAAGTGGCACTCCAAAATCACTTAACCCTTCCTAATAAAGGTATGGGTATGATTGTTGACTCTGTCAAGGGGCAGACCCTATTTTGTGGGTTCAACGGCATCCACCGTAGCAGAGCGTACACCGTCTGAAAAGTGAATTTTAATTTTTTCTGGTGCAAGACTTGACGACTTTATGAGGGTACCATCTTCGCCTGTAATGTAAGCAAATCCGCGGCTTAGTGGCGCATCAGGCCTTAAGGCTTCCATATGCTTGAGCATATATTCCAGACGATCTGTTCTGGTTTTTAACTGCCCTTTCAACGCCTTATAAAAAACTTTTGGAGAAACGGTCTCTAAACTCTGTTTTTTGACGTTACAAAGCGATGTCAGACGAACTGGATCAAGCTTACCAGCGTAACGACCCAATACAATTTGGCGGTTTTCTCTCTGCCGTTTTGCACGCTCTACAAGCTTTTCATAAGCATAGTCTAGGCGCATTTTATCCTGTTGAAGCTTACTTACAGGGTTTGGAAGCCTTTGCTTAAGGAGCGTCACATGCTGACGCTTACGATCTAGCTGTTGTTTCACATCCTTTGTGAGCTGATGAAGCACGCGCGCAAGCCCCTGAGCAATATCACTCTTAACAGGCACGACCATTTCAGCGGCAGCTGTTGGTGTTGGCGCACGTTTATCTGCAGCAAAATCACAAAGCGTTACATCAGGTTCATGGCCCACACCACTAATCACAGGAATATCAGAAGCCGCCACAGCACGCACAACATCTTCTTCATTAAACGTCCAAAGGTCTTCGAGGCTACCACCACCACGCGCTACAATCAGCACATCTGGACGCTCCGTACCTGTGAGTGCATTCATACGCCCAATCGCTTCAACAACAGCTTCTTTAGAGCCTACGCCCTGTACGCTCACAGCCTCAAACACAACAGGAATTGGAAAACGCGCTGTAAGACGGTGCAACATATCGTGAATCACCGCACCTTGCGGGGATGTAATAATACCAATACGTTTTGGTAAATATGGCAGAGGCTTTTTCAGGTTTTCAGCAAACAGCCCCTCTTCAGTCAGTTGCTTCTTTAAAGCTTCATAGCGCATCATGAGTGCGCCCTCACCTGCAAGCTCTAAACTTGAAATCACAAGTTGATATTCACTACGTGCACCAAACGTACTCACCTTACCGCGAGCAACCACCTGAAGGCCGTCTTCAAGGCGCATACCCATCGCACGAAGCTTATCAACAGTACCGCGCCACATAACGGCGTTAATTACACTGTCATTATCTTTAAGGCGTAGGTACGCATGGCCTGATGCGGCAAGTTTCAGAGAAGAAATCTCACCCTCAACAGCCACACTAAAGAAGTTTTTTTCAACCAGCATGCGCAGTTGATTTGCAAGTTGAGAAACTGTCAGATGATTCGGTGTTGGCTCAGGTGCAGGAACCTCTTCTTTAGGAGCAGGTTTAGAAGCCGCTTGAGGGGCTGGCTTTGCTTTCTCTTTTGCTACCGCCTCAGCCTTTTCATCTTCTTTAGATTCAATGTAATCAAATAAATCCATAGACTTAAAAACCTCCAAAAATTGGAAGGCGTTTGGAAAAGATGAAAATACCCTGTAAACTCATACCCAAACAGTATAGGAAAAGGCCATGAAACTCAACACACTTGAACGATTCGTTGTCAACTCAGCCCCACGTGCATGGGTTCAAGAGTTTATTGAAATTCCTAAAATGTTAAAACATGCCCCTCTTCCTGATGAACCCCACGTTCTTGAAGTTGGGTGTGGCAGAGGCCGAGGCCTCAAAGCCCTTCATAAAATTTTAAACCCTGCCAAACTACACGGGTTTGACTTTGACCAAAAACAGGTTGCACGTGCTCGTAAAATTTGCCCTGAAGCTTACAGCTGGCACGGTGCTCTGCCAAAAATTCCAGCCAACCAAGGGACATATGATGGCGTTTTTGACTTTGGTGTGCTGCACCATATTGAGAATTGGCAAGAAGCCCTAGAAGCAATGGTCGATGTGACAAAGACTGGCGGCCATATTTATATTCTTGAATATTACAAAGCCTTTATTTGTAATCCGCTGATTAAAAATCTATTAGACCATCCTCAAGATAATCGTTTTTCACATACCGAACTCATTGAAGAATGCAAAAAGCACGGCCTTGCCGTGCTTCATGACCATCACAAGTTTAATGCGATGGGAATGGTTATTTTACAGAAAACAGAACCTGTTCAATAATTTATTTAAACCACTATTCAGGTGCTATGGCGCGAAAATTTATTTTTAAAGGAGCGCAGAGTACAAAAAAGTACTTCAGCGACGAGAAAAGAAAATTTCCGCCCATATAAATAATTATTGGATATGGTTCTTAACCTTACGCATCCTCATCGTCTGCGATCATACGGCCAAACCAGCCCTTTTTCTTCTTCTCTTCTTTTTTCTCAGCCTTAGCTTCTAGCTCACGCTCAAGTTCTTCACGAATGTTTGGGTTACGTGCGCTACCGCCCGCTGCATCAATCAGCCAGCTATCTGGGCTTGTTGACTCAACCTTAGCGCCTTCGCTTGAAAGAAGAATATCACGTGCAGCACGACGCTCTTCGTATGACTGCTCTTCACCACTGCGTGGTGGACGAAGGTCGTAGCTTGGAGGAATTGCCAAAGATGGCCCTTCAATAACCGCCAGCTCATCTGGTGCTGTTTTTGATGTAATGCCTCCGCAAGCGCTCAGCGCCACTGCAGAAAATGCGACAATATATTTCTTCATGAAGTTATTCCTCTCCGTTTATCACGCCATTCTATAAAACCATCTAGCAGAATGCAACCAACACCCGCACTAATAAAAATATCTGCCCCATTACAAATGAAGAATGGGTATTCACCAAAGCGCAGACTAATGAAGTCAATCACAGCGCCATAGTTCAGCCTATCCGCCATGTTACCAAGTGCACCACCCATCATAAGACCAAGGCCAAGCTGCAAGTAAATAGAACCTTTTTGCCCCATCCACCATAGGAAGAATAAACTTGCTACAATAGCAAGCGCTGAAAGCTTATAAGGCATTAGTTCACCCATTGCCCCGTCCATATCACCAAGAAAGCTAAATGAAACCCCTCTATTAAAAGAGAGTGTCCACTCCACAAGCCCTGGAATAAAGACCTCTTTAAACGGTTCAGCTTTAAGCGCCATTTGTTTTGTCACCATATCAATCGCAAATGCGAGCACAGCAAGCGCTATGCCCCATTTACGTACGGTAAAAAAATTCACCATTAAGCTGCCGCACCTTGTGCTTCAAGGCCGTCGAGCGCCTCACCACAGCGCTGGCAAACATGGTCATGTGCAGCGTGCATTGTTTCATGGTAGCTCCAGCAACGTGGGCATTTTTCACCAGAAGCTTTGCTTGCAACAATCTCATCACCTGAGAAATTTGCTTGAGATACAATGAGCAGCTCAGCAAGCGGCAAGTTCATCTCTTCTGCTGAAGCAGGAAGTGTAATGGCAACATCAAGGTTAGAACCGACAGTCCCTTCACTACGTAGGGCTTCAACCTTTAGGTTGACTTGCTCACGCAGTGTCCAGAAAGGTTCAAACTGCTCAAGAACCGCTTCATTTTGCCAATCTGCTGGGATGTCATTCCATTCAGCAAGATGCACTGTTTCAGATTCACCAAAGCGGCTCTTCCAAACTTCATCTGTTGTAAACGGCATCATTGGCGCAAGGTGCGTTGTGATTTCTGTGAGCAGAGCCATCAACACAGTTTGCACACTACGACGACGCTGACCAGATTTTGCATCACAGTACAGCACATCCTTACGGATATCGAAGTAGATGTTAGATAGATCCGTCGCACAGAAGTTGTACAGCGCACGGTAAGCTTTGTGGAATGTGTACGCGTTGTACGCTTCCTTCACTTCTTTCAGCACACCTGCAAGGCGGGCAAGCACCCACTTTTCAAGCTCTGGAAGATCTGCGTAAGCTACCGTATCTGTTTCTGCGTTAAAGTCAGATAGGTTCCCAATCAGGTAACGGAATGTATTACGGAAACGACGGTAACCATCAGCAATACCGCTCATGATTTCATCACTGTAACGAATGTCTTCTGTGTAATCTGCGCTTGAAACCCAAAGACGAACAATATCCATACCGTACTTTGCAAGGAGCTCTTGCGGCTCTACACCGTTACCGATGGATTTACTCATCTTCATACCTTTACCATCCACCACAAAACCGTGCGTGAGGACAGTTTCATACGGCGCTTCACCGTAGCTGGCAACTGATTCAAGGAGTGAGCTATGGAACCAACCGCGGTGCTGGTCAGAACCTTCCCAGTACACATCTGCAGGACGTTTGCCATCTGTGCGGTGGAAACGGCTGTTTTCACCATCACGCTCGTTTTCAGCACGCATGACGTGAGCGTGTGTTGTGCCACTATCAAACCATACATCTAGAATGTCGCGCTGCGGCTCAAGGTCATCAAGGCTGAGGCCTTTGCTCTCTAACCAGCCTGCAGGGAAGAGTTCCGCCATGCGGCCTTCTTCAATACGGCTATCCCATGCATCAATTGTTTCATTCTCAACAAGGCTTGCAATGTGCTCAAATAGAACTGCATCATTCACCACTTCACCTGTATGCTTATGCACGAACAGAGTGATTGGCACACCCCATTTACGCTGGCGAGAAATACACCAGTCCGGACGGTTCTCAATCATGCTGTAAATACGGTTACGACCATACGCAGGGATCCACTCAACCGTATCGATCTCTTTAAGTGTTTCACCACGTAGGTTTTTATCATTATCTAGACCAACAAACCATTGAGGCGTTGTACGGAAAATTACAGGGGCTTTACTTCTCCAGCTATGTGGATAGCTGTGTGTGTACTTGTACCAACGTAGAAGCGTGCCGCGCTCTGTCATCTCTGCGATGATGTCTTTCTGCGCGTCCCAGATGCTTTTACCTGAAAGCGTAACACCTGTTGCCCCTAGGTCTGCAACAGTTTCACTGTATGTTCCATCGCCAAGCACTTGACACTCAAGCTCAAGACCAACTTCACGACCAATCTGGAAGTCTTCCGCACCATGTGCAGGGGCGATATGTACAAAACCTGTACCGCCATCTGTTGTCACGTGGAAACCTTCAATCATTGGAGATTCACGGTCATAGAATGGATGTGAAAGAACCACACCTTCAAAATCTGAACCTTTTTGCGTTTTGATCACCTCAAACTCTTCCATGCCACAGTACTTTGTCGCACTTTCAAGAAGGTCTGTCGCAAACCAGTATTTCTGGCCTGCTTTTGCTACAGCTTTTTCATGGGCTTGTTTTACTTCAACAAGGCTGTACTCAAAATCTACACCGTAAGCAACGGCGCGGTTAGCTGGCATAGTCCAAGGTGTTGTTGTCCAAATCACAACAAACTCGTTTGGCTCACTTTCATCTGAGCCTTTTACAGGAAGTGCCACAAAGATCGCTGTTGAATCTTTATCTTTGTAATCTACCTCTGCTTCAGCAAGGGCTGTTTCTTCAACAGGTGACCACATCACTGATTTTACGCCTTTGTACACATAGCCTTTTTCAAATAGGCGGCCAAGCTCACGCACCATGCCGGCTTCGTTTCTCGGGTTCATTGTCAAGTAAGGCTCATCCCAATCGCCAAGGCAACCCATACGCTGCCAGTCTTCTTTTTGAGCATTCACCCACTTCTGAGCATAATCACGGCAAAGCTTACGAAGCTCTTTTGTTGAAAGATCATCTTTGCTTTTCCCTTTTTCGCGGAGCTCAGTTTCAACCTTCCACTCAATGGGTAGACCATGACAGTCCCAACCCGGAACGAAAGGCGCATCAAAACCTTGCATAGTTTTAGAGCGTACAACCAAGTCTTTAAGAACGTAACTGAGGACGTGTCCCATGTGGAAACGGCCGTTAGCATATGGAGGGCCCAAATGCAGAATAAAGCTTGGAGACCCTTTACGTGCTTTTCTAATTTGCCCGTAAATATCTTCCTCTAGCCAGTTTTTTACCCACTCAGGCTCACGCTTTGGCAGCCCTGCACGCATGGGAAAATCAGTTTCAGGAAGATTCAAGGTTTGTCTCAGCTCTTTATCAGCCATGATTTTCTATCTTTCAGTTACTTTTTTCATTAGTTCATTTTTTCGAGAAGTTCTAATGTGACGATCGGCATCGCATCGTCAATAGGCGGAAAGTCTAGCACTGCTAGTTCCCCATCCTTAATTACAACTCTCATAAGTTCCACATTATCGTGGAAGCCTTCACTATAAAGTAAACGGGTTAAATATTCACCGTTTTTTATAGTTGTATAGCGAGAAAGCGAAGCCACTCCCTCACAAAAACGTAGTTTAAGCGTTGGCGCGTAGCCAAGCAGACTTTTAGCATGGTTCAGATCACCACTCTCAAGTGCTTCACGAATGAGTGTAGAAGCCATCTCCACACCCTGCATATCTTTGACTGCTGGCACAATGTGCGTGGTAAAGCCATGCGATGCGCTTACACCCTGCATCGCCTCAGCCGACCCTTCACGACCACGTCCAAAAGCGAAATCATCACCAACAACCACATGCTTCGCATTTAGGTATTTGCCCAAATGTTCTTTCATGAAAGTTTCAGCAGAGGTGCCTGCGTATGGCTTTGTAAAGCGCACCGCAGAAACAATATCCACATCATTTCGACTCGCAAGGCGCACTTTATCAGCAAACGGTGTAATACGGCCTGGTGCGTTTGGTGTGAGCACGCGGCGCGGATGAGGTTCAAATGTCATCATCACAACAGGCAAATTTTCCTGCTCCGCAAGTGCCTTTGCAGCCTTTAACACGGATTGGTGTCCTTTATGAACACCATCAAAATTACCAATCGCCACAACAGAGCCATCTTTCAGCTCTGCACAAGGGGCAAAATGACGTTGAATTTTCGCCTGTTTTTTCATAGAGAGCAAAGTACGGTTTTTCCTTAGAAAACACAAGCTTTTCCTATAAGGAATACATATTTCACTTGCCAGAGCGAAAGCCATACGAATATAGTAAGGACATCTCTAACTTCATTCCCGTTTCAAAACTTAAGGAGTCCTCACTATGCGTGAAGATATCCCCACAGCTCTCACATACGAGACCCGTGTCACAAATAATAGCCACGGTGATCGCAAAGGGAGCCTGTTTCTTATCCTTGGACAATCCGGCATCGAAGATTACGAAGCCACCATTGAACGCTTTCAAGACACCCAAACCAATGATCGCCGCAGCCCACACTTTGTTATTGGGCGCGACAAAGGTAAACTCGCCAAAATGGTTGAGATTCGCAAAAAATCATGGTTTGCAGGCGTTGACAGTCGCTGGAAAGCTCATGTTAATCTGAACAAGTATGGTGTGACTATCTGCCTTTGTGCAAAAGAAGGTCAGCCTTATACAGATTATCAGTATGATGTCCTTAATCGTTTGATTGCCAATCAAATGAAAAACACTTTGCATAACCATAATGCAGATCAAATTGTAAGCCACCAAGATGTGCGCCCTTGGCGCCACTGCGGTGTAGGCCCTCAGTTTGAGTGGTATCGCTTGATTCAACAAGGCAATGCCTCGGCATGGAAATCTATTGCAGAAGCAACAGACCCATGGCACGCCCTGCACGAATTTGGCTACCGCGGCTCCAAGCGGGCCATGGTGACTGCATTCCAAACGCGATTCATGGCTAGCACCATCACCGGTGAAATGGACAGTTTGACTGCAAACTTCATCATGGGCTGCCCCTAAACGAACAGAAACCACCTGCTTTAGGGTGGTTTCTTTTTGCTTGATTTTTCTCCACTCTTCAGGCATTTTCACGCTGTCTATAGCAAATAGCTTCTATGCCGAAGTGGTGGAATTGGTAGACGCGCCGGACTCAAAATCCGGTGCCCATTTGGGCGTGAGGGTTCGAGTCCCTCCTTCGGCACCATTTCAAACAAACTTCAAAAAAGTGCGCAGGATTTTTATACGCCTGTCCGTTTACTGTATAATCACATAAGCAAACAAAGGATTTAAGACCGATGAAAAAAACAGTAATTGCACTTAGTCTCGCCCTTGCCCTACCAACACTGGCGCTGGCTGAAGAAGATAAAAAACGTAAGGGCCCACGTATGGACCTAAACGGTGATGGTTACATCACAAAATCTGAAATGCTTGAAGCACATAAAAAGCGCATTGATGAAATTTTTAAGCGCGGCGACAAAAACGGCGATGGCAAACTTGATCGTGATGAGATGAAATCTGCAAAAAAGAATATGCGCGAAAAAATGAAAAACTATCGTGAAAAACGTAAAGAGCGCCGTAGCGACCGCAAAGCCTCTGAAGAGTAAGATATATGAGCGATTCTCTAAACACGTTGTATAAAAAAGCTGGGGAAGGCGATAGAAATGCCTTCCACCAGCTTGTACAACGAGTGGGTAATCAGCTGTATAAAATTGCGCTATACCTGTGTAGAGGTGATGAATCGATTGCGGAAGATGCCCTGCAAAACGCACTCATCAAACTATGGCAGCATGCGCCTAAATGGGAAGAGCGAAGCACATTCACCAAATACGCGAGTAGCATTATTTACACCTGCTGCATGGATGCTTTTAGAAACCTAAAACAGCACAGTGAATTAGAAGATGATACTGTTATCGATTTTCCAAAGGCTGAAAAACGTCTTAAGGAAAAAGAACAGCGCCAAACGGTTACAGAGAAGCTAAAACAATTACCAGAGCGCCAAAGAGATGCCATTTTACTGAGCTTTTATTTTGATAAAAGCCAAAAGGATGTGGCCAAGGCACTCGGCACGACTGAGAAAGCTGTTGAAAGCTTACTTGTACGTGCTAAAAAATCTCTTAAAGAGTCAATCTCTCATGACGAAAAGGAGGCAATGTTATGAGCAAACAACTTTCATCAGATAAGCTACTAGAAATGGCAAGCATTGCTACTGAGCATGAACAGCTTCCTAAACAGCAACCAAGCTACAGACCAATCCTTACTGGTGCAATTGCAGCTTCAATTGTTGGGATCATTGCTCTAACATCTGCTTACTATAGTGCAGATGTAAGCCTCATTGAGTCAGATGAAGAAATGGTTGACCTGATTGTTTATGAAAGCTTTGAGAGCGATTTCTTTTAAGTTGTACAAACAATCATTTTATCTTTATAACTCATGGTTATGAATAAGAAAAACATTGTCATTTCAGCACTACACAGCAAAACAGGCGGCGGCCTGACATATATCAACGGCCTACTCCATGAGTTTTCTAAACAACATGACGTAAACATTACCGTACTGAGACACAAGCGATACGCCAAACTAATTCATGAACATGACAATATTACCTACATTGATGTAGAAAGCCCAAAAAGCAAAATACTTGGAACCCTTTGGGAGCAAATTATTGTTCCATTTTACAGCTATAAACTCAAAGCTGATCATACGCTTTTTAATACAAACTTCTGTGCCTTTGCCGCCAAAAACCCATCTATTATCATCCACACAGATGGTAGCGTTTTAGAGCTTGTGACAGATTGGAAAAAAAGATTGTACTGGCAAGCCATCAATACTCTTACAAAGCTTTCTATTAAGCGCGCACATCATATTTTTACAGTATCTGAAAGTGTAGCAGATACATGGATTGAAAAGACAGCTCCTGAAAGAAGCAAAGTACAAGTCATTTATGCTGGCCTTAAAGCATCAGCCACAGGCAAGGATGCTCCATTTGATGATAATTTCTTTAATATTGTGACTGTGGGTGATGTGTACCCTCAAAAGAACTATACATTTCTTGCGAAAGTTTTACAGGCTGTTTCAGAAAAAGAACCAAGTGCCAAACTTCATATTATCGGTACGGTTTATGATGAAGCCGCCAAGAACCTTTTCTTTAAAAAGGTAAATGAATACGGCCTGCAAAACCGCGTCCATTTCCATGGTCGTAAACCACATAAAGAGACACTCTCCTACATCTTACATGGAGATGTGTATGTGACAGCAAGTCAAGTGGAAGCCTTAAACATCCCACTTATTGAGGCGCAATTACTAGAAACACCTATTGTCGCAAGCAATATTCCTGTTCATAGAGAAGTGCTAAGCCAAACTGATGATCTTGTAGATACAAACATGCTCAACAATGCAGAGCTCTTTGCAAGTAAAATTATTGCAGCAAAAGGCACTATTGCAGACCAAAAGAACCCGCTTCTCAGCGAGTTCTCTTGGCCAAAAGTTGCAGAGAAAATTCTAAGCAAACTTTCTTAAGGTTTTGTTTAGAGTCTTGGTGGGTTAAACTCTCTTGCTTTATCCGTATCCCACTCATCAATCTCTGTTACAGCTTTAATTTCCCAATCTTTCTCAAAGCCAGATACAGGCCCCCAGAAGAGATAAGCAGCGGCAAACAGAGGTTCATTTCTCAGGTTACGAATATGCTTCCACCTTGTATGGTATGACCATCTATCACAGCATACATAGATACGGCACGTTGTCTTCTTCCAAAGCGTCATAACCAGACCATCTTTCGTTGAAGATTCGCCACCATAACCTTGGCTTAAGTCCATAGCTAACCACTGAGACAGACCACGAGATTTATAGTTATTGGCTTGTAATGCAGAATCCCACTTAAAGGTATCTTCACCAAGCATAAATCTCTGTTTACCTTCATAAGGCCACTCTACGTTAAAGTCTGTGTACCAGTACTTCCAACCAATATGGGCGTACTCAATCTTAGGAATGAGACTACCATCAGTTGGCGCAGGTGTAATCATCGGGTAAATGCTATTTGTTTTGGCAATTGTGTAAGCACGAGCAGCCACAATTGCTTTATTCGCAAGCTCTGTTCCATTGATAGCAAAACCAGTCATAGGTTCAATGGCACCCCATGATCCAACACATTTTCTTCCGTCAGCGTATCGATTTGGTACGCCAGGCCCTGTCATAGAGTCAGGGTTAATACGACCATTTTGATCACATGGAATACTATCCGCAGTTACCGTACCAAATGAAGCTTCTTTCTCAACCCAATCAGGACGGTGTTCTTCAGAAGCAAATAGAAGTGGTAGCTCAACATCTTTACCTTTATCTTCTGCACCCATGAACCACTTCAAGCGATATACAGGCTGGAAGAGGAGCTCCAGTCCACTTACATTCATGATACGCATAAGGTCAGGGACACCTGCCTCAGCATCAATATTTGGCGTTGGCGCAAGTGGTGTACCAGGAAGCGTCATATTTTCCCATGTTTCTTGCCCACTTACGGCAAGGTCACATGTAAATGAACGACGAATACTTTCAGCGGAACCACTTGACTCAGCACGTGCCTCTGGGCTAATACCAAATACGTGTGCTTCATTAAAGGATACACCGTGCATATCTACACCAGCGCCACCATCACTATGGTTTGTTTCAGCCACAAGGTCATCAAGGTCGCCCAGGTAACTAAATCCAGGCTCACCAACAACTTCAACCATTGCCGTAGGCTCACTGTAATTCACTTTCAGAGAACATGCTGGAAGGAGTCTTACAACAAGTCTTGGGCCTCTCCATGTCCATCTAATATAGTAGTAATAACATGTCTTATCACGATCAAATCGCAGGACATCGCCCCAATCTGGCGCCATACCATGCTGTTCAAAATCATCAACCCATGCCATTGTTTCAGCAAAGTCAAAGTCATCCTCACTCTTATATGTACCAGCACCTTTACCAAGCCCTTCAACACTACGGTCATCATCTTCGTCTGTTCCCTTCTCAATAGAACCACCTTCGCTTGGTTCATCGTATCTAAGGAATTCAAAGTTTCTTGTACCACCTTCATTGAAGGTTGTTTTCAGGCCTTTGTCATCACCACCCGATCCATAGCCAGGCGTACCAGGTACAACCTCATCAGGTTCGTAAGGTTCTGTTGGCTCCCCAGGCTCATACCCACCATCATCAGGAAGAAGAGGTTCATTTGGAATGTCAGCAACAGGTGCACATTCTTCACCAGAACCATCACTAGACGTATTATCTACATCAATCCCTTTAAATTTCTCACCATAGTGGAAAGCACTCGTACAGAAACCATCATAAGCATTCTGGCCTTTCACAAGCATGTCACCAATCAGGTAAGGGCCAATCAAGTGAGCTGCACCATATACACCAGACTTTGTGACTTCAAGACAACTTGGACCAGCCTTTTTGCTTGCAGCACCGCTAGCAAGGCGCTTTTTACAACCTGCGTAGTAATATTCACCTTTTTGTTTTAAACACCTCTTACCGCCTTCATTAGTGAGGTAAGGGTTATTTGGATCGGCAAGGTATTCATCCAAGCTATTATATTTACCACCAGATTCTTTCTTAATATCATTATCAATGATCTTTTTGTTTTGCTCATAATAGCAGTTAAACGCTTGCTCTTGAGCAGGACCATTACATCTAAAGCAATCATTTTTAACCTGACGACAGCCACTGTAACAACTACTTGGAACGCGACTTTCATCACCAAGAGTCGCTTGGTTAAATTGGTACTTACCAACGTAGTTACCACCACCACCACCAACAATACAGTAGTTACCACCACCCTCAGCAAAACCAAGAGCCTTCTTCCAGTCTTCAAAACCACCACAAAGGCCTGGTTGAGTAGAACTTGGGCTACCTGTACCCGTATCCTCAGGCTCTGGTGTTTCTGGTTCTACTTCAGGAATAGCCTGGCCAGTTGCATCTTCTTTCAATGCACTTGTTGCACCATCAAAATTAGGCACAGCATTCACTGCAGACTGGGTCTGTGGAGAGAGAAGTCCACTCGCACCATTGACCATGTTACCGCCTGTTTGTTGTACCATATTCATAACACCAACAAGCTGCTCAGGCTGAGGAATCCCTCCAAAAGCGCCTTGTAAAGCTGCAAATGGCTGGCCAATATCCATCAGGCTTGTCATATCACCCAAAACATCTGGGTTAGAGAGTAAGCTTTCAGCAAAATTATTTGGAATAAACCCAAGCTGAGTTTTAAGATCTTTAAGCGCGTCTGTCAGCTGGGCAAGTTCACCAACATTACCGATAATATCCTGTAGATCACTGTTAAACATACTCGAGAGCTGAGGTAAAATTTGCATATCATCAAGGTTAATTAAGTTGGCAAGGTCACCCACATCTAACCCATCTAAAAACTGTCTCACATCTAAGTTTAACGGAAGCCCTGCAAGAATGGCATCAACATCCGGCAGGTTAAAGTTAATATCACCAGGAAGTGTCAGGCCAAAGTTTGGAATTTGCAGACCAAAACGATCCGTTAAAGCATTTAAATTACCTTGTAAAAACGGTGTATTTTGAAGTGTATCAATAATACCGTCATCTAAAATACCTCGAACGGCATCAAGGTCACCGCTAAATTGGTTAAAGACATTCACAGATGTCACAATATCTTGAATATTTGGTACAGCACCAAAGACCTGCTGCAATGAAGAAAAGTCCCCAAGATCAGACATAAGGCCTGTCACATCCGTTGACATCACTCCAAGAAGCTGCCCTGACAAGTCTGTATTAAAACTAAGATCGCTCTTTAGATCATCAAGGGCGCTCGTAAAGTCACTCGCAAGTGAGATATTTCCAAGCATACCTCGAATTTGAGAATCAAGCATCCCGTTCGAAACAGTAAGTGCATTCAAATCGTTCAAATTCATAAGCGCGGCAACTTCATCAGGTGTCTTGCTATTTAAGAAGTCTTTAACAGAGTTATCTACAGATGCTGGAAGATCATTAATCGCCGATGTCATTTCTGAAACATTAAAGTTAACAGGACCTGCATTCGCAGGCGTACTCAGGTTCACTAAAAGACCTAGAAGAACAAAAGAATATAAGAATAGATTTTTCATCGCACTCTACCTCGCAAGACTTGGGACAGAATCTGCTACATAAGCTTTAACCTCACGGTCATAGCTAAATGTTACATCTTCCATATTATGGTCTAAAATAACTGAGTATCCATTTTCTTTTTCTTTTAATACTTCAATTCCGCCAGAAAAACTAAAGAAGATGACGTCATCTTCGCGATATGGCTTTCTAGCAATGTATGTTGGGCAGCCATAGAAATTGCAGTATCGTCCACTCTCAAAACGGAACACAACTTCTGGAACACCGTCAGAGTTCAGATCAATATCTTGATATTGAAGCTTGGATTCAGAAAGCGAGAATCCATCACCCTCTCCATAGTGTTTCCACACTTGCTGAAACAGCCTCTGATAGTCATTTTTCAGGACCTTTGGCCCTGTAAAATCAACAGGTTTACCTTTCAGCATATTTGACTGAAGAGCATACCCAGAAACACCCAAAAACATAATTGAGAAAACAATAAAGAAAAGCTTACGCAGGTTCATGACCTATCTCCTAAAATTCCACTACCTATTTATAAGTATTGGCATTAATCCCTTCGTTTTCAAGCCTAAAGAGTAATCATAAAAAATATAAAGGCCTTCCTGTGGCAAAAGCATCAGGTTATGATAGAATTGCAGATACATAGGCAATTTGGAGCTCATAATGATTAAAAAATACATCCTACTTGCACTCACTTTTGCAAGCATCAGCATGGTCAGCCTTGCTGAGAACACATCCTGTGAAGAGCAAGGCGGGTTCACAATGAAGGCCTATGGTCGTGAGATCTGTAATTTTAAAACTCTTGATAAAGACAAACCTTGCGGCACAGATAATGACTGTCAGGGGAATTGCCTACTTGTCAGCACAGTAAATGAATCTCAAAAAATTAAGATCACTCCAACAGAAGATCCAAGGAACCCTGGTAGATGCAGCATGTACAGTCACCCTGTTGGTTGTGCAACACTATTTACAGGTGAAAAATGGTGTAGTACAGACGATGCCGCTGAGGTCAGAAAAAAAGGCGATTTCCTTGAAACAACGAAGCACATGCAGCTTAAAATTATGTATGAACGCTTCCTGAACAATCTAGACACTGGTTACTTTACACTTGCTCAAAATACAGCAGGCCTGACTGGTTGCACAGGCGATAACGCCCACCTGCTCTGCACAAGAACACAAGCCATGAACTGCCTCATGAAAGGCAATACAACAGTCCTGCTCTCTAAGACAGGATATGTATGTGCCGAGCTCACATCAGATGGCGGCCAAAAATGTTCTTCATCTGAAAAATGCCAAGGCCTATGCACAATTAAAGAAAACCTTTCAACAGAAGAACTTGTTGAGTTTTGGGAAACAGGCGACGACATCGGAAAATGCACGCTCACAAAAGAAGTTTTTGGCTGTGTACGTAAACTCACTAAAAAAGATGGTGTCCCTTCTATTCAAAGAATTTGCAGAGACATCTAAAATCCGTATCATGGTCTCTTGAATAATTGAATAAGGAGACCTCTACATGAAACCTCTTAAGGCCTATGACGTAACCCCAGAGTTTGGTTTTTTAAGCCCATATCCAATGGATGAAGTAGAGCTTCCTGAAGTTTTTGATGCCATTGCTGGTGCTGGCGATATGCTCAGCGGCCTGATGACAAGCGGCAGGCTCAGAACATTCCTCAATCACCTTCCTGAAATTGATATGGATGCATGGCTTCCAGAATTAGACGATGCGCAGCTTCGTATGCTGATGGTGCGTTACTCTTTTCTTGTGCAAGCGTACGTATGGGGTGAAAAAGAAGCCGCTCAAGTCCTTCCAAGAAACATTGCTGTACCCTTCTGCAAACTTGCAGAACGCATTGGCCAATACCCTCTTCTGCCTTACACATCTTACACGCTAGACAACTGGTTTAAGATTGACCCAGATGGTGACGTGAACCTAAATAACATCGCAACCATTCAAAACTTCTTTGGTGGCGTTGATGAAAACTGGTTCATCCTTGTGCATGTTGAAATTGAAGCGAAAGCCGGCAAAGCCCTTGCAGAAATTCCATGGGTCATTAAAGCCGTTGAAGAGAAAGACCTGCCTCGCATCGTCGAAGGCCTTAAAACCATTAAAGAGGCTTGGAACGAAATTAACCCTGTGTTTGACCGCATGCCTGAACAGTGCGACCCGTACATTTACTACCACCGCGTTCGCCCATACATTCACGGTTGGAAAGGTAACCCTGCCCTACCAGATGGACTGATCTATGAAGGCGTTGATAAATACAAAGGTGAACCACAACCATTTAGAGGTCAAACAGGCTCACAAAGCTCTATTGTTCCGACAATGGATGGCTTCCTCGGTATTGCCCATGAGAACGATCCTCTTAAAGAGTACCTTGATGAACTTCATGAATACCGCCCACCTGCACACCGTGCCTTTATTGAAGACGTACGCTCTGAAAGTAGACTCCGTGATTTTGTGACCTCTGCTGGTAACGCTGAACTCACAGGCCTATACAATGACATTGTTACGGCTGTTGAAGATTTCAGAACACGTCACCTTGAGTACGCTGCAAGCTACATTCATAAACAAGCCCGAGATGCTGACGGTAACCCAACTGACATTGGAACAGGCGGAACACCGTTTATGAAGTACTTGAAAAAACACAGAGATGAGAGTGGTAAGCACCTCATAAAATAGCACTTCTGGCCGCAAGGGCCTTGACCTGATACGCATAAGGTTATAAGTAGATGCTATGACAAATATTATTGCACCAGGAAACACGGCCCATGCGTCAATTGGACGCCTATGCCCATTTATGCTTGATAACGTTCCAATCCGCGGACGCGTTCTTCGTATTGACGATATCGTAAGCCAGATCCCATCTCTCACTAAACGTGACGCTGTTGTTGGCCAATGCCTTGCAGAACTCCTTGCAGCAGCAACGGTAATGGCGACAGACCTTAAGCAAGGTGCAGATGTCACAATTCAAATTCACAGCGACGGCCCTGCGAGCCTCCTTGTGGCGCAGTGCAGCCATGACGGCAGCCTGAAAGCTTACTGTAACCAAGAGAAAACAGATAAGCCTCTCACCTTTGCAGATATCGCTACAGAAAAGAGCATGCTGGTGGTAACTGTTAAATTTTCTGGTAAAGACGATGTTTTCCAAAGCATGGTTGAACTCAACAGTACATCCGTAAGTAGCTCACTTGAGAAATACTTTGAAGAATCTGTTCAGCTGAAAACATGCATTCGCGTTGTCACAGAGCGCGACGATGAGCGCATGCCAGTGGGTGCTGTCTTCCTACAAGCAACACCACAAGAAGATGAAGCCAGCGAAGATGATTGGACACGCATGGCCATGATTCTAGATACATTGACTCCTGAAGAAGCTCTTCCAGGCAAAATTCACGAACGTGAACTTCTCCGTCGCCTCTTTGCAGAAGATACAGTGCGCATTTTCCCAGAGCAGCCACTCAACTTTGTTGTGGCAGACATGCAAAGCCGCATGGAACGTGCACTTTCTTCTCTTGGACCAGACCAGTGCAAAACACTGCTTGAAGAAGGTCCAATTGAAATGACATGTGAGTTTACAGGCATTACCAAATCATTTGGTGAAGCTGAGCTGAAAAAGATTTTCGGCGATAAGTGGAACTAATCCAAAAGCGTGTACTTTTCGCAACGCTTTAGCTTATAGAACACATCCTTCCTGTTGACAGAACGCTCTCACTGTTTCAGCATAAACAGTATAGGTGTCGTGTGCCCAACGCTACATCTCACACAAATAACATAAAAAGAGAAAAGCCCATGTACCAAATTCTAGGTGCCACCCTAATGAGCGTGATCCTAACAGGATGTATGCTTGGCGGGACAAAAATGAGACCTGACCGTGAAGTTGTTAACGAAAACGGTGAAACAGTTCTTGTGACAGATACCAGCGAATTTGAGCGTGGTATTGTAAGTGCTTTTCCTGATATTCCTCTTCCATCAAGCCACACAATTGACCTTGAGCGCAGTGTTATCTTCACAAGCCCAAGCCAAACAGTGGGTAAAATCAGCATGGTTGGCCGTGGTGATGTAGATAGCCTGTACCGCTTCTTTGAGCGCCAAATGGCTGATAACGGCTGGAACAAAGTCAACGCTTTCCAGTCTGCAACATCATCTATGTACTATGCAAAGCCAGGTCGCTTTGTTGCAATCATTATCGAAGCTGATGTGAAACTTGGTAGCCGCGTAACACTCAACGTTGGCCCAGAGTAAAAAGCTAAGCTTTCTTTATTCTAAGCAAAGTTCTATAAAATTCGCTCAACCTTAGCGAAAACATTTAGGCGATTCAGCGCGCAAACCGACGTGTATTTTTTATACACGAGGTGAGCACTGCATGGCTTAAGCTGTTTGCAGCAAGGTTTGAGTAGAATTTTTAATCCATTCTGGGATTTTTTTGATCAAGCCACCAAGGTCACCTGATGTAAGAAGAAGAATAGCCGTCTCCTCTGTCACAAGTGGAGAAAGCGCTGCCAAACCATCTTCTGCATTGTGAATCGCTACAGTTTCATAGCCCGCAGCCTTTACACGCTCTACAATTTCGTCTTGTGTGAGCTGCTTATGGCTACCTGAGCCTTGCGTTGCTGGTTCATAGACTAGAACGTTCTCTGCACCTTCAAATACGTCATCATACCAATGAAGGGCATCACGGTTACGCCAGCTAAAGGTGTGCGGCTCAAACACAATAATCAGTTTCTTATCAGCGTAATGCAGTTTCATTGCTTCAATCGCTGCACGGGCTTTTTCATAAGAAGAGCCAAAACCTTCATGCACAGGCACAGATCCCTCAGGCGTTAGACGATCCAAACGACGACGAATGCCTTGAAAATCCTTAAGGCCTGCTGCAATAGCTGTGTAATCAAGCCATTCATTCTCAAGAATCATGGCGACTACACCACAAATGTTTTGCATGTTATGCGCACCAAGCAAAGATGTTTTAAAGGTGAGCGTTGCACCTTCAGGCATTAAAATATGTAGGAAACTTTCTGTGCCGTAATCAACAGATTGAACATGATAATCCGCATCCTTTGAGAAACCATATGTCACAGCTGTTTTACCAGAACGATTCACCACTTCAAGAGCTTCTTCATTATCTGCACACACCACAAGCGTACCTACTTCTGGCATACCTTTTACAAGCTCGATAAATGGAGCTTTATAATCTTCCGGAGTTGGAAACACATTTACATGATCATGCGTTGCTGCTGTCATCAGTACATGACCCGGAGCGTAATGCATAAACTTAGAACGGTCATCATCATTGGCCGATGGGTACTCATCCCCCTCAATCACAAACAGCTCACCAGAAGCTTTTTTAGATGTGCGTGGCATACCTGAGGCAATTGCACCCATAAAGTAGCTTGGTTCCAGCCCTGCATGCTCTAGAAGGAAAGAAAGAAGCGCTGTACAGGTTGATTTACCGTAGCTCCCAACAACGCAAATACGTTCTTTATCTGCCGAAACTTGAGAGAGAAGCTCTGGGTAAGAGTAAATTGGCTTTCCGCTTTCAACGGCTGCTTTTACTTCTTCGTTTTGTTCAGGCGTCAGCTTGGCATTTTTACCAATCATAAATGCATCGGTCTGTGCAGGAATGTTGCTTGCTTTATAGCCTTGCTTAAAGTCAAACTTATGAAGGGCAAGGTAATCGCTCACAGGCGGGTAAAACCCTTCATCACTGCCAGAAATCGTATGGCCAGCATCACGCTGTAGCATGGCCACAGCACTCATCCCTACACCACAAAGACCGATAACATGAATGTGCATTATCTATGATCTCCTGATCCTGAAAGCTTACCACGTGTTTTACGAGATTTTAGCTTTGCTTGGTTCTTTTCCATCAGCTCTTGCAGGTCTACACCAAGGCTTTCTGCTGTACGCGCAGCGTACCAAAGCACATCACCAAGTTCATCCGCTACGTTCTGGCGCATTTCAGCAGTGTCGCCATCACGGTACAGCTTCTTCACGTAGTTTGCCATTTCACCGGCTTCACTTGATAGACCAAGAGCACAGTACATAATTTCATGAATGTTACCTGTACCAGCATCTGGGTAGATTGCTGTTTCATTTGTCCATTTTTGGTAATCTTTAAGTGTAATTACAGTCATCCCCTTATTCCCCTTTTCTATTTCGCTCTTGGTTTAATGATAAATGTTGCAGCAATGACCAGAACAAATCCAAGCATAATGGCAACATTCCACTGGGCAAATGACAGCCCAAAAATTGTAAAGTCAATCGCTGCACAATCTGGCGCAGCTTTAAAGTTTTCAAAGCTAGACAGCAAATCATCTGCACTTGCAAGGCCGCCTGCGTTACCACGGCATGAAGCTGGAAGTTCTACCAGACCAAGCTGCCCCAGTGATTGATACATCCCCACATAACCACTATAAAGCACAGGTACAAGAAGCAGGAGACGCTTCCATAAAAAACTGATAGGAAGTTTAAGGCCAATAAGACCGACCACTACCATACCCCAATGCCCATAACGTTGTTCCCAGCACATTTTGCAAGGCTTGGCATCAAAGCCATATTCAAAAATAAAGGCTGCAATCACAAGCCCAAGGCTCCCGAGTAAAAACAACATCCAAAGGCGTTCTTCTGTCCAGAAATAGTTCAGTAACTTTTTCATTTATAAAGCTTTCTTCTTATATAGTATTTTTAATCATCAATAGACGCTAGCGAAAATGAATAGGTTATGAGAACCAGAGCGCAGTGTACTTAAAGTACATGAGCACTGGAAGCGCAATAAGCTAACATTTGCAGCAGTGGCTATTTAATGATTTAAATAACTATACATGTGAGTATATCAACTGACCTTCTTCACCGCCAGTGGAAGCAAAGAAAATCCAACACCAACACCACCCCACAGCGTAATAAAGCGGATAACAGCCACAGCTGCAACAGCAGCATCAAGCGGTACATCAGCAAGAGCCAGCAGCGCCAGCATAGACGCCTCAGCAGCACCAAGGCCGCCCGGCATCATTGAGGCACCACCAATGATAATTGGTAGAGCATAAATAAAGGCTGCCATAGACAAACTCACGTCATGTCCCATCGCCATAAGCACATGCTGGAACGCCCAAACAACAGCCATCCAACCAAGGAAGGAAAGGATCACAGCCTGCAAGAACACAATTGGTGAAACCAGTTGAGTAAGGTTACGAGCAATCTTTTGAAGCACGGCAAAGAAACGTTTACCACGCTTACCAAACAAGCGATACATTAGTTTAATTTGCATCAAAAGAAGCTTTGGCTGCGCCATAAGTGCGACAGCACCAATAAAGACAGCCCCAAATACGAAGATTGCTGTTTCCTGCATATGCGGCACAGCAAGTTTACCAAACAGCACAATCAAAAGCAGTGCAGCAAGGTCGGTAATTGGGTCCATCATCATCAGTGGGAGTGTTTTACGGTAAGGAATACCATGCCCTTTTTGCAAGAACCACAGGCGGAGTACCGCACCAAATTTACCCGGTGTTACCACCATCGCATTACCTGAAAGGTAGTAGAGCCAAATACGTTTAAGAGGTACTTTAAGCCCCAGCTTATTTACAAACAGCGGCCAGCGGTAACCACGAAGTCCCATGTTTGCAGCAGAACTTAAAACAAGCGCGCCCCATAGCCATGCAGGAAGTGCCTTAATATGGCCCCACACATCACCAACACCTACGTAAAGCATAGAGATTGCAACACCAATTGCGAACAGAATCGCAGAATAAACCGCAAGCTTTTCAGCTTTTACAAGTTTGCTTTTAGAAAAACGTTTTTTTGCTCTCGCCACGAAAATTAACCTTTCTGAATAAAGCCAACAGCTTTATAAATTTCAGCAACTTTAGCATCTGCAATCACAGCTGCACGCTCTGCACCATCTTTGAGAACACTATCCATAAAGGCGCGATCTGCAAGAATACGTTTGTACTCCTGCTGCACAGGCTCTAGTGAAGCCGCAACAGCTTCACCCACAGCCACTTTAAAGTCCCCGTAACGGCTGTCTTTAAATTCGCTGAGTGCATCTTCAGATGAAATGCCTTTTGTTGCCGCGTAAATTTCTAGAAGGTTTGTGATACCTGGCTGATTTTCAGCGTCTAGGCGCACTTGAGCATCATTATCTGTTGTCGCTTTTTTGAATTTTTTAAGAATCGTTGCAGGATCATCTTCAATCAGGACACAACCTTTACCCGGTAGGGATTTACTCATCTTACGCTCAGGCTGAGAAAGATCTTTCACGCGAGCTGCGACTGGTGGATGGTAATGCTCTGGCACCACAAACTTATCTTCACCGTAAATGCCGTTAAAACGAATAGCAATATTACGCGCCAGCTCAATATGCTGCTTTTGATCTTCACCCACAGGTACGATATCTGTGTTGTACAGCAGAATATCTGCTGCCATAAGCGTTGGGTACGTGAGAAGCCCAGCATTGACGTTTTGTTTATGCTGTTGAGACTTATCTTTGTACTGCGTCATACGCTCAAGCTCACCCACTTGCGTGAATGTGCTTAGCACCCAGTTAAGTTCTGCATGCGCTTTCACATGGCTTTGTGCAAATAGAATCGCCTTTTTAGGATCAAGGCCACATGCAAGGTACCAAGCGACACAGTCATACGTATTATCAATCAGCTCTTTCGGATCTTGACGCACTGTGATTGCGTGAAGGTTTACCACGCAAAAGATTGCATCATAAGCATCCTGAAAAGAGACGTGTTGTTTAAGGGCCCCAAGGTAGTTACCAAGTGTGAGGCGACCTGTAGACTGAATGCCACTAAAGGCACGCTTTTTATCTGCCATGCTTTGTACTCTTTATTTGAAATGTGTTAACAGCTGGAGTGTAACGCTATTTCAGCATTTAGGCTATATATTCCCGCAAAAATCTTACGGATTTATGTTGGTTTATTCAGAACATGAGAGACTCGCTCTACAGCCATCGAAAATGCGTTTTTAGGAAGCATGAAAGGCGATATGTATAAACAATACATGAGCCTGAGTACTGGACTAAAAACGTATTTGCAGAACTGTAGAGTAGAATCTAAAGGTTGACTGGGAGGTCAGCTTTGGATGCGTTCTTCACGCGGTACATTTGGCGGTCAGCCGCATCAAGCAGACTTTGGCGGTTCAGGTCTTCTACACCACTAAATGTTTGCAGACCAACACTTCCACGAATGGCAATTTGTTTGCCTTCATGGCTAATACACGCACTGTTAATGGCTTTACGCACAGCATCTGCTTTGTCGCGCGCAACACTTTCACTGACTTCTTGTAGAATCACAGCAAATTCATCGCCGCCAAGGCGCGCAATAATATCTGTTTCACGCGTTTGAACACCAAGTGTTCTGGCAACTTCTTTCAGAACCGCATCACCAGCATTGTGACCAAACACATCATTAATTTGCTTAAAGTCATCAAGGTCAATGTACAGAATCGCACCGCTACGCTTGTAACGCTTTGCGTTCTTCAATGTCATATCTAACTCTTCTTCAAACACCATACGGTTGGCTAGGCCAGTCAGGTGGTCACGGCGCGCAAGACGAGAAAGACGTTCTTCATTTTCTTTACGACGCGTAATATCTACAAACTGAAGAATGACACTGTCAGACCCTCCCATTGCATCTTGCATGCGAGAGATATTCAGAGATGTCCAGATATCATCGGCTTGATCATTCATTAAGCGAATGTCCATACCACGATACACACGGCCTGTTTTAAACACTTGGCGAAGCGCTTGGTTAAAGACTTCACGCTCATCTGGGTGCACAAAATCAGCCACCTTAGAACGCATCAAGCTATTCATTGGCTGGTTAAGCCAGCGTGTAAGTGCACGGTTTACCATTGTTGGTGAGCCATCTTCTGTCACAAAACATACACCATATGGCGCGTACTCTAGTGCCGTCGCGTAACGATCGCGGTGACGGCGCGCGTTATCTTTGAGACGGTTTGTTTCCGTCATCACATGAACGCTCCCTACAATCAGTTGAACCCGATCGTCGCCCATAATTGGCATAAGTTTAACTTGAATAAATTGACCGGCATTCCCCATCACACCTGCATCTGTGCGCAGCATGACATCGTTACCAGTACGAATAACGTGTAGAAACTGTTTTTTGAACCAGCGGGCACTGCGCTCTTCTAGCGCGTCACTTACAAACATACCTGACATATCACGACCAAGGAATTTGGTCATCGCGCGGTTCACATCGGTAACAAGAAACTCACCTGTTTCTATTGGTTTAACAATGAAAATGCCATCTTGAACAGTGGCAAGAACCCCCTTAAGGAGGTCTATCATATTAACATTGTTAAAGGCCTGTTTCACATCTTCACCCTAAACTCAATTTACCGCGAGTGTTTTTGTGGTATGGGGCGCAAATAGATACACGTCAACCCCCTGACATGGAAATACAGAAAAAAGTTTAACAAACTGAATTATTTTATCTTCACCCATTGATTCATCTGCTCTTATCTATAGGATAAGGGGTAGATACGAAGTATACCCCATTATAAAAAGTGATGCAATTTTATGCAGGTTTTGATCATAGGTTTTGGATATGTCGGCAAACACCTTGTAAAAGAGGCGGTTTCGCGTGGTTATAAGGTATGGGCAACCAGCCGTAACACAGAAAATTTCCTTGAAATTACAAAGGCTGGTGCAACACCACTCTTATTTGGAGATCCGCTACCAGAAGACCTGACACATATTCTGGTCACAACACCTCCACAAGACGGGAAAGATCCTTTCCTTAAATCTTATACAGGTAAACTCCCCAAAACTTTAGAATGGCTTGGCTATTACTCTACGACAGGTGTTTATGGCAACGCCCAAGGAAATTGGGTCAATGAAGAGAGTTCTCTTGGCGCCCAAAATGAGCGCGCTTTGGCACGCATCGCCTGCGAGACTAAATATAAAACCACAACCGCGCCCCTTGCCATCATGCGACTGAGTGGCATTTATGGGGATGATAAAAATACGCTTCAACGCCTTAAAGACGGTAAGCAAAACCTCCCTGAAGAGGCTGGCCCGATCTGTCGCATTCATGTAGATGATATTGTGACGCTCACGCTTGGGCTTATGGAGCAGCGCTTAACAGGCATATTTAATATCAGTGATGACGCACCTGCCAGCACGAGGAGTACTGTTTTAGAGGCTTGTAAAAAACTCAACATCGATCCAATGACACTTCCTCAGTCCAATAACATGAGCAAAGGGTTTGGTGGGGAAGGCTTTAGAAAGGTAGAAAACCAAAAAATCAAAGAGGCACTTCAGACTGAGCTGAAATACCCAAGCTTTACTGATTTTTTAAAGACTGTTTAAGACGCGTCCTTACTCGTGAAGACATGGTCTAAACCGTATTGTTCCAACTTCCTGTAAAGTGTTGAACGAGACACTTCCAAACGACGCGCAACTTCTGCCAAGTTTCCTTGTAGGGCAAAGACAGCCTTCTGAATATGAGCACGCTCCACTTCACTCAGCGGTGCGATCCCCTCACTGTCTGAGCTAGACGCGTCAGCGTGAGAAGCTGGTGTAAGGCTTTCCATATCTGTACTAAGCCAGTAAAAATCGTTCTTTTCTAGCTTGTTTGCATCCGTTAAAAGCGCTGTTCTGGTGATTGCGTTTTCAAGCTGGCGTACATTACCGGGCCAAGGCAGGCTTGAGATAAATTTCTCTGCAGGAGGGGTGAGTGACTTCTTCTTGTTATGTGTCGCGTTGTAAACATCGAGAAAGTGCTTAGCAAGCAAGACCACATCCCCTTCCCTCTCACGCAGAGCAGGAATGTGAACTGGGAAAATGTTTAGGCGGTAAAACAGGTCTTCTCTAAAACGACCTTGCTGAACCATCTCTTTCAAGTCACGATTGGTTGCAGCCACAATACGTACATTAACCGGAACAGGCATGCTTGAACCTACAGGATCAACCTCACGTTCTTGTAGAGCACGAAGGAGCTTTACTTGCATATTAAGAGACAATTCTCCCACTTCATCAAGGAAGAGCGTACCACCCGTTGCGGCTTCAAATTTACCAATCGCATCACTATCTGCGCCAGTAAAAGCACCTTTTTTATGACCAAAAAGCACACTTTCAACAAGCTGCTCTGGAATGGCTCCGCAGTTTACGGCAACAAATGGGCTTTTGCTTCTTGGGCTTGTAGAATGAATCGCACGCGCCACCATTTCTTTACCTACACCTGATTCACCAAGAACAAGAACAGAAACTTCACTCTCAGCAGCCTTATGCATAAGCCTGTACAGCGTTTTCATCGCAGGACTATCGCCTACAATGTCACTAAATTTAATTTTCTTTTGTAAACTTTGGCGGAGCGCAGAAAGCTCTACACGCATACTACGTTTTTCAGACACATGATCGAGCGCAACACGTAAACGCTGGTTGTTAATAGGCTTAACAACATAGTCATCTGCACCAGCCTGGATGGCTTTCATGGCTGCATCAATGTCACCTTCAGGTGCCATAACAATAGAAGAAATATTGTGTTCACCCATACGAATAAGCTGTAGAAGCTCAAAACCATTTAAACCACTCAACTCGGCATCCACCATAAGAATCCCTGGAGCTTCTTTGCTTTTATTGGCAAGGACATTAATAAACTGCTCCGCGCTTTCATAAGCACGGTAGCTGTATCCTATACGGTTGAGTAGCGCACCAATAGACTTGGTTTCCGCTTCACTCGGGTTTACAATAGCAATCGTCTGAGTCATTACTCTAGCATGATCCAAAATTTATCCCCTTTAAAAGTATTCTTTGTTATTTTGCCCGCTCACATTACAAATTTAGGGATGTAGTGTGGCTTCTTCGCTTATTTTTGCGTAAAATTCCTCAATTGTTGTCATAGCCTCTTGAATCGATTCAATTTGCTTCTCTTTCTCTTCTCTAGAGGTTTCATTTGCGTTTTTTTCTGACACCTCACAGATTTTACTAAATGTTTCAGCACCTAAGTTGCCAGATGCGCCTTTCAGGCGATGGGTACATTTCATCCAAGATTTCAGATCTCCGCAGGATGCAGACTCTTTTAAAGACTCAATATCCTTTTTGCCATTTTCAATAAACAGGTTAAAAAGCTCTCTCTTCGCAGACCAATGCCCGCTACAAACCACATCCAAATGTCCCATATTCACAGGAAGTTGATTATCAAATACACCGCTACCGTTTAGCTCTTGCTGATCTCCATCAAATACAATGTAAGGAGAAAGCTCTTCTTTTAGCTCACACACCTGTAAAGGCTTTGACAGATAGCTATCCATTCCTGCTTGCAAACATTTCTCTTTATCGCCAACCATGGCATTGGCTGTAATAGCTATAATGGGAATATGTTCCAGCGTAGCCTCTTCCACGTTACGGATAATTTTCGTGACATCAAAACCGTCCATTTCAGGCATTTGACAATCCATTAAAATAAGATCAAAACGGTCATTTTCAAACATTTCTAACGCAACTTTACCGTTTTCAGCACAGGTAATACGGTGGATACCAAGTTTCTTTAAAAACTTAATCGCAACCTCTCTATTTACTTCATCATCTTCAGCAAGAAGGATACGCGCATCTTCACATGGCAAATTTGATTTACCTTTAGAGAAGTGTTCTTCAACTTCTGTGCTTAACTGTAAGTCTTCAGCAGAGGCTTCTGTAAATGGAATACGGACTGAGAACGTAGACCCAAAACCAATAGAGCTATCTACTTTGATCTCACCACCCATCATGGCAACCAGCTCTTTTGTAATAGCAAGACCAAGGCCCGCCCCACCAAATTTACGCGTATTAGAGTTATCCACCTGCGTAAATTTATCAAAAATTGTTGAGAGCTTATCCTGCTCAATCCCAACTCCTGTATCAATCACATCAAAGACAACAAAACAGATAGGCCCTTTAGCTTGCAATGCAGAAACACGTACAGAGATATGCCCCTCCTCTGTAAACTTAACGGAGTTCCCAAGTAGGTTTGTCAACACTTGACGCAATCTGCCAGAATCTCCCATGACATATGCTGGAACCATTTCATCAACCTGAAGTGAAACGTCTAAACCTTTTTGTTCAGCAGCCATTTTGATAAAACCCATCGCCTGATCACAAATGCTATGAATTTCAAACGGCGCAAACTCAAGCTCCAGTGCACCAGCTTCAATTTTAGAAAAATCTAAAATATCATTCAAAATATTGAGAAATGCAGACCCTGATGAAACAATTTTTGTCGCATAAGATTGCTGTTCAGGGGATAAATCTGTCCCACTTAAAAGCTCGGCCATACCAAGTACCCCGTTCATAGGTGTACGGAGTTCATGGCTCATGTTTGCGAGAAATTCGCTCTTTGAAAGATTGGCTTGTTCAGCAACTTCCCTTAAGCGATTCGATTCTGCTAAATTAATTTCAAGCTCTCTTGTCACAGATTCAGCACGCAAGTGCGCAAGCTTCAATTTCTTTAGCATATCCTCTTGCTTTTCCTGCACATGTTTCATATGCAAACCATGCTGTTGACGCTCATAGGCGTAAGCAAGCTGGGTTCCAATATTGGCAAAAACTTCTAGAAGCTCATCATCAGGTGCATGACGTTTTTTGCTATAAAATTCAAGAATGGCTACTGTTTTATCTGCTACAACAACAGGACAGGCCATAGCACTCATAAGCTGTGCGCTCGCAGCGGCCTCGGCTCTCATATAAGTGGACTCTTTACGAATATTTTCAATCCAAAGCGGAATCTTGGCTTGTGCAATTACACCAATCCACCCCTGCGTTACAGGTGTATCAAAATGCCTTGTCGCATCTTTAAAAGATGCATAAAGATCCTCATCAGCACCATACCAAATACCCATACAGGTCATAGATTCATTCACGGTATGGCGCTTATAGACATGACCTATATCCCAGTAAGGCAAAGAACAGGTTAGTTCTAGGACTTTTTCAACCGCACTCTCAAAACTTTGCGCTTTGTTGGTAACCAGAGCCATGTGGCTCATAAACCGAAGCATTTCTGCTTGGTTTATTGCGGCTTTATTGCCCGCCACAATACATCATCCACCGACGACGCGCATGTGTGACTCTTTAAATGTGGCACACATTTTGGCGTAATTTTCGAGCTTCTCTCTTGGGAAAGGTTTTGTGACAAAACCTTTGGCACCAGCGTCCATGCTTTTCATCACATTTTTAATCTGGCTATTCCCGCTGAGCATTACAACAAAGGCTTCTGGGTCAAATGTCATAATCTCATCAAGAAGTTTATGGCCATCAATCATTGGCAAATTAATATCTAAGAAAACCATATCTGGTGCATTTAGCAGATAGCTTGAAAGTACCTCTGGCCCATTAGTTGCCTTAATGACGGTAAAATCTCGTAAAATATTACCAACAATTTGCTGTGTAAACTCATCATCTTCAGCGACAAGAATATGCACGCCTTTACGGTGTTCCCTTTGCGCCAGAAGGCCTTTTGCATAATCCATATCGACTTGGTCAATCACACGCGCAATGCATTTTTCTGCTGTCATGTTTTCTTTTTCGAAAGCTTTACGCTCTTCTTCTGAAACTTTCTCAGCAAGACCTTTTAGGAAAGACCACTTCACACTCAAATCAAGAATATGCACATAAGCATCTCTGGCTTCAATCTCACCAGCAAAGGCATCAAGGATAACGTCTTTCAAATCTTCAAGCTCATCCATACGGGCTCCTCTTAGAAGAATAAAGATATCTCCTGTATCACAGAAAAAGGCTTGAGCTTTTCGGTTTTGAGAAATGTTTTCTTGAATCTGGTAAAGAGGTTCTTGTAAACCAATCATGTTTCCACCTGCGGATGGAACGTGCACATGTAAGGCGCGCCACGCTGTTGCGCGTGGCTTAATATTATCTAGGGTTTGGAGCAGCATATCCGCAGCTCTAAAAGAGTTAATAATCATCACGTATTCTCCTTACTCGGTACCACCTTATGGTGTCCTATTGTAATCCATTTACACTAAAAACTAAAAACCTGACAGTCTCCAAACAGCCCTTAAACAGACAAAGTTTTCAACATGTTATCACAGCATGACACATAACCAACACACCTTTAGAAAGTCTGTATAAAAAAGAACCGCAGCGCTGCTGCGGTTCTGTCCTCATGAAGTCGTTTTAACCAGACATAGCATATAAACCCTTTAGGTTTGCACAAGCTTCTACACAACTTTTAATCTTTTCTTTTTGGAAAGGCTTTGCAACAAAACCCTTGGCACCTGATTGAATACTTCTCTTTACATGCTTCATTTGCGTATGGCCACTCATCATCACAGCAAAAACATCACGATCTACTTTTTTCATTTCTTCAAGAAGGCGGTGACCATTAATTTCTGGAAGTTCAATATCAAGGAAAACCATATCCGGAGCATTCAACAGGTAGCTTACAAGTACGTCTTCACCTTTTCTGGCTTTAATGAGTGTATAATCTGTCAGCATGCTAGACACATATTGCTGCAAAAGATCATCATCCTCTGCAATCAAAATATGGAGATGCTTTCTCTTCTCCCTCAGTTTAATAAGAGATTGTACAAAGTTCATATTAGTGCGGCTTAAAACATGATTCACGCGCTCATCTACTGGCATTTCTTTAACCACAAGATACTTTTGAGACTCTATTGAAATTTTTGCAGCCATTTCTTTTAGCTGGCTCCACTGAGTGCCAAGCTCGTAAAGTGTCTTCGTGACCTCACGGCTTTCTTGTCCTTTACTCAAAGATAAAACTGTAATCTCTTGAACCTTAGCCATAAGCTCAGCGCTTGCGCCACGTAGCAGAACAAAAACATCGCCTGTTTCACAAAAGAATGCCTGAGCCATATAATGATCAGGGATGCACTTCCTTATATTTTGAATTGCTGTTTGAAGGTTCATCATATCCCATGAGTTTTTCATAGAAGGAATATAAACATGTACAGCACGCCAAACGGCTGCATTTGATTTCACCATTTCTAGGGCTTCTAATAATGATTTTGCTGCTGCTGACGAATTCACAATCATTGTATTTCTCCTTGCTACACATTTATTATAGCGTCCCACATTAGAACATATAAACACAACTTCTGACAGTGTGCGACCTTTATTTGTTCACTTAAACAAGTGACTGATGTACCCGTTTTTTCAAAACAGGTAGGGTTTCCCGCTCAAACCAAAGATTCTTTTTGAGCCATATATTGTTGCGTGGTGAAGGGTGTGGAAGAGGAATATACTGCGGAGCATATTCCTGACAAGCCTGAACAGTTGCCGTCACTTGACCTTTATAAGCCTCACCTAAGTGCCACTTTTGTGCATACTCACCAATAAGGAGCGTCAGCTGAATATCTGGTATATACGCAAGGAGCCTCTCCCTCCATGCTGCTGCACATTCTTTTCTTGGTGGGAGATCTCCCGACTTGCCCGTACCAGGATAACAAAATCCCATAGGAAGAATTGCCACCTTCTCTGCGTTATAAAAGGTTTCTTTGTCTATCCCCATCCACTCACGTAAACGGTCCCCGCTAGGATCATGAAATGGAATACCTGTTTCATGCACACGACGCCCAGGCGCTTGTCCTGCAATTAAAATCTTGGCTTTAGGATGAACCTGAAATACTGGCCGTGCGCCATACGGCAAATCAATCTCGCAAATTGTACAGCTTTGTACATCATGAATAAGTGAAACTTTTGTCATATAAATACGGTAAGGAAACAAACAGGTTATAACAATAGAAAAACAAAAAAGAGGCCTCAAGCAAGATAAAGAGGTTTTTCGCCTGATTCTTAGACTCCACAGTACGTTTCTTTTGCGATTTATCCTCGTTTAACCACTTAGGATACACCTCGCTAAACTTAAAATCCTGTACAGCTGAGATAGCGACAGGCTTTTGTAAGCCATTAAACAAACTATCTTCAATTTCAACGTCAACTTCTCCGTTAAACTTAGCTGTAAAAATACGACTCAACTCACAAACAGCACGTTCAACCAGTTTCAGAAACATTTTAGTCAGCCAGCATATAGAGGTCAGTGCAGCTTTTATTAGCCCTCACCTTGGATCAGACCACAGGCCTTTTGCATATCTTTATAAAAAATTTACAAAACACTTTTTAGAACCGTATCGTTTTTTAACAAGGCTTTAACCATACTGAATATCAATATAGATTAACAAACAAGGAGAAAGAATATGTGGTTTGTAATTGGAGTTGCAGCTGTTGCAGGTGTGATTTATTTCGGTGGAAATAATACGGGTGATGGCTTTGGTGAAGACCTTGAACGCACTGGTGAGCGCATTCAGGGGGAGCGTTACTAAACAGTATTAACGGTTTTAACATGCCTCTTTTTAGAGGTATGTTAAAATCTTTATAGTTTTTTTACACTTTTATTGCCATATTACATGTATGGCAGAGTTTTCTAAAAACACCGACATTGAGCACAGCCCAAAAGGGCTTTTCAAGCTTTTCATTGGTGTTATGCCGCACTCTGGTAAAGTTCTGCAGATGCTGAATGAAGTGACTGAACGCTATGAGTCTGGAGAAACAGTCTATGTTTCCTCACTAAATCCAAATTATCACGCGCACAAAACAACAGTAAACCGCATGCTCAAAAACATGAATCAGTCCCTCGAAAGGCTGGCTCATGAAGATGTTTTATCCAATCCAGAGGCTTTAGACGGGTTAATAGAAGCAAAGCCCAATATTGTTGCTATTGGCACACTTATCCCTCAAGGTTGCGACACCGTAAAAGAGCGCATAACGGTCATAGATTCTCTTTTAGAGGCTGGTATTGACGTATATGCCTGCTTAGATACGTTTCAAATTGAGGGTGTAGCAACAAGCTATTCTAAACCTTTCACTCTGAGTACATCACAGCTTTTGTTTCGGAGTACTGTGCTATCCGCGGATAAAATTGAGATAGTAGATACATCCGTTTTAACAGCAACAAAAACTTTTAAAAGGCTCCCTTTAAAAAGATACCCCATCATTCAAGAACACATTAAAACATTTGTTCAACCTGAATGGACCGAGCATAATCGGCAAATTGCTCTATCATTTGCTTTAGAGCATGCAGTGCAACATGCAACTGTATCAAACCCTAATGCCAAAAGTTACTTTTCTGAGCTTACAGAAAGGTTTAAATCAGCCAAATTAAAAACCATTTTTTTTGACACTTGTATATCAATTTTAACAGTATTTATTTGTACTTTTGTGCTTCACATCCTGGAGAAAAACTTCCAAACAATTCCTGCACTCAATGCTCTTGTTTACATGACGGGCATGGTTTCTGTTGCGCTTTTTACAGGTTTATATGCAGGCCTTATGAGTGGCTTTATGGCTTACCTTGCCTATAACTTCTTTTTTATGAAGCCACTCCATACATTTTTAATTAATGAGTTCAGTGACATTGCCATTGCCATTGTCTTCGTCTTTTGCTCAATTCTTGTCAATGTATTGACCCACGCGGCGCTCCGTAAAACAACGCACTTTCAAATCACACAAACACGTGAACATACTATTTTATCTGATTACCTCAATAAACTTGTAAACACTCAAACCAGCTCTGCTGTCTTAGACATTTTTCATAAAACTCTTAAAAACGACCTTAGCCTTAAAAATACGGTCTGTGTATTAACGCCTGAGCAGCAATTTGAGTACTACGGCCCTTATGAAGAAATTTTAACCGAAGAACGCAGACATGAAATTGAGAATGCGCTTCTCAAGCAAAATCAAAAGTCGATACAAAACGCAGTGACTTGGATATTTGAAACGGAGAAGCAGCCTTTAGGAATTGTTATATTTGATGAAAAAGATAAAAACGAAGCGTTCAAGCAAAAAGCGCTTATTGATAAGCTGACAAAAATTACCATTTCTTTAGCAGAGCGTTATACGCTTGAAAAAACTATACAAGAAACGCTTATTGCAAATGAGCGCGAAAAATTGCGTAGTGCTCTACTCTCCTCTATTTCTCATGACCTTAAAACACCACTTGTGGGCATTGTAGGGTCTTTATCAACGGTAAAATCTTACGGTGATTCCATCGATAAGGAGGATCGAGATGATCTCATTGATAGCGCAATCAACGAAGCAAATCGCCTTAACCAATTTATTAGCAATATATTGGATATTTCAAAAATTGAAGCAGGAGCTTTGTCTCTCAAACAAGGGTGGCATCCCTTGCTAGAAATGGCACATAACACTCTGGGACGCTTTAAGGGGATTGCATCGACACATAATATGCAGGTTAGCACTATGCTCGGCGACGATGTTACAGTATATGTTGATCCCGTTTTATTGGGTCAAGTTCTGTTTAACCTTGTTGATAATGCCCTTAAGTATGCTGGCAAATCTGCTGAAATTACCCTTCAAATTGAGCCAGAAAAATCAGGTGGTGTTTTTATCAGCGTGATTGATAATGGTAAGGGCCTAGATGAAAACGCCATTAGCCATTTATTTGACAAATTCTACCGCGCAGAAAAGCAGGACAGCCAAACAGGCACAGGCCTTGGCCTTGCTATTGCGCACGGTATTATGGAAGCCCATAGTGGCAGTATAAAAGCCTTTAACCGTAAAGACGGAACATTAGGCGCCGTTTTCCAATTGTTTTTACCAAAGGAGCATGTAGAGTATGAATGACAGCATCATAAAACCCAAAATACTGATTGTAGACGACGAAGCGCAAATTCGTAAATTCTTACGCGTAAGCCTCAAAGCCAATGGCTTTGCCGTAGAAGAAGCCGAAGATGGTGCTGAAGCTGTACGGCTCGTAGCAGCGATTAAACCCGACATGGTGATTCTGGATTTAGGTCTTCCAAAACTTGATGGTCAAGATGTAATTGTGAAGGTCCGAGAGTGGACATCGGTCCCCATTTTAGTGCTTTCAGTCCGTGACGGTGAAGACGAAAAAGTAAAAGCTTTGGACCGTGGCGCAGATGATTATATGGTGAAACCTTTTGGCGTGGATGAGCTGATTGCCCGTGTAGGCAGTATTTTGCGCCGCGTTGCTCAGGAAGAAAATGCTGGCGACACAACCATTGAAAGTGGCCCACTGCATATTGACCTTCCTTCACGCACAGTGACGATTGATGGTGAAAAAATTAAACTTTCTCCTAAAGAATTTAATCTTTTAAAATACCTTGCGATTAATGCTGGAAAAGTGATTACCCACCGCCAACTTCTTAAAGAAGTTTGGGGTGCAGGTTACGCTGACGACAGCCAGTATTTACGGGTTTATATGGGCCAGCTTCGTAAAAAAATTGAGCAAGACCCCAACACCCCTGCTTATTTATTAACCGAACAGGGTATAGGCTATAAATTTGCGATTGTAAAAAAGGACTAAATTATGATTGAAACACTTTTTGAAACTTATAGCCTCAGTGCAAGCGATATGGCGATAAGGCTTGTTTTAGCCGCCTTTTTAGGATTACTCCTTGGGTTAGATCGTGATTATAAAAATAAACCGATTGATTTTAGAGCTTACATGTTTATTTGCTTAGGGGCTTCAGGTCTTGGCATTCTAACACTTGAAGTTGGTTATATGATGCAGTTTTACGCTGATACGCTTAAATTTGATGTTGCTAAAGTCGTTGCAGGTGTGCTTACAGGCATTGGTTTTGTCGCAGCTGGTGCGATTATTAAACAGGGTAGTGCTGATGTAACTGGTACAGCCACGGGTACAAGTATTTGGGTCTCAGGTTGTATTGGATTGTTTTGCGGGTTTGGGCTTTTTTTACCGGCTATAATGATAACAATAATTGTTTTGTTCACGCTTATCGGTTTTGGAGTTATCCGCAAAAAAATTACGGGTGAAAGCGATAAAGAACCAAGCGATTAAACCATAAAAAAAACGCGCCTTTCGGCGCGTTTTTTGGGGTGGCAAACACTACAGACTTTGCTTAAGGTTGCGCATGGTTTGGTGCGTCTCTTTAAACGTTGTAAAGTTGCTTGCAATCACAGCATTAATGTTTGGTGGCACATCGTCATGCATAGCATCTTCAAAAGCTTCAAGTGTTTTATCTTCTACTTCTTCAAGCTGCTCAATCAGTACTTTTTCATCATCACGGAAAAGCTTCTGCATAGATGCATACCCTTGGCGCAGTGTCCCTGAAACGGTTCCGTTTTCTTCTACTTCATAACCACGGCCGTCAATGAAGGGTTCCATATCGTCAATAGCTTTTTCACGAGCATTCGCCATAATCGTAAACAGATTTTTAAGCTCAGGATTATTTACATCCTCAGCACCTTTGCGGTAAAAGTCTTTACCATCATTACAAATCTTAACCAATTCGTTTAATTTTTTAGCTGTATTTTTCATTATTGGTTCTCCTTTTTTGTTAACCATGTTCATAGTATAAGGGGGCACTTATAAAGATGCTGTTGAAGAGATTTCATAGTTTATAAAAAAAATATAAGTGGATTTAATACGCGTAAAAAAAGAGGGCCGGAGCCCTCTTTTTAAATTAAAAACCGATTAATACGTTATTTTTACAATACGGTTTTTAGAGTTCGCGACACCATCACGTGTTTCAACAGGCAGGTTATTCTCACCAAAAGCTGTTGTATCGAACGTAACTTCACCGTCTAACTGACCACTCAAGTATGAGACTACACTGTCTGCACGCTTCTCAGAAATCCATTTGTTATAGGCTTCTGTTCCTGTGGTATCGGCAAAACCTAACACTTTAATATGGCGTTCATTTGAGTTTTTCACATCATTTGCGATGCTACTCAGCACACGCTTATCAGCGGCATCCAACGTATAGCTATCAAGAGCAAATGATACGCGTTCTGTTGTAGGCTTTACAACAGGCCTCTTTTGGGTTGGCAGCGTCGCAACATACTGCATTTTAACAATACGATCTGGGTATATGGCATTCAACTCTTTCATTGCGCTCACAAATTCTTCCGTGCAATTTGCAAGGTTGTGATTACGCATTTGTTCTTCAGAGTGAATAACCATGCAATCAAAACTAGATTGCGCTCGTGCAGCTAGGCGTGGAATTTCGTTTCTAGCACCAGCATCTAGCACACGATTTAAATCGTTACGAGCTTCAGTCAAAGCATCATAATCGCTATTTGAAAGCGTAGTACGATTCAGCTCCATAGGCACTACTGTTTGACCAGATGCAACTTTCACAGCACGGTTTTTTAAATGGCGTGTATCGTCCAGATCAGTAGTATGCATTTCTAGAGCCGACAGGCTATTATAGTCTTCTGTAAGGTACTCGTTAAATTTTGATTCAGCAAAAGCTGCACCCATAACAGAAGCACTTACAAAACCAGTTGTTATCAGTGTTTTCATATATTTCATTTTAAATTTCCTTATTTTTAATTTGTAGTAATTTTTTAAGAGCCTGCGGCGTTTTCAACCGACTCACCAAATGATTCAGCGCTTTCACTGAATGACTCGGCAGCATTTTCTAGAGGTCCATCGTTTCTTTCCTCTATCAAAATCAGTGCTCCTACGGCCACAATAATGACAAGACCAAGAATGATTGCATTTTTACTCATAATAAATCCTTTCTATTCTATGATTAAGACGATGCCTCACCCCTAAATACACTCTGTAGAGACTTAGGGGTGGGCTAACGTCTATCTTTACTTTAACTTTCTAGACGGGTCTGTAGCGTGTAGAAAGCGCGAGTCTGGTTAGGGCTCATAACGATATGAGACATTTTTCCACCTTCAACACTTTCAACAGTCGTGTTTTCAAAAGGAACTGCAGCACTGGTTTCGTTCATACCAAATGTTCCGCCGAAAGTTGCAATGACGTGTTTCACTTCACCACGTTCAATGACAAGGTCATCAATATCAGCAACTGACTCGCCACCTTTTGTCTTCAAAACACCATCTTTCAAGTTTCTAATTGAAAGTTGATTGTCTGAAAGAGTCACAGTGTTACGACTGTCTGTGTCGTAACTAAACTCTGCCATACTTTCATAAGCATCTTTAGAAACCATAATTGCAGCTTCACCATTGCTGTTAAAACTTAGGCTGTTTGGCTGAACCATCACAAGACGGCTACCTAGGCCAAACACACCACCACTTGAAAGAATAAATCCTTCGATAGATCCCTCTTCATTTATGATGATATCTTGAATTGTGGCAATTTCATTACCGCTCATGTCACGTACAGCATTTCCTAGGATATAGCTTGTTGTACTGTTCTCACTCACCATCGCATGGGGTACATTAGGAACAATTTGCTCTTCACTGGTTACAAAGTGTTTCACTTCCGAGTAGATGTCATTGGCACCCTCTTTTGTGGCGTCCCAAGCATCAGCAGTCACTTCTTTAGTATCTTTCCACGTCTCAGCAGCGGCATCCTTGGTGTTGTCCCAAGCTTGATTCATGTCTTCAGCACTGTAATGTGTTACGTTTTGCTTAGCACTTTTTTCAGCATTGTCCATAGCATATGCCGTCATAGTAAGTGCTGTTGTCGTAAGCAATGCAGCAGCTGTTAGGGTTTTTGTATAAGTTTTCATTGTATGTTTTCCTTTCATTGTTTTGTTTGTAGCTGGGCGTTAGTGTAATTTCTGCCCGATAAATGCACCTGCAATGGCAGCAACCGCAACACTGACAAAAGGGTTGTCTTGCACTGGTTTGGTTACATCACTATCAAACAAATGCAGAAGTTCCTTGGCAGCGCCGTCGCACAATGCACGTGTTTGCATGTATGCTTTACGCTCTTCGCTTTTAAAAGCAAGGTATGCACCCCAGCCTGAGAGAGCAGCAACTGTTGCTGACACTCCGCACACTATGAGAATGGCTGACGTTTCAGAAAGTGCTGTCGCGTTTACCATCAGTGTGTAGCATGCAATGATTGCGGTAATTGTTGTCGCCACAAGACTTGCCCCAGCTAAAAGCATGAGTGCTATAAATTTTTTACTTGCATACGCTTTTGGTTTGGCAAACCTTGCGGCAATGTAATCAGACGCAATCAAACTGAGGTGTTCAATATTAGCCATTGTTACGCTTACCTTTTAGTAGAACTGAGCTCAGTACAAGACCCGCACCAAAAGCGATTGCCATGCTGGCAAGAGGGCGCGCTTGCACACGTGATTCTACATTTTCAATTTTTTCTTTTCCGTAAGCTTTTGCTTCAGCAGTTTTTGTTTTTGCTGTTTCTGTGATGTCATTTTGAAACTTTTGTGTCAGCTTCGTCACATCTGTTTTAAGGGCGTTCAAGTCAGACTGGACAGCTTTCCACTCTTTACTTGTGTCAGCACCATTTGTTACTGGTTTTGGCATTTTATGTTCCTCCTTTTTATGTGTTTGAACATGATCAAAGTATGGCGAGGCCTGTATAAAATTTCTGCGGATAAGTGATATAAAAAAAGTAAAAAAAATATAAAAATCAATAAATTGTATAAATTTAAATCTTTATAGTTTTTTTATACATACAAAGATGATTCCCCTTAGAACCTTTACGTAAAGGTAAGCATAATAAGTTTACGTTTGAAAAACATATTAACAAATGAAGGAATGTAACAATGTTAAGATTAGCACTTATCTTTTTTGTAGTTGCCCTTATCGCAGCCCTCTTTGGTTTTGGTGGTATTGCGGCTGCAGCAACTGATATTGCGATGTTTGTGTTCTACATCTTTGTAGTCCTCTTCGTCATCAGCCTTATTTTTGCTTTGATTGATGGTCGTAGACCGCCAACCGCATAAATAAAATCCAAGAAAGGTGCTTTCGAAGCACCTTTCTCTTATGATTAAAACATAATATTTTAGGATACCCCGATACTCGGCTGTTACTTTTAAACATGTTCACAGCCTAAAATATGACAAGAAAGGTTACTCAAAAAATTGAACCCTACCAGAATAAAACAGTGCTTAGTTTTTGCCTCTGCATATTCACTCTTCATGGTTTTTCATGGGGTGGCATATACTGAGAATAAAGCCGAAGAAACCTTTGAAGAGCGTATCCCTGATACTCTTATTGAAAGAGACGACCAATTTTTTACATTCACCTTTGAGAATGACCTTTTCACAGGATCAGACAAGTATTACACCAATGGGGCCCGACTATCCCACTATGATACTGGCGCCAGAATGCCTAACAAAATCAAAAATACCCTCAATAAAGTTCCGGGCATTGATATTACAGAAACCAGCTCTGTTTACTACAGTATCGGGCAAAACCTTTATACACCACAAGACCTAACCGTAAGTGCTGCTCAGCCAAACGATAGACCCTATGCAGGCTTTCTTTACGGGGCAATAGGCGCTTCCACTCTAGAAGATAACCATGTTGATAACGTAGAACTTGCCTTAGGTGTTGTAGGCCCATCAGCGCTTGGTAAAGAAACGCAAAAAACAGTGCACAGGTGGTCGGGCGCGCAAGACCCTAAGGGATGGGATAATCAGCTAAAAGATGAACCTGCTATAATGCTGAGTGCAGAAAGGGTTTGGCCTGAGGCTCATACAGAAGAGTTTAAGGGTTTGCTTCTCAGAGTATCTCCTCACGTCGGGGCAACACTTGGTAATGTTTATACTTATGGCGCAGCAGGCGCAACATTTCAGCTAACCCCTAAGAAATACCAGTGGCAAACTCCGCCTATTCGCGTAAGACCAGCAATACCAGGGTCAGGTTATTTTGCAGTCCCTGAAGGCGCTTTTGCTTGGTCATTGTTTGCAGGAATTGAAGGTAGAGCCATTGCCCGTAACATCTTTTTAGATGGAAATACTTTTAAAGATAGCCACTCTGTTGATAAAAAACCTTTTGTTGCTGATTTTAATACCGGCGTAAGTCTCACAAAAGGCCGTGCTCGTATTTCCTATACCATCAACTGGCGTACAAAAGAGTTTGATAACCAAAGCAGCAATGCCATGTTCGGCGCCGTTTCAGTGGGATACCGATTTTAGGGTATTTTTTATTTATATGTAGTAGTAAGTTGGTCTTTATTCATTGTAGTTGGCCTACTAAGTTCGTCAAACTCATGTATCTCAACATCACGTAAGTTTCTCTCGTACTCAATCACATCATTAACCCTAACAAGCCCGTGATGGAAATACTCTCTTACGATTTGCTTTGCATCACTTTCACTAATTGTCATTTTTGATTGAGACATAACCTGAAACATCCTCTTTGCCATTTGAGCTAAAAACAGCCCTTTTACCTTGGCATCATCATAACAGTAGGTCTTGAACGAGTACATCAACTCACCTTGACCGAGAAGACTCTTTAAATATTTTGGGACTGGATGGCGGAAATAATAGATTCCACCTCGTCTTTGAATATACGAAACCTTAGCCATGCGATTGTACCACCTGCTTGTACGGGTTGCTTTTTACATGGAAAAACTGATTGAAAGTCATGGTTTTCTAAGAAAATGGCGCGCCCGAAAGGATTCGAACCCATGACCTCGACATCCGTAGTGTCGCGCTCTATCCAGCTGAGCTACGGGCGCACTGAGAGTGTATATAACAATGTATGCAGAAAATTGCAAAGGGAAAATATCACTTTTTTTGTTTTTTTTATGCCAAGGCTTTCTTTTTTTGCCTACACTGCTGTTTATGGAATTTTTAAAAGACTTTTTCGCGTTTGATAAAGATGAGCGCCCGCTTATAAAATCGGCGCTTTTCACGGGAAGAACTTACTGTATTTTTGCAGGCTATATCGCCCTATTTGCCCTTTACACTTTTAGTACGGGCTTAAACCTTTCTACAGAACAACTTGCTGCATGGGGCGGCGCATTCCTACTCCTAAGCCTTCTTACAGAAGTTGACGTAAAACACTTTATTCTGCCAGATCACATTACTGTACCGATGATTCTAGTACTTTATCTCGTAAGCCCTCTCACAAGTGGCCTCAGCTCCTCTGAAAGCCTGTGGGGGCTCGCCATTGGTGGTGGTGCGTTTGCCCTTCTCGCTTTTACTTTCTTTAAAGTGACTGGAAAACACGGCATGGGTGGCGGCGACATTAAACTGATGGCTGCACTTGGTGCTTGGGTGGGTGTTGCAGGCATTCCAATTTTGATGCTTTTCGCTTCTCTTTCTAGCCTTATTACAATCTTTATTCGTAAAGGACTCTCAAAAGGAGAACTGAAAGACCCTCTTCCGTTTGGACCATTTCTATGCACAGGCGCAGTTCTGGCAATTTTATTTAAAGATATTTACTGGCAAATGACACAAGTTGTTGTAGGAGGATAGTAAAATGACACGCCTAATCATACTCACCATTCTAAACTTAAGCTTGCCGTTTCTTGTGTATTACTTGAAACGCCGAATCACCAGAATGTGGCAGAGACGCAACGAACCTCATATTATTGATGTTACACCAGAAGAACACATCACACCAACAGTGAAGCTTGTTATCATTGGGCTTATTCTCCTTGCGATCTCTTTGGTTGTGCTAAGGTTTTCTTCTCCTGATTCCCCATCAGAATCTTACACAAGAAGCAAAACATTGAGCGCTGACTACTAAAGCAGAGCTTGCTAGAGTTCAAATATCCTCATAAAATCTGTAGGTTATCGTTATTTGGAACATAATCAAAATAACGGTGCGGGGGCGTTGCTGCCCCTGCCACGCACGAATGCCAAACAAAACCACGCTTTTGTGCTGGCATAAGGGCAGTGTAAAAAATAATAAACCAATAAAAAGCCTACAATAAAACATGACGGATCAGTCACCCTTAACACGTACAGATCTTGTAGATATCGTAACGCCCTCCCGGCGTGGCGCAGCTGTCTATAAAGATATTCTTGTTGAGGCGGCCCAATCTCCAGAAAAGTGGATTAGGCACCACTTTATTGTTGTGTTTGATACAGACACCGACCATGAAAGGCTCAAGCTAGAGCACTGGCTTGCCCATACACGCGAAGTATTGCCCCTCCCTCGCGTCACAGTTCTTACAGCCACAGAAACAGAGCGCCGCAATCAAAACGCTTTGCGCCAAAAAGCACTTGAGCAAGGCAGTAACCCGTATGTTTACTTCCAAGATGATGATGACTTCCTCCCTCTCAATCTCGATCACTTTTTACAAGCAGCAGAAGAAGAGCAAGAGCTTGCTGCAGTTTATGGCGTCACAGAAACTGTAAACAGTAAACATCACCTTATTGAGCAGTTCCCAACCCTCCATAACAACATGTTTGAAGTTGATGCTGAAGAAGCCTCAAGATGGTTCCCAACCTACGCTCACCCGATTGCAGCCCTCTTTAAGCGAGACATGGTTGAGGACATACCTATTTACAAAGAAGGCGACCCCTCTTTTTGCACAGGCGCCTCAGTGTTTTGCCTTAGGCTTACAGAAAGCGGCAAAGCATTTAAGTTTATTCCCAAAGTGATTCGCCAAGTGAAATTGCATGAAGACAATGATGACGGCATCCTGACAGAAATACTTAGAGAAGAAATTGCCAGAGACATTAAAGATTGGCTCTCTGAAATTAGAAACGAAGACATTAAAGGTTTTCACCTTGAAATTGCTGAAGCTCTCGAGAAAGGTTGGATTACAACATTTAGAGAAATCGCCGCAATGGTAGAAATGAAATTGGGGTACTAAACTTTAAGAAGAAAACTTCTTTACAGTTTCCCCAGAATATAGAATAAAGAGGAAATTTAACTTTTCCGTTTATTTATGGAGATATACATGACGATAGCAATCGCAGTACTCGGGTTCCTTCTTGCGCTGAAGCACTTCTTTGCAGATGGCCTTTGGCAGACAGAATGGCACTATAAAAACAAGGGAACATTCTTGCACCCTGGTGGTATTGCACACAGCTTTAACCACGGCCTTGGTGCACTTGCAGCGCTTTTGGTATGGAAGTACGCTGTGCATCCTGAGCTTTCTCTAAGCCTGATTGGAGCGCTGTTCGTATTTGACTTCCTGACGCACTACATCATCGACTATTGCAAAATGAACCTCACCAAAGGCAAAGGTTACAGCGCAATGGGCGAAGACAAAGATGGTAAGCCTTGCCAAATGATCTATGACAATAAATTCTACGTTTGGCTCGTTGCAGATCAATGTGCGCACTTTACAATCTACGGCATTATGATAGCGATTGCCGCCGGCACGCTATAAGCCTGAATCGACACACACCTTAAAGCCCTCTCATACTTGAGAGGGCTTTTTGCAGGGGTATTTATAGGCACCCTTTCTTGCTTGGCCTATCATAAGTAAATAATGAGAAGCCTTATCACCATTTTCGTGATTTCCGCCCTAACCTTTACATGGGCCTCGTCTGCGTATGCAAGGCAACTGAGTTACAATACCCGTTCACTCAGTTCCGGCACCAACATTCATATGCTTTGGCGTGATATGTACGGCAAAAAGCGTAGCACTGCTTTTACAGTCCCAACATATGACTTTAGAGAGGGTGCACGAGGGTTCAAAGCCTATAGCCCCACAGATGTAAAGCGTCATACATATTCAGAACTTAAAAAGTACGCACGCACCCTTGAGGGGGGCGGAACTAAGGTTGACGTTAAACTCAAACACAAAGGCGTTATGTACAGCGTCCAAGCACGTTCACAGCACAGACTTAGCCAAGTACAACGCCAGATGGATTACAGGCTCGATAAAATTCAGGACCAGTATTTTAAGGAGCGTGGCCTTAAAACTTATACTGAAAATGGTACCGAGTATGTGATGCCAGACCACGGCAGCATTGCTAAAGAATATGTCGCTAAAATGCGCCCTGTTGCAACCGCGATCAAACAAGCCAACCAAGGCAAAAGCATGCGTGAAACTTTGGACTATGCCCTTAATTTTGTACAAGCAATTCCTTATAACACTCTGGTGAGTCGCGTGACCAGTAACGGACAAGGTTTTGCGACACCATATGGTATCCTTATGAACAACCAAGGAGACTGTGACAGCAAAAGTGTCATGTACGCTGCCATTGTTAAAAACCTATACCCGTCTATAAGCGTTGCGATGATCTATGTACCAGAGCATGCCTTTTTAGCAATCCGAGTACCTCAAGGAAATAATGACTGGGCCCTAAGACTTGATGGTCAAACCTATGTTCTCACCGAGCCCGCAGGGCCAGCCCTTGTTCCTGTGGGTCAAGTCTCACCAAACAGCAAAAAATACCTGCAAGGTAAAAACTACAGCTACGAGAGAATTAACTTTTGACAGAATAGCAAAACCCTTCTAAAAGTACCTGCATACAATAAAGGGATTGGTTATGTCACAAGTTCAAGCGCAAGACGCTCAAACAACTCACTCACAAGGTTTAGCTCACGCGGAAAAAATCCGTACGCTATGCGGTGAAATTGAAAAAGAGACAGATCTTTCTCCACACAACCCAAATGTAAACCGCATTCTCTCTTCTCTGGTATCTTACCTTTCACACATTGAGAACTGTGGTGAATGCTCATACATGCCTCTAGAGGCCCTAACGCAAGAAGCACAAAAGCTTCCTAAGCTTTGTGGTGAAGCGGAGTGCATGATGGAAAAATTCTGGGCAACGCACTTTATTGAAAAAGACGTCGTAACACAAGAAACCCTAAAAGAGTTTTGGTATTACAATAACTACAAAGCTCTATGGGACCTTGAAAAAGATCTTATTGCTGAAGCTGCACAAGGCAAAACACTTGTTTTCCTTGGGTCTGGTGCCATGCCATTTACAGCCTTCTTTGCAGCGTGGGACGGTTACGATGTAATTTGCATTGATTACGATGATGAAGCATGTACTCTATCTCAAGAGCTTATTCAAAAACTTGGCCTTACAGGTAAAGTACAAGTGGTACAGCACGACGCAACATCGTACCCCTACACGGCAGAACACTTTGTTATTTGTGCAAGCCTCATTGAAGGGAAAGAAAACCTATACAGCGCCCTATTTGAGCGCGGTGCTCAAAGTTTTGCCGTAAGAGATGCTGAAGGCGCGTACAAGTTCCTGTACACACCATCACCACGTCCAACGCTGGATACATATACTGAAGTTGCTTACACAACACCAAATGAACAGTGCATTAACACGCTTCGCTTGTTTGAACGATCAAATTTTAGCAAGTAGCACTTATAAAAAAGAGGAGCCAAAAGGCTCCTCTTTTTATTGCAATCTCTTCTAAAAATGCTTATCTATTATATATGAGCACACCAAAGGCAACACTTGAAGAACTTCTGCTGGCGTTCCAGCTTCCAGAAGAGTGGACCATAAAACTCAAAAAAGGCACGCTCACAGCGTCTGACCTTCGTCAGATTTATCGCCTACTTAAGCGTAACTATCTCAACCATCCTATGTACCAAGAACTCATGGAACTGCTTGAAGAAAAGCACCAAGAACTTGAAGGCTCACTTGAGCTTGATGATGCATTTGAAATGGCAAGAAACGATCTCGAGCCTGACTTAGAACGCTAGAACTGTACCAGCTGCTTCGTGTTCACAATCTCTTCCCCTGCATGCTTTGCATGAGAGAAATTCTTAATCACTAACCCATGAGGGTGGTGCGCTGACCACGCATACCAGTAAGCATAATGCGCCTTAATATCCACTTCAGGCGGTGCGAGGAGTTTAATACGCCCTGAAGGCTTCATCGGTTCAATAGCAAGCGGGATACGCTCCTTACCAAACCTAAACTCATAACGACCAGAGCCATAATTCACAAGCTCCGAAAGCTTGAATGCCACAGCAACTTTATCCTTACCGCGTGTGAGCTCTACACCGTAAACAAGCTCTTTACGTGGTAGCTCATCACCGTAGTATTTTGTCGGGAATACCAGCTTTGTATCGCGCGCAAATGTCGGACTAATTGGGTGTACATCGTATGGGCGGCTATAGCCTGTTTGCGTGTTCAAAACTGTTCCATCTGGGAAAGATTGTTTAAACATCTTCCAGCGTGTCATGAACACAGGAAGGTAAGAGAGTTTACCTCCAGAGAAATCACCTGAAATCGCCTCACCAACAAGTGGTGACCACAGCGAGTGGTGTGTACGGTCATACAAAATACCAGCCCCTTGATACACAAGACCTGTATGACCAAAAATAAGCTCCTGCCCTTCTACAAGGCGGTTAAACGCCAGGCCCGCTCCAGCAAGAGCGTCCCAACTTACGTACACAGGTACAGAGCCTAAAAGATCATTAACCCCATGGTGCCAGTTAAGAATTTTAACTGGGTATGCACGTGTATCTCCATTAATAGAAACGCCAACCACAAAGTCGTCATCTTGTAGAGTTCGTTCAGCAGCAACAGGAAGCACCTCAGGAAACACAAGGGTCATAATAGAGTCAGGCAAAGTACCGCCATCAAGAAGGCGCTCTTTTTGCACACGAAGGCGTGTAAAATCAAAAGAGATCAGTTGTGTTTTATCAAAAATACGGGCTGTAGGGCGCTCACTTTCGGCATGCCCTGTAAGAGCACTGAAACCAAGAATGAGCATTAAAATTCGTTTTAGCATGAGAGCATCATAAACCATTTTCTCTCAATCTAAAAGCAAACCCTCCTTGCTTCATTTGCTCTTGTCCTTTACACTTTTATGCAAATAACAAGGACAAACTAACCCCATGAAATATCTAATTCTTTCTCTTATGAGCCTAACAGTTGCTTTTTCTGCACAAGCAGAAGAGCGCACATGGCCGAACGATGCAACACTTGTAACACTGAGCGAACAGGCAACACGTAAGGTGGCACAAGACCGTCTAAATGCGACACTACGCGTTGAAGCAAAAGGCGTAAGCCCACGCAGTGTACAAGATGATGTAAACACAAAAATGAAAAAAGCCCTCGCCCTTGCAAAGATGAAAAAAACCATCGATGTGACAACAGGAAATTACAACGTTTACTCACGTGAAGAGCGCAATAAAGACGGCAAACTCATTAAAACACGCTGGTATGCTAGCCACAGCATTGTGCTAGATAGCGAAGACAACACAACACTGCTTGAGCTAGCAGGTGATATTCAAGAGCTTGGTTTTGTCATGAACGGCCTGAACTTCTACCTCAGTGAAGAAAAAAGCGCCAAAATTAGTGAAGAGCTTCTGCTAGAGGCCCTAAAACGTCTACAATCTAAAGCCAAAGCGATTGGTGCAACACTTGGTAAAGATGATGTACACCTTGCAAACGTCAACACATCTGGCTACATGCCGCCTCGCCCACAGCCAATGTATAAAGGCCGTGCAATGGCAATGATGGAAATGGCTGCCGACATGGCCGCACCCGTTGCCGAAGGTGGTGATGACACTGTACGCGTGACAGTTAATGCAACAGCTGTTCTCATGGACTAACAAGTCTCTAACACAACAAAAGCCCCCGCAAAGGGGGCTTTTGATTTTTCGAAAAAGCTTCAACGAAGCATATTGAATTCAAAGCGGTCCGTCTTTCCACGGAAATTGGTTTGGTAGACCGTCACAGTATTGGGGAACTCACTGCCAGAGTTATCAACAAAGTGAACAGAGTTCACTTTTGCCTCATCTGTCAGCGTCAGAACATAACGATCCCCGCCGGCACAGCGCTCAACAACAACATAGTCCAGTGTGGCTTTGATCACCTTACAGGTGTCTTCACCCTGGACCAAGTCTGTACCTTTACCAAGCAAGTTACGGCCTGGCAAATTCTCTTTGAGCTGTTCAGCAGCGCCGCGGCCAAGGCCGTCTGCAATACTGCCTTTATGGCGCTTCAGTTGGTTGTAGCGTGCTGAGTTGTAGTCAAAGACCACAAGTACTTCACGGCCACTGTCATCAGTAAATGTGATGTTCTCCAGCTGGAACCACTCTTCCGAAGAGTCCAAAGCTGGCGTTGCGCTGAGGGTTGCATTCACTTCACCAGCACCACCGCTCGTTACGGTTACTTTGGGTGCAGGGTCAGAACCACAAGCCGAAAGTATCACCATTGATGCCAGAGCAGCACCAAATACAAGAACACGTTTGATCATAGGAGTTATCCTTTTTGCAAAAGAAAAGAGAGGTTACATGACCTCTCTTTTATAGGGGTAATGCCTTAAACTTTCAAGACTTACTCTTTCCAACTCATGGCATAACCAGTGTCTTCTGCACCCTCTGGCAGGTCACTAACCACTTTAAGTGGGCGTCTTGTATCAACCATCACAGCTACTTCTTGTGCCATTTTACCAGCAAGCTTATCTTGCTCACGGTATTTTTTCGGGTGTGGCCCATGATGAAGCCCACGCGGATGAAGCGTAATCATGCCCTCACGCACTGTAGAGCGTGAGAAGAAGTTTCCAGCGTGGTAGAAGATCGTCTCATCATAATCAATATTACGATGATAGAACGGAACCTTCTGCGCATCCTCAGTGCTTTCATGTGGACGTGGCACAAATGAAATCACATAAAAGCCTTCCCCAACAAATGTGGCATGCACAGAGGGTGGCAGGTGATAGTTATGAGAAATAATAGGACGAATATCACGCCAGTTTAGAGCGTAAGGGAAGAGATCCCCTTTCCAGCCTGTTACATCAACAGGGTCAAATTCATAAGTGAGTTCAGTGACACCATCTGCGTCTTCAACACGCACAACCCATTCTTTGCCTTTACCGTGGCTGCCTTCTGTATTTTCTTCAGGCAAACGATAAACACCTGGGTCTGCATGGGCATGCTTACCAAGCAGGCCACGCTCTGGCAGGCCAATATGGCTTTCAATGCCATCAATCGTGTAAAGGAATGCATCTTCTGAAGTGAGCTGCAATTGGTATGTAGCGCCGCGTGGCAAAAAGAGGTAATCCCCTTCCACAAACTTAAGGGCACCAAACTCACTAATCAGCGTCCCTTCACCACGGTGCACAAACATTAAACGGTCACCAAGCGCGTTACGGCGCAGGTATGTCATGCTTTCACCAAGGTGCCAACCACTCAGCAGCACTTCATCATTGTACATGAGTGTTTTTTCAACATCAGAGTCGCTACCAACAAAGGTGTCTAGATAGAGACAACGCGGCTGCTTAGGGCCTTTAATTCCCGTCCAACCTGTTGGTGGTTTTTTATGGTAAATATGGCTTGCAGGGCCATCAAACCCTTCCGTGCCTAGCTCTTCCTCGTATGTATCTTTAGGCACTGACACATGGGCCTGTTTACTTGCATCGCCACGGCGAACTGGTGGGTATAGAGGAGAGCCTGCCATTTTTGAATCCTTATTTTATTGTGGAGACAGTATAAAAGAAATCCACATTAAAAGAAACAAAAGGCTACAGGTTTATAAAACGCATATTTATAAATTCTCTAAGCATAAGCGAAAACATTTTTTAAACGATACGCACAGCCTCCCTAAAGAAATAAGGGTAGGATTATTTCTTTAGGGCCATTTAACGACAGGGGGCATACTCATCAAAATCGCTTCTGTATTTCCACCTGTTTCAAAGCCAAACTTAGTACCACGATCATGCAGAAGATTAAACTCAACATACCTGCCACGACGCACAAGTTGGTGTTCACGGTCTGCCTCTGTAAAAGGTTCATTCATGCGACGCTCAACAATTTCAGCATAAGCTTTTAAGAACCCTTCACCTGTGCCTTGAATCAGTTGCCAGTCTTTCTCTAAATCACCACTGTTTAAGCCTTCAATAAAGGTGCCACCAACACCACGCGGCTCATTTCTATGCGGCAAAAAGAAGTACTCATCAGCGGCTTTTTTATATGTTTCATAGGTATCAGCACCGTAAGTATCACAAGGTTCTCTCAGTGCATCATGGAAGAGTTTTGTATCGTCATCATATGGGAAGTATGGTGTGAGATCAGCACCGCCACCAAACCAGCCGATAGATGTTTCAATACGACGAAGGTTCATATGAACTGCTGGCACCTTTGGATTTGCCATATGGGCAACAAGGCTGACGCCACAAGCCCAGAACTCACCACCACTCTCTGCTGCACCCGGAATTTGTTCACGAAACTTATCGCTAAACGTGCCATGTACATGTGAAAAATTCACACCCACTTTCTCAAAAACTTCACCACGCATCACACGCATTTCACCATGGCCCTGAAGCATCTCACCTTCAGGCTTCACCCACGGCTGAACATCAAACTTGCCACTACCATCTAAATCTTCAAACGTTTCTGTCACGCGCTCTTGGTAATGTTTAATCCAAGCGGCAAAGTCAGCTCTAAATGTCATTTGTCTTCTCCTGATGGAAGTTTATTCATTTGTTTCAAGGCCTCAAACGTTGCCATACCTGCACTTTGTGCCACGTTGAGGGATCTAGCTTCTGGTAGCATCGGGATTTTAACCAGCGCATCTGCTACATCCAGAACATCTTCATCTACACCAGTGCTTTCACGCCCCATCAATAGCATATCGCCTTCTTCAAAAGCAAAGTCCTGCAGTTCTGTTTCTGCAAACTTTGTCATCACCACAAGACGGCTGGCCTGAGGTTTAGCCTGTATAAACTTATCAAAACTTAAGTGACGGTGTAAATCAACCTGATCTAAGTAATCCATACCGGCACGACGCATTTTCGGCTCATTCCAAATAAAACCAAGGGGCTCAACCACATGCATAGACACCCCAAACGCTGCACAAGTCCGTGCCATTGCCCCCATGTTTTGGGCAATCTCTGTTTGGTACAAAATAAGGCTAAGTGGTGTTTTATTCATGGGGCTAAGAGTGCACAGAAAGCGCATAAATATCAAGCAAGAAAAAAGGCTCTCCTAAACAGGAGAACCATAAAGTCGATTACCATTCGCGGCGCATTTTCAGCTTAATACCGTCAGGCTTAAACAAGCCTTTCATTTTTGGGGTGATTCTGCATTGCCATTCACCAAAAGAGCAATTGATACCGCGACGCATGCGGCGAATTTTTTCCTCTGCCTGGGTTCCTGTAATATTTTTGGAACTACCAGACTGACGCCTGTGCGTTCTGTAAGTGGGTTTATCTGAACCATAACGGTGCTCAAATAGCTGCCAATCAACATCAGCAGGTCCAGCAATTACAGAAGCAGGGGTAAAGAACAGAAATGCAACAAGGAGTAGCTTTTTCATGGAGAAACCTCCAGATAGAAAGGACCACAGATTCACTTGTTACATACTGTTATGGAAGGATATCCTCTCTCCGTCAAGCTTAAATCATTATTTTTAAATGCTGCAAACTTAAATCAAACCATGCTTTTTACCGATAATTGCAAGTGCATCCAATGCGTTAGAGATATCCAATTCACTTAGAGCAGCACTCATCTGAATACGCAGTCTCGCAGCGCCTTCTGGCACCACAGGGAACCCAAACCCTGTCACAAAGAAACCTTGTTTTAACATTTCATCCGCCATTTGAATGGCAAGGGCGGTATCGCCAACAATAATTGGAATAATCGCACTTTCCCCATCGAGAGGTTTAAAGCCAAGAGCCTTCAAACCATCACGCATTTGCTTCACGTTCGCATGTAGCTTTGTCATGAGCTCAGGCTCTCTTTCAAGCGCTTCAAGCGCACCAATTGTGCCCCCAGCTGTTGCAGGAGAAATGGCGTTTGAAAAGAGGTGTGGACGTGAGTTTTGTACAAGAAGCTGTGTTAGCTCTTTAGAGCCACAAATATAACCACCTGCGGCGCCACCAAGTGCCTTACCAACAGTTCCTGTAATAATATCAACCTGCCCCTCAAGACCGAAGTGTTGGGTAATACCTTTACCTGTTTCACCAAGTACACCCACGCCGTGACAATCATCAACAATAAGCACCGCATTGTACGTCTTACACAGCTTTACAAGCTCAGGAAGCTTTGCAATGTCTCCTTCCATAGAGAAGACACCATCTGTCACCACAAAACGGTTAGGCGCATCCTGAGACGCTTTTAACTTGGCTTCTAGGTCAGCCATATCGCTATGCTTATAAACATCTCTCTGCACAGCCTTAGAAACCAGACGGCAACCATCAATAATGCTGGCATGGTTCAGCTCATCACTCAGAAGCACATCACCCGGTTTACAAATGGTTGGAAAGAGTCCTGTATTGGCTGACCAGCAAGATGGGTACGTCATGCATGACTCTGTGCCATGAAATTTCGCAAGTTTCTCTTCAAGCTCTTCATGAATCGTCATAGTACCGCAGATAAAGCGTACAGACGCTGTACCATTACCATATTTTTCAAGCGCATTTTTTGCTGAGGCAACCACATGAGGGTGATTGGCCAGACCAAGATAGTTATTAGAAGAGAGCACAACCACTTCACCGCCCGCTTCACGCATGTTTGTATGAGCAGACATCGGCGCATCCAGGTGGCGAAGCTCTTTAAGAGTCCCTGCTTCTTTATGGCCTTGAATCTCTGTTTCTAGGTGAGACTGAAATGATGTGTTCATGGGCAGGTGCTCCTCTTCTTCAATTTTTGTGGCACAAGCATACCACGAATTTTAAAAATGAAAAAAGGGCGCCCTGTGGGCACCCTTTAAGTTTAATTCGTTTCGCTGAATGGTCTAGCTCACACAAGCTTTCTGCCATTCCTCTTCCGAGCAGGTATCACCGCAAACCAAAATATAGATTTGCTCACCTTCTCGCTTCATCATTGGCACCACACCAAGCTTTTCATTAAACGGTGCATTGGTATCCATCAGCTTGAATCCTTGGTCAACCATTTGGTTAACAGTATTCAATTGCTCTGGGGTGGCACGGTCGATGAAAGTAATCTTACTCATGTATTGGAAGTCCTTTTCAGGGAGTGGCAAGTATAGAGGCTACACAAACACAACGCCTCAGAGAAATTACTGGAAACCCAGCAAATAGGTAAGTTCAGATATTTAAAGCTTGTCTAATATATGGATTTTTAAGCCTGTTTCAAGCACTATCCCATGATTTATGTCAAAAAAGATTAAAAATGGCTAAAATCAAGGACTGTTTTAATGCTTTTTCCGGCTTTCATGTGGGCAAAAGCATCTTCAAAGTTTTCAGCTTTAACCGTATGAGTAATGAGTTTTTCCACTGTATCTGCATGAGAGCGCTGGAATGTATCGACCTGTTCCCAAGTTTCATACATCTTGCGGCCGATCACACCATGTACAGAAACACCCTTCATGATGATATGTTTTGCAAAATCAAAGGAAATTTCACTGCTTGGGAGACCAAGCATCGCAACTGTACCACCAGCCTGAACTGCTTCAAAAGCATCATTCATACCTGCTGGATGACCACTCATTTCAAGAACAGATCCAATCTCTACGCCTTTAAGGACACTCCACTTATTTGCATCCGCACTATCTACGGCTTCATCTGCACCAAATTGAAGAGCAAGAGCACGTTTTTCAGGGTTTGGCTCAAAGACAAACACACGTTTTGCACCACGCGATTTCGCCATTGAAACCGCAGCAAGACCAATGGTTCCCGCTCCAACAACTAAAGCATTTTTACCACCCACATCAGCTGCGTCTACCGTGTGCATTGCATTACCAAGTGGATCAAAAATCGCCGCATGCTTTGTTGGAATAGAAGAGTGAACAGGCCATACATTGCTTTCAGGGAAATTAAAGACTTCTGCAAAGGCACCATCACGGTGCACGCCAATAATCTCTGTTTGTTCACACAGGTGTGCTTTGCCAGCTTTACAGAGTGAACAGACACCACATACGACATGACATTCACCACTCACCATTTGCCCTGTTTCTACACGTGTAACACCGTCACCAACAGCAACCACTTCACCCACAAATTCATGACCAAGAATACGCTGAGGCTTCACATGCTCTTGTGACCATGCATCCCAGTTATAAATGTGCATATCTGTACCGCACAGGCCTGCGTAGTGCACTTTAATTTGCACTTCACCAGCGGTTGGTTTTTCAGGGTGAGATGTTTGGATAGGAGAAAGCCCCACAGCAGCTTCCGTTTTGGCAATTGCAAACATAGGCATTATCCCCCTCTCCTTTTAAATTGTGAGCCATATCATAGCACTCCTTTTTATATGTTTACAAGCAGGCAACAAAAAAGGTGCCCGTAGGCACCTTTTCTGAGTTCGATTTGTCAGAGACTTACTGCTTAGGCGGCAAGTCAGGATCATAAGGAACGATGGTAATCATTCCCGAAGACGGCGTCCCATCAGGATCTTGGTTTTGGGCATTTGCACCTTCACCTTTTTCACCTTCTGCACCTTCTTCACCTTGAGCCTCTTCCGTAACTTCACCGTCCTGTTCTGTTTCAACAGGCATAGTGAATTCGATATCAGGCTTAGGTTCACCTTGACCTTGCGCTTGTCCTTGGCCTTGCTGGCCAGGCTGTTGCCCTTGTTCGGCATCACCCTGCTCACCTTCACCTTGTTCGCCTTCGCCTTCCGGCTCAGTGCCATGAACCTGATCCCAAGCCTCTTGGAGGCCTTGTGCGAGATCATTGTTCTTTTGGTCCTGATAAAGCTTACAAGAATGAACTTCCGGATAAACCGGCGAGCTCACCCAAAGGTAAACATAGCCACGCTCAGTGACAGGACGTGCCCGCAGCGTGTACTTGACGAGGTCAGCGCCTTCAATCAGCTTCAGAAGCGGTTTCCCGTTCTCACCAATCTTAGGATTGCCTTCAGCGTCCAGCACAGGTTCAACCACTCGGTCGACCGTTTGCCCTGCCCCAAACATCATTCGGGGCTGTCCTTCAGCGTCGTAAACAACGCTAAAACAACCAGGGTTCGGCATGCCGATGTAGTCATTTTTACCTTGGCTATAAGCGCCATCATAAATGACGTTAGGCATATTGACTTGAATGAGCGTATTCACAGCAAACAGGACTGCGCCCAAGCTGGCCACACACAGTGCGACCCAAGGGCGAACCTTCACCCCCAACGCTGCGGAAACGCCCACAGCGGTGGAGATAAGAAGGAAAGCACCAAGTGCAGCGGAAACCACATACACCACGGCCAAGGAACGCCCATCCATGACATATTCCATTAGAAAGTCATACATAGCTTTCTCCTTTAACGCGAGTGCGGACCAGGCCTACGGGGCGAAGAGGAACCACAAATTGAGTTCCGGCCACCGGGCGCCGTTGCAATACGCATTTCAGTTGAGGGTGCAAGCACTGAAGATTCAATGACCTGACCATCCTCATTCACCCGAAACTGTACACCATACTCCATACGCGAACGCGTGTAAGGAATTTGATGTTCAATCAGGTAACGATCAGGCTGATCTTTGTTGACCTCAATTTTCAAGTCTACAAGCAGCGGTACTTCTTCACTCACCGGGTCACGGCTAGAGAACAAGTGTACCGATACAATGTACTGTCCTGCAGGAAGACGAAGGCTACGTGCGCCCACAACCTCACGGTTGATGTCATCCTTCAGGTCAGATCCCGACCAGCCGCGATCATCCTCGTCCAATTTCAGGAGAGGTGATTTACGGATTTGGCTGGGATAACCCACAAGCTCACAGCGGCCACCTTCATCAGCAATATAAGCCACCCACAAGTCAAAGTCTGACATGGAGTGACCAGGCTGAATCGGAACACCAGCTGATTCAAGCTTAGCACGGCGGGAACTGTTCGGATCATCCCGGTAGGGAAGGCCCGTGTCCCACACAGAGGTAATATACAGTGCGGATTCTTCTGGCTCGACAGGGTCGGCCTTTGGATTGATAACCAGAAGCAAGAGGATAATAAGGATGAGCAGTGTGCCGGCAAAGCCGGCCCACGCATCCGCGATCAAATTCGCAACCGCATTATCTCCGCCGAAGTCATCAAAAGAATTGTCAAATCGCATGATGTGACACTCCTTCTATGTTACGCAGCGGGATCTTACGATTCCTCCTGCTGAGTTTTCAGTTCATTCCATTTTTGCATCAAGCCAACAACCAGCTCAGGATCATTCACAACTGGCAACACTTGCGTGTCCGTCATGGTGATAACCGTATTGCTGACTTCACTTGCATTCATGCGTTGGGTGATTGCCAAATAGGTGGCAACCGCAAAACCAACAGCACCATACAGTGTGGTTGCAAAAGCTGTCTTAAAGCCATCGAGAGCAGAACCAATCTTGCCCACAATTTCTTCAAAGACGATGGATTCACTCAAACCAAGGGATTCAATACCGAACATAAAGCCGGCAAATGTCCCGATCAGACCAAGAACGGTCAAAAGACCAGACACACCTAGAACCCACATCAACCGACGACCAAGCTCGCTGTTAAAGCGGTCCTGAAAGTTGTTGATGTTGATTTGGTATTTGGCATTGGTTTTGAGCGACTTGCCAATCCGAAGATACAGACGTGCAACAATGGAATCTTGGCTCACACCAGTGATGTTACCAGTCACCATTGTCAAAACACGATCAGTCGGATCAACAGACTCATCGTCCAGATAAGCTTTTGTCTTTTTGGCATCAATCATGGCGCGGTCGAGTGCAAGACCAGAGCGCAACAGATTAAACCAGACCCAAGCGATAGCGACACAAATGCCGATACACCACCAAAATGGCACAGTACCGACTTCAAGGATAAAAGGATCCAGAACACCTTTACCATAGCCCAGCAAGCCAGCAGTGGCGAGCACAGCCAAGGTAAAGATAAACTTGATGGTATTTTTGTAGACCATGTTTTTAAACATGATTCTCTCCTTTCGGAAAAGAGAAGAACGCCTTTGTAGGCGGGGCTCCATAAGTGGAGCAAAATTTACGATATAGATTGATAGATTGAATTAGTATACAACACAAAATAAGTAGTACAAACAACAATATGTAAAATATTTGATTTTTTTTAGGGCTTCACAAGAAAAAACCCTCTCGCTTGAGAGGGTTTTTAAAGTGTTTTGCCTTAAGCAACAGCTGTTTCTTCAGGTTGAGGCAGGTTTACATGCTTCAGGTGAAGTTCCATCATTTGCTCTGGTGACGCTTCGTTTGGAGCACCTGTCAGAAGGTCTTCCGCACGCTGTGTCATCGGGAAGGCTGTAATTTCACGGATGTTTGCTGTATCAGCAAGGAGCATAATTGTACGCTCAACACCGATTGCCCAACCACCATGTGGAGGAGCGCCAAGTTTAAAGGCGTTAATCATACCGCCAAACTGGTCATCTACTGTGCTCTTATCGTAGCCAGCAAGCTCAAAAGCTTTGTACATAATATCTGGGCGGTGGTTACGAATCGCACCTGACAGGATTTCAAAACCGTTACATACCGCATCATACTGGTAACCTTTAATCTCAAGTGGATCTTTTGTTTCCAGCGCTTCCATACCACCTTGTGGCATAGAGAATGGGTTGTGTTCGAAATCAAGCTTACCTGTTTCTTCATCACGCTCGTAAATTGGGAAGTCAACAATCCAGCATAGGCGGAATGCGTTTTCTTCCTTAAGGCCAAGGTCTTCACCAATACGTACACGCAGTGGAGAAAGTTGCTTGTAAAGGTCTGGTGTTTTACCAGCAACGAAGAATAGGCTGTCACCTTCTTTAAGACCAGCACGCTCAAACATAGCTTTTACACTATCTTCAGAGATGAACTTAAGAAGTGGGCCTTTAAAGCCGCCTTCAGCCCAAGTGATGTAACCTGGAGCCGCTGGCATACCAAGAGACTTTTGTGCCCAAGAGCCAAGCTTTTCAAACCAGCTACGAGGTTGTGCAGCAGCCCCTGGTGCAGGGATTGCACGAACATGGCCGCCTTTTTCAACGATGCCTTTGAATACGCCAAAGTCAGAAGCAGCCCAATCTTCGCTTACATCCATAATTTCAATGGCGATACGAAGGTCTGGCTTATCTGATGCGTATTTCAACATAGACTCAGCGTAAGGAATACGACGTAGTGGACCTTGGTCAACGTCATACTTCACGCCTGTAAAGTCAGAAAATTCTTCAAGAAGTGGCGGGTACACCGCTTCAAATGCTGCAAATGTGTCTTCTTGCGTCACAAAGCTCATTTCCATATCCAGCTGGTAAAACTCAGTTGGTGAACGGTCAGCACGGGCGTCTTCATCACGGAAGCAAGGTGCAATTTGGAAGTACTTATCAAAACCACTCACCATAAGAAGTTGCTTAAACTGCTGTGGCGCTTGTGGAAGAGCGTAGAACTTACCTGGGTGTACACGAGACGGGACAAGGAAGTCACGCGCACCTTCTGGTGAACTACTTGTAATCAGTGGCGTTTGGTGCTCTTTAAAGCCAAGATCCCACATACGACGACGCATAGAAGCAATCACATCGCTACGTAGATCAATGTTACGAGCCATACGCTCTGTACGAAGATCCATAAAGCGGTACTTCAGGCGCATTTCTTCTGGCACTGATTCATCACTAATGTTGTAAGGAATTTGCTCAATTTCAGCGCTTAGAACATCCATAGATGCCACATCAACTTCAATTTCACCTGTCGACATTTTCGGGTTCACTTGCGCATCATCACGCGCAACAACTTTACCTTCAACACGGATCACTGTTTCAAGTGATGTATGCGTCACTTTATCAATCAGGTCAGTCCCTGCACTTTGTGGATCAAATACAATTTGAGTAATACCAAACGCATCACGCAAGTCAATAAAAGCAACCCCACCGTGGTCACGGCGACGGTAAATCCATCCAGAGAGAGTGACTGTCTCACCAACCTGAGTTTTGTTAAGTTCTCCACACGTGTGTGTTCTGTATTCGTTTGGCATATTCTGTGCTTACTTAATTATGTGATGTTTAATATGCGGATTTTTTACGCATTAGGGCTGTAATGTCAACCGTTTTAACACTATAATATAAGATACGTATGAAAAAAATGAATAAAACACTTATTGTTGCGCTAGGGCTCTGTGTAGCTCCCAATCTCTATGCTCAAAATATTTTTGAGCGTGCCCTTCTGCAAGAAGAACCTGAAGCATTTGAGAACCAGAAAACTTTAGATGAACTCAATGAGTTTAATGAATCAACAGAGCTTCAAAAAAGATCACGCATTAAAGATGGTAAAATGGTAGAAACCGATGTAGTGGCGGAAGACGAAAGCAACATTAGACGTGATGAGGCTTACATCAAGCAACTTCTTGAGTTCCGTGAAATGGGCCTATCTGATACAGAAATTTCAAAACGCATTATTATGATTGAAAAGCTCCAAGATATGGGCTTTGCCAACACTGTAGAAGGGTTCATTAACGCTGCCCGCACAGGTAATACTGATGCGGTTTACCTGTTTTTACAAATTGGCCATGACCTGAATAAACAAAATTCATTTGGAACATACCCACTTCTCACAGCTGTGCGTGCTGACCAGACTCAGATTATTGAAATTCTCCTGGAGGCTGGCGCAAATGTAAACATCGCCAACTCTATTGAAGAAACGCCGCTTATTGTTGCCGCTAAAAACAACAACCTAAATATTGTAGAGCGCCTCATTGCTAAAAAAGCGCAAGTCAATGCAACCAATGCGGAAGAATGGACTCCGCTCTACTACGCCATTGAAAACAATAATGCTGAGCTATTTGATACACTTATTAAAGCTGGTGCCAACTATAACCACCAAAACCGCTTTGGTATTACACCACTTATGTTGGCATCTTACAAAGGGTCAATTAAGTTCACTAAAAAACTTTTGGATCTTGGTGCAAACCTAAGGCCGCGCGATATTAACAGTAATAACGCACTGTTGATCTCAGTGATCTATGGACACTTTAATGTAGCCAAATACCTGCTAGAGCGTGGTGCAGATGCCAATACAACCAACAGAAACAGCCGTACAGCGATTGATCTTGCACTGGACTATGGTCACCTTGATATTGCGAACCTACTTCTTGCCCATGGTGGTAAGCGCGGCACAATTCTCGGGGTTGGTGGCAACTAATACGTTTAACTTCAGAAATAAAAAAGACCTGATTTACAGGTCTTTTTTATCGTCTCCATTAATCAGAGCACGAAGCTTATGGTTTTTACGACGCTCCACAACACGTGACATCGGATAAGTTGTGAGCTGGCGTAGGCCTGCGACCGTTGTAAACGATCTAAACATACCCATTGCACGTGAGCGCATCAGTTTGCGAATCTCTTCTGGGCGAACCTTACCCTCTTCTTTGATTGTCGCAAGAAGAGGAATAATAAGCAGAATCAAAATTGCTGCACCAACAAATAGGAAATCGTAGTTACGCATATCGTAAGCTACAACAGCAGTGGCATCAGCTGGTGTTGTCCAAAGGAATTTAAGTCCAAGGCTATAACCATCTAACTTTTCTACAAAGTAACCACCAGCAATAGAGGCAATACCAGCAGAGAGCGATGATAGCATTGTTGATGTTGCCATGTAACTTGATGCTTTTTCACGCGGTGCAATTTTAAGCGCAATCACCTGTGTAGAAAGAATGACTCCCGAAAGCCCTACACCAATAAGCAGGTGAATCAAAATCAAGACTGGAATTGTATAAGGGTGCGGCTCTGGCAAAGTTGTCAGAGGCCACAACAATAGTGAAATCACAAAGAAAGGCAAACACGCACCAAGCGCAGCCGTATGTGAAAAACGGTCTGCAATCATGCCCCACCACCTAAAGAATGGTACCTGCATAAACTGCCCAAGAGCCCAAAAGCCCATAACGTAAGTCACAGGTAGAGAGATCACTTGTAGCATGTACACCGTAAAGAATGGCACCGCGAGGTTAAAAGCAAAAAGTAAGCACAACAGGAAGAAGATCAGTTTTCTAAAGCTGGCATCTTTAAGCGGCAAAATAAACTCTCGAATCATGGCCATTGGCGGCGCTGTTTCTGCAGGCACGTCAGGCCAACGCGCGTAGTAATAAAACGAGAACATCCCGGCAACAAGACCAAGACCAAAACAAATTTGAATAATAGGAATGGTCCATTCCTCATTATAGGCGGTCCCTAAGTCAACCCCGATAGCCGCAACAACTGCGGCAATAGTCCCTGTAAGGGTAAAGTAAAACATGCGGTTTCCAAAAACAGAACCAAGTTTCTTTTCTGGGATCAGTGCACGAATCCAACCATTCCACGCCCCCGTTGAAAACCCACCAGAAAAATGCTGCATAAAGGAAAGAAGAACAATCAGTTTTAAAGCCACCTCAGCCTCAAACATAAATGGAGACGCAATAATACCAAGTGCAGCAAGGCGGTAGCCCATTGAACCCAGAAGGCCAAAAACACGACGACGCCCAAAATGGGCAATCAGCATAACCGCTGGAATTTGCGCAAATTGACAAAGAAATGGGAAAGCGCCAAGTAAACCAATTTCTACACCTGTCGCGCCAAGCTCTAGGGCAAGTTTAATGAGTAGGACACCTGTAATCAGGTTGGCCATAATCCCTGAAAAACCTGCCTCAATAAGGGTCAGGTTAATATTCTTATCTACATCGTTTTGGGTATGCACAGGCGGACTCCTTCTATGCGTTATACCCAAGCAGTCTAAACACAAAAAAAGAGCCCCGCAATAGGGGCCCTTTTATTTTTTATCGATTTTTTATGCGGCCTGTGCATCAAAAGACGCAAGGACGTCCTGAATCTGCTGAACAGCCCAGTCAATCTCGGCTTCAGTGATCACGAGTGGCGGCGCCAAACGCAATGTTTTTGCATGAGTTTCTTTGCAGAGGACGCCCTTCTTCAAGAGAGCCTTCGCCACAGCTTTTGCTTCCACCTTTGTCGTATCAATATCGACACCAACCCAAAGGCCTGCACCACGGATCTCTGTAATCAGAGATGTGTTCAGAGCTTCAAGCTTGTTTTTCAGATATGCACCCAGTGTTGCACTGCGCTCTGCAAGCTTTTCTTCCACCAAAATGGCCACAGCTTCTTTACCAACAGCACAAGCAAGCGGATTACCGCCCCAAGTAGAACCATGCGTACCTGGTGTGAATACTTCCATCACATGCCTTTTACCAACACAAACACTCAGCGGGAAAAGACCTCCACCAATTGCTTTAGCAAGCAAGAGCATATCTGGCTTCTCTTCGGCAATTTCATGTTCAAAAGCAAAGTTTTTACCTGTACGACCCATGCCTGTTTGGATTTCATCCACAATCAACAGCACATCATTTTCCGTACAAATTTTGCGCACTTCTTTCAACCAGCCTTCAGGTGGCAGAATAATACCGCCCTCACCCTGCATTGGCTCAGTCAGAAAGGCAACTGTGTTTGGGGTAATGGCGTTACGCAAAGCTTCCGCGTCACCAAACGGTACAGTTTTAAAGCCCGGTGTGTAAGGACCATAATCTGCCTTTGCCTCTTCATCATCAGAGAAAGATACAATCGTTGTGGTACGACCATGGAAGTTACCGCCACTGACGATAATTTCAGCCTTGTTCGCTTCCACACCTTTTTTCTGGTAGCCCCACTTACGCGCAGCTTTAATGGCTGTTTCCACAGCCTCTGCGCCCGTGTTCATTGGCAGAACCATGTCCAGGCCTGTCACATCACACAATGCACGCGCAAATGGCTCAAGCTGGTCGTTATAAAACGCACGAGACGTAATGGCCAGTTGAGATGCTTGTTCCATAAGCACACTCAGCAAACGGCGATTACCATGGCCAGCATTCACAGCGCTATAAGCGCTCATGAAATCAAGGTACTCTTTACCGTCCATGTCCCAAACTTTGGAACCTTTACCGCGGCTCAGCACCACACCAAGCGGTGCATAGTTATGAGCAACAACCTGCTCTTCGTGTTCAATCCAGCTCTTCTGAGTATCAGACATGCTTAGAACTCCTCTCCATACAAGGTTTTCAGTAAACGGAACATAAGATCATATGTTTTAGAATCCTCATCCTTATACGGGTTAAACTCTACAAGCTCAAGCCCTTTTAAGGAATTGTCTCCCCTTAGCCCTTTTAGAGCATTTAAAACGTCATCCGCCATAAGGCCGCCTTTTTCAGGTGTCCCCACAGCAGGTGCAAATTCTGGATCAAAGCCGTCCATATCAATGGAAATACCGTATCCAGCTGTCCCATTGGTTGCACGCTTAAGTGCATGCTTAAAGCAGGTTTCAAACCCAAGGGCACGCACGTCATCCATTGTGTAAACCTTAACGCCTTTACGCTTAAGAAAAGCTTCTTCACCCGGTTCAAATGAGCGAATACCAATCAGCGTCACATGTTCAGGCGCGAGCTTAGTCCCTGCTGTACCAAGAGAAGGAAGAGGCTCTTCCCCTTCCCCGAGAAGGGCTGCTAAAGGTTGGCCGTGATAATGGCCACCCCATTTCCCTTGATGGCGGGTTTCTGGTGTATGTGCATCCATATGTGCATCCAGCCAGATGAGGCCAAATTTTTCTTGTGCACTCAATTCTGCTGTCAGCGCGCTCCATGTTGCTGCAGCACTAGAATGATCACCACCAATAACAACAGGAAGTTTGCTTTCTGAAAGAGCAGAAGACACATCAGATGTCAGACGCTCAAGAACATCCATAACCAGCTCACGACGGCTATCAGATGTTTTATAGTTTTTTGCGAGTTCTTCTGAAAATGGAATTTTAGGCTCAATAATGCTGTGCCAGCCAGCCTTCATACCATGGCGATTAAGCGTTTCTTCAAAGGCGTGTTTTTTAAGAAAGAGGGGAGCCTCACCACAGCCACTATCTCCTGCGCCCCAACCTGAAGCGTAACCAATAAGTGCAATTTCTTGTGATGATGCATGCGTCATATAACGTCCCCTATTTTTTTGTGAATTTATTTTGCTCAAAAAGAATGCCCGCTAAAAGCGGGCATTTCAAGTTTTTTCGCTATCAATCAGCTGAATGAAAGCAATTCATTTTTGAATCAAATTTTGTGGTTTTTGAATGCGCCGAGTACAAGAGGTACTTGAGCAGGCAAAAAGCGCAAAGGCTGTTCAAAAAGGTTTGCTTAAGCGTGTGATTCGATCCAAGAAACGATGTCACCCTTTGGCATTGCGCCAACTTTGGCATCAACCATTTCACCGCCTTTGTAAAGCATCATTGTTGGGATACCACGCACACCAAGCTTAGATGGTGTTTCTGGGTTTTCATCAATGTCCATTTTCACAACTTTAACTTTACCGTCTAGTTCAGTTGCCACTTCATCTAGAATTGGCGCAAGTTGCTTACAAGGCCCACACCACTGTGCCCAAAAGTCGATAAGAACTGGTGTTTCTGAGTTAATTACGTCTGCGTCAAAGCTTGCATCTGTTGCATTTACCACTGTGCTCATGTGTCTTCCCTCTCTGGTCTTTTACGAGTCAAATTTCTTATTTATTTTATAACAGCCCCAAGGATATTAAGACCAGTGAAAAACGCTATAAAACAAATATAGCACTACTGTAGTTCTATTTTTTCGAACTGTCAACTCTATCGAGACGAATTCCGTTTGGCGTAATCCAAAGAAGATATGAACTTATACTCTTACTGCTATACAAAGAAGACATCGCTTTTTCATATAGGCTCACCTGTGCTTGATAACGCTCCATAGTTTCACCTTCTTCTGGAAGGTATGATGCTGTTTTGTAATCAATAATATGAACATAATCTTCACCCATCACCACACGGTCCATCACACCACTAACAAGCCCCTCTTTCAAGCTCACTCGAAATGGCACCTCTGCCTTTGAGTTTTCACCAAAGAATTGTGGATAATCTTGAATGACTTTCTGAGAAAGCTTAAAACTTTCCTCCATCACCTTATCTGAAATCAGGTGTGTATATTGTTTTTTGAGGCGTTCAAGAAAGTACTCAAGCTCGCAAGGGGTGCAACCGCTTTGCATAGCAGGTAGGTGTTCAAGACATTTATGAATGAACGCACCACGCGCAAAATCTGCTGGGTTTGGCGCTTCTGTCAAAAGCGTATCTACATCAAACCCTTTACCAGAAGATGGTTTTAAACGAGGCTGCATACGCTCATGCTTTGGCGTTGGTACTGGGCGCACTTCTTTAAGTACGGCAACCTTCTCTTCTTCAGCAAGAGGCAACTGTTCCTCTGCTGGCGTGTAATAAACCTTTGCACCATCCGAGCGTTCTCGCCACTCAGCACCTTGCTCTTCCAGCATACTTTCAATCCAGACGTACCAGCTCTCAGCACTTTTCTCTTTTGCGGGTACCCCACACACCATCAAGTGATCTTCTGCTCTTGTCATTGCCACATACAGAAGCTTCATATCATCGCCGTACATGCGCTCAAGCTCTTCAGCCTCAAGTGATTTTTGAAGCTCACTTTTACTTTCTGTACTTTGGCGAAGAAGGACGTATTTGCTGTCCTTTTCCCAAAAGACTTTCTCCTTACTCACCGTGATTGCGCTTGTTGTATCAGGTAGAATCACCACAGGAGCTTCCAGACCTTTAGAACCGTGAACCGTCATTAAACGTACACCTTCCGCGCCACTTTCTGAGCGCTTCACATTGGTGCTACGGTTCATGGTTTCATGCACAAAACTTGTAAGAGGTTGGGATTTTTTATCTGCTGTTTTGGCAAGTTTGAGAAGTTCGCCCCAGTAAGTATCAATCACTTCTGGCTTTACACCTTGGCGCATGGCATATGCTCCCAGCGCGCCTCTACTTTGTACAGCAAGATGAAGAAGGGCTTCACACCCTTCTGATGCTTTACGGCTTAATTCCTGCACCCATTCTACATAATCTACAAAGCGGTCATCTTCTGCAAAAGAGGCCCAAAGTGCACCATCTTTCAAATTCCCTCTGAGAGATTCAATCACCTGATCACTTACGCCCCAAAGCGGACTTTTCAAAACTTGCAAATGCGCGAGCTGGTCTAGCGGGTTCAGCACCACACGCATCACAGCTAAGATATCTTGTACAAACTGAATATCTTTCAGCGTCATCACATCAGCACCACCATGCGGAATACCAGCTGCATCAAGTGCAGCAATGAGCTCTGGCATCATGGTACGGTTTTTAAGGAGAATCATCACATCACTGGCTGTAACAGCTTTACCTGTGGATGGAAGTACAGCACCACCTTTTAACAGGCCTTGAATCCACCCTGCCACCTGAGCAGCAAGCGGCGTATATTTACTCACAGGTTTTGGACGATCAGACGGCATAATCCAGCCGTTCATTTCCGGCGCTGATTTCTTCTCTTCTTCTAAGAGCGGATGAATCTCAACAACACCTGGCGCACCGATACGCTGGACACCGTGCGTTTCACCAGCACTTGAAGCATACGTCCCTAGACGTTGATTAGAGAGCAGCATATCCACACTACCAAGCACCGCAGCACCTGAACGGAAAGAAGTTTTCATATTCACCACAGGGTCACGCTCTGGTTGGGCCTGTTTTAAGTAATCACGCATTGCAAGGAAGACTTCTGGCTCTGCGCCACGGAAGCGATAAATACTCTGCTTCATATCTCCAACGGTAAAGAAGGTGCGAGGCGCTTCTTCCGCTTCATGTACTCCTTCACCAATAAAGAATTCACTCAACAGCGCACGTACAATATGCCACTGACGACCATCGGTATCCTGCGCCTCGTCCACCATGATATGCTTGTAGCGTTGATCTAGTCGATACAGCACCCAATCACGATTTTCTTCATCATTCAGGAGTGTCACAAGCGCATCAATCAAATCATCATGGTCAATCTGTGCATGAGTCTTTTTCAAGTTTTCATAATGTGAAAGCACCATAGACGCCATCATGAGATAGGCTTGCGTTTCGGCAAAAGTGTCCCCCGCAGCAAGGAACTGATACACCGCAAGAACACGCTCTGTTTCTAGCTCAACAGCCTCAAGCATTTCTGGTGTAAAACCTTCATAAACCTTCTTTGTGGCAAAGCGTTTTACAGGCTCTTTTGCAGCCGTTAAAAAGGCACGTGCGTAGCTCTCAAAGTAGAAAGATCTGTTTTCTGATGAGCTGGCCTCAAGGAAGTTTTGGAGCTTGGCTGCCTGCTTTTTATCTGTGCTTGAGGCACTTTTTGAAAAGGCGTCTTGCACCAAAAGAAGAGCATCCTTATAAGGTGTAGCTTCGCCCATCGCCTGCTGTTTTTGTGTGCGCCAATGCTCAGCATTTTCGAGGCGAGGGTCTAAGTCATCTTTAAGGGCTGCCAGTACACCTGCAAGACCACCCGCTTCTGCAAACATATTTTTATAACGGCGGGCATTATGGATAAAGTCTGTAAACACATCTCTGAGTGTTGACTCCGCCATACGCTCTGCAAGACATACAAACGCCCAATGAGGTTCTTCTGTTTCTGTACGTGTACCAAGAAGTTCAAAAGTACTTTGTAGAGCTTGTTCTAGGAGAGCACGTTGCTCTTCATCATCAAGAATTTGACTGCCTGGGTAAATGCCACTCTCAAGCGGAAAACGAGAAATCACCTGACCCGCAAAGGCGTGAAGCGTGGTAATGGTCATAGGTGGTTCACTATCTAACACAGCAGTAAGGAGCGTTTTCGCACGTTGCATTTCATCTTGCGTTGGCGCACGTTCTAAAAGAATATCTAAGTTATGGCGTAGCTCTTCATCAGAACATTCACTCCACTCTACTAGCGCTTTTACAAAACGCTCTTCCATTTCTCTCGCCGCTGCCTTGGTAAAGGTAAGTGCCAAAATATCAGACGGTTTCAAGGTGAGGTCATGTAAAAATAAGCGCAACAAACGGCGAATTAAAACATAAGTTTTACCTGTTCCGGCAGAAGCACTCAGCCACACACTACGAGACGGATCATACGCAAGGCGCTGGGCTTTTGTCGCTTCAAGCGTGACAGCGTCACGACGCATTTTTACAGTACTCATGCGGCGCCTCCTTCTTTGCTCACCCATTCACGAACACGGCAGATACCACTGTAGTCACACATTTCACAAGCGCCTTCTAACTTTACAGCAGACACACCACCCGCCACTGCAGGCCATGTTTTATCTTCACCATAATAAAGCGCTTTCAAGCTGCTAAGGCCTTCTGTCGCTTGTTCCATGAGTGTTTCCACTTGGCCTTCATCATTTGCCACATACATAGCTTTTGCACCATCGCGGCTACCTGCTGGCAAACGGAGGTATAGAAGCTCTTTCACTGTACTGTGATGTTGGGCTTCTAGCCACGCCATGGCTTCTAAAATAAGTTGAGGCTGAGCACCTGTGAGCACATCTTTCTTGGTTGGGAGCGTTCCCGTTTTATAATCAAGGATACTGAGCTTACCTGCGTTATCTCCGTCTACACGATCAAGGCGAGAGAAGAGAGGTACAGGTGTTTTCTGTGATGTTGCATCTTCTTCTATGGCCTGCTGATACCAGCCTGAAGACAAGCGCTCATGCCAGAAGGTAATAATGTCTGGGGCAAGCTTTTCAAAACGTGTCATCCATACCGCTTGCACAGCTGCAGGAAGTTCTTTCTCCATGAGACTGCGTGCACACTCAATAAGCTCTTGTGTGTCACTCTCTTTATAAGACGTATCCAAATGCGTATGTTTCATACAAAACATCGCTAAAACATCATGAATTAAATTCCCACGTAATGCCGCGTCTGGAGATTTATTATAAGGTTCTAATGCATTAACCCCCGCCCCTTTGCGCATATACGCTTTGTAAGGGCAGCCCATCATGTCTTTCACATAACTTGGTGACCAAGCTTTCGGAGAAGCATCTGTACTCGCATGAACGGCAGCATGTTCCGTTAAAGGCGTACTTTCACCTGCAAGGCGACGACCTTCTGCGGCATCTACAATAACACGGCCTCTTTGAATGAGTTTTTCATACGACTTTGTGCCCATGGCACTCTTTAAACGCATTAAGAAACGAGATGGTAAAGTTGCACCATCATCACTCTGTGTGCGACGTGTCAAAATCACATCTTTCGTATAAAGTTGGCTTAAAAAGTCATGAGCACTCAGGCCAATTGAACTCTCTACAGGTGGAAGACCCAAATCACGACGCTGTTCATAAGACAGCCACACATCAGGTGAAATGCGTCCCGGTGTTGTACCCTCATTTAAACCACCAAGGATCACGGTATCGTAACGTTGCAAACGGCTCTCTAAAGGACCAAGAATTTTAAGTCTTGGATGCGCACCTTCTGTGCGGTTTGGAATAGAGACGGTTTCAAATAGGACATCAAAACGTTCCGCATAATCTTTAAAGGAAAGCTGGGCCGCCATATGTTCTGTTTGTTGGATCATAAGCTGCCACGCCTTCAACCCCTCTTCCTCTCGCATTAGGAAACTGCGACCGTACGGTGAATCTGCAAGGCTTAATAGAAGCTCTAAATGCGCCTTCAGCCAATCACTTAAAGAACGAGAAGCCTGCGCATCAAATGCTTTGAAGGCGTCCAACATATGCATAAACTGCTGTTTAATTTCATCCGAAATATCAGACGCCATTTCAGCTTTTGTTTGCCATGCACCTAGAGAGCTTGCACCACGAATCATCCCTCGAAGAAGTGAGGCATCTAGTGTGCCTGCTGCATAAGTTTTCATACCTCTATTGGTTACAGGACTTAAAACCAATCCGGCGAGCATATCAGCCTTATAACCAGACATCATACACTCTAAAACTTGCAAAGATAGTGTACCTAGAGGGGTGCTTACAAATGGGGAACTATTGGTTCTATCTACAAAGAGGCCGTAGTGGGTTAAAAGCTCTTGCACACGGAAAGCAAGTGCCAGATCAGAGGTTACAAGGGCACAGGTGCCTTCTTTCTCCATTGCTTTTTCAGCCATGGTCCAAGCAACTGTTTCAGCTTCGCTCTCTAGGTGAGCTGTTTCGCAAAGTGTGAAAGTTGAAATATCATGGCCGAGAGAAGGTACAGCATCAAACAAGCTGACATAGCTTGTTTGAGTATCTGCTTTGAGAGGCTCTAGCTGCGAAACTGAAAGCTGCCAACTTTTCATGAAACGCTGTAAACCATATAAAGGATGGGTAGGCTCTAAAAAATCTTCTGCAAAGACATGCGGAAACGCTTCTTTATCCATGGGCATAATAAAGGACGCTTTATCACAATTTGAAAGAGCTTTCAGCATTGCCTGTGCAGGATCAATCGTATCACTAAAGCCAATCACCCAAACATCATTTGTAAGGTCATTCTTTTCATACTGCGCGGTATATGTTTTAAGAACATCAATTTTATGGAGTGTTTCATCCTTCATATGGCCTTGTTGCAAGTAGCGCGGATACACCTTTGTGAGGCCTTTTAAATAAAGGGTCACATCTTCCCAGCGGGCTTGCCACTCTTCTGGAATTGCGCTTTCCAGTGCTTCCATTTCTACACCACTCAGCAACATCTTTTTCCAGAGTGTGTCGAGATGTTTAGCAAGGTTAAGAGCCTTAGACCACTGGGCATGTGGCATGTTTTTCATACAAAACTCAGTGAGAAACATAAGACGTTCAAAACCAGAAACAACTTTACCGCCTTCAGGTTCATCAAACAAAAGAACATCATCTGTTTCAGCTCCCATTGGACGAATATCAGGAAGAAGGACACCACCGCCAGCTTTTTCAAGAAGACTTTCAGCCAGACTATCTGCCATACGTGACGACGGCACCCAAACCGTAATGTGTGTGAGCGCAAGAGGGTTCTGTGAAGGGTTATATTTTTCCAGAAGCATTTCTGCGCACACACCAAAGAAATCTCTAGAAAGTGAAGTATGGAAAAACTTTGCCATGGCGCTTACGCCGTTTGTTTTTGCGGATGATCACTCATCAACTGTTCTGCAAAAGCGAGACCTTCAGGTGTCCCCATATCAGCCCACAGCCCATCAAATGGTAATCCGTATAAGGCTCCACTGTGCATTGCAGCATCGTACTGCTCAATGAGAGAAAACGGCTCAATCTCTCGGCCTGCAAAAAGATCAGGTGTCAAAACTGCTGTGCACATATAAACCCAAGAAGAGGTTTCAGAGCTACGACTCAAAATTTGGCCCGCAGCATCCATTTCATAATCTGCTTTTGGCGCACGGAAGGCAGATGTTTTATCCAGTTCAATCAGGCTAAGGAGGGCTTGCATATGCTCTCTATGGAATGTGTTTTCAAGTGCCTCAAACAGTGCAGGGCCACCTGTCCAAATCGCATCTCCATTGACAAGGAAGAATGGTTTGTTTTCAAAAAATGGAACGGTTTGGCAAATGCCACCACCAGTATTAAGAAGTTGTGCTTCACGGAAAACCTTCACCTGCACACCTGATGTCTGGCTCCACGCTTCAACCGCGAACTCTACATGTTCTGCAAGGTAATGTGTATTGATGGCAATTTTCTCAACACCATGTGCCTTCAAGTGGTCAAGTACATATAAAAGAACAGGCTTACCGCACACCTCAATAAGAGGCTTTGGAGTCTTTTGTGTCAAATGGCCAAGGCGTGTACCTTTACCTGCTGCCAAAATCATTGCCTGTTTAATACGTGCCATATGTTCTTACGATGCCTTCTGTGCTTTAAGGTATTTTTCTTCGTACACTGGGTACACGCGGTTCAAGTACTCTTTAATTGGCGCTGCCACAGGATGTTCACACAAACGCGCAATGGTCTGCCACACTTCACCCATACGTGAAAGCGCATCCTCTTTACCGTCACGCTCTTTCAAACGAACCAGAAGCCCTGTTACTTTAAACATACGATGGAGGGCACCAAGTACATAAGCAGCCTCAAAGGCATCTTTGTCTACACCGTGATGCTCTGCAAGGTTTGTAATAAGAGCTTGTTTCACATGCTCTGAAACAGGGTAGCGATCTTCTAGTAGGCATGCGAGATCAAAGGCACAAGAACCAAGCTTTACATCTTGAAAATCAATCAGCCCAAGCTCACCACTTTCAAGCACCATCATGTTACCAACATGGAAATCCCAATGCACAGGCACTTGAGGCATGGCCGCAATTTGTGGGTAAAGATCAAACCACAGGTTTCTCCACTCACGGCGGGCCCCTGTTGGTGTCGCATGGCCTTTTGCATATGGTAAATACCAGTCTGTAAAACGGCTTGCTTCTGCAAATGTCGTATCTTCTGTGTACTTTGGAATATCTGTAAGGTTTGTGCTTTGGAAAGCTTTGAGCATTTCAAAGGCTTTACTTAATAGCAGCTCATCTTTAGGGGCACGAATCAATGCCTTATGAAGAATCGTATCACCAAAATCTTCAAGCATGGCATACCCATGTTCAAGGCTATATTCGTAAATCGCAGGCACATTCACGCCCTGCATCTTAAGAGATTTTGCATGACGAACAAACGTTGCCAAATCTTCTAGCCCTGGAGGCGCGTTCATAAGAACACGTGAACCTTCACCTGTTTTAAAACGAGAGTAACTTCTCAAAGAGCAATCTTGAAATAGCGGTGTTAGCACATGGCCACGCAGGCCATTTTTACTCATATACTCATGTTCAGAGTAACGGTGTTCTTGTTTATCTTCTTTCTCACTGAATGTACCAATGCGCTCAAGGCGAAATGCCCAGCTACCTGAAGCAAACATTTCCACATCACGAGAGTCATCTGACCCGTGGCTAATATTGATTGTAAGGGCATCTGGAATATCAAGTTCAGCGATTGCGACATCTGTTCCAGCAACAGGTGGCAAACTTGTTTGTACTTTATCGGCCCACTCAAGAAGGGTCACACCGTCTCTAAAGAATGGAGACAAGCTTAACGCTTCAAGTTCAACATCTGGGTTCTCAATACGGTAACAATCCACGTGCGCAACAGGGAGGCGCGCGTCATCATAGGTTTGCACCAAGGTAAACGTTGGGCTTGGGACATGAGCATCTTTACTGCCGAGAGCATGCACAAAGGCACGACTAAATGTCGTTTTCCCCGTACCGAGCGTACCATTTAAATAGAAACGATCCCCCGCAACTGTAAACTTAGCAAGTGCTTCTGCAAGTTTTTCAGTATCCTGCTCATTCGTCAGGTGTGTCCTAAAAATCTTCATGGGTGCTATCATCATATAGCTTCTCAAAAGAATCAAGGAACATTGAAAAAATCTATGCTAAAGTGAAAAGAACAAACATCAAGAATAGAGCGGAAAACATGGCTGAAGAGAACAGCATTTTGACACCAAGTAGCGACGAACAAGTTGCATGGATTTTAGGTTACGAAGAAGAAGACACTTCTGAAGAAAGTACTGGCATCCCGAGAGAAGAAATTGATAAAGCTCTAGGTGGCCTCAAATTTGACTATAAACTGTATGGGTTTAAGTCTGCTGTTTTCACGATGCAAACAACACTAGAGAAGTATATTTCTAAGCCGCTCACGAATGGCATTTTGCTCTTTGTTCTACAAAGCTTAAACGCCGATAAAAATAATAAAGCATCTCTTGATGGCATTACCGCCCTGTTTGTAAACCGCGGCCTCAACCTTTCTCGCCCACAAGAGCAAAACGAAGCCTTCATTCCGTTCATGGTGCAAAAGCTTGAGCACATTCATGAGCCTGAAGCCCTCATCAACATCTTCTTTAAAGAGCCTGATTTTATTATGGGCAAAACTCAAGAGCCTATCACTGAGAATGATAAAAAGGTTCTTGGAAACTGCATTAAGGTCCTTGAGAATCACTGGAAGAGCATTCAGCACATCAAACCAGACTTTTCGCCAATCAAACTTGCCTTTGGCCAAATGGATGATGCGCCAGCGATTGAAACACACCTTAGAAAGTTTATTGAAAAAGCAGAACCAACAGGCATGCTTTTAGAGCAGCGCGCCCTTATTGAGCGCAAAACAACAGAAGCGATTAAAAAGTGCTATCAAAAAGATCTAGATACGCCCATTACATCAGGCCAAGCCAAACAAGCTGAAATGCTTGCACACTGGATTTTGGATGCCGCAAATGACAACCCTCAAGCCCTCAATAATCTGTGTAATGTGATCAACTTTGCCCTGACACAAAACTTGCTTGATCAACCTCGTTTCCACGATCTACCTCAAGACATGCAAAAAGATAAAATCGAGCTTCTTAAGGCGCGCCAAGCAGAACTTCGTAAAGCCCTTCGATTACAAGAAAATGAAAGGCTCACCGAGCTCCTTCTTCTTAAATTTATTGAAGGGAACTTTGCTCCTGTCCTTAAAGCATTCTTACGTGCCCTCATCCCAAGCATCGCAGAAGATAGCCTAAATGCTGGCGCTGACTTTATTTGTGGTGCCAAACCTGAAGGAGATATCTCTCATCCTCATGTTCCAGGTATGATTCGTGAAAGCCACATTTTAAATGCGCGCATGAACCTACATAAAAAATTAGGTTTGCTCGCCTTGCCAACAGAAGAAAATTCACGTACATAAAACCATCTAAACCTGTTCATAAATACATTTAAGGACACGGTTTGAGATGAAAAAAGGTATTTTGCAAGACGATATGTGCAAACTGTACATGAGGAATAAAAAATAGCGTTTTTCGCGCAAATAAATAATTTATGGATAGGTTTTATGAGTAAAGTGATTCAAAAAGATGTTGCCATTGTTGGCGCTGGCCCTGTCGGACTGTTTACAGTCTTTGAGATGGGTCTTCTTGGGTATAACTGCGTCGTCATTGACTCTCTTCCACAAATTGGTGGACAGTGCAGCGAGCTTTACCCTGAAAAGCCAATTTATGACATCCCTGCTTACCCAATGATTCTGGCTGGTGAACTGGCAGATAAGTTGGACGAACAAATTAAGCCGTTTAACCCTGAGTACGTTCTTGGTGATGAAGTGACAACTCTTGAAGGAGAAGCCGGTAACTTCACCCTTACAGCTGGCGAAACAACCATTAAAGCAAAAGTCATTGTTGTTGCAGCGGGTGCTGGCGTATTTACACCGCGTAAACCTCCAATTGCGAACCTTGCAGACTTTGAAAAGAAATCTGTCTTTTACGCTGTGAAGAAAAAAGACCAATTTAAAGACAAGACGGTTGTGATTGCCGGTGGTGGTGACAGTGCTGTGGACTGGGCTGTTGCACTTGGTGATATCTGCACACACATTCATGTAGTACACCGTCGTGACGACTTTAGAGCCGCAGAAGCCACTGTACAAAAAATGCGCGAACTTGAAGCTGAAGGTAAACTTACACTTCATACCCCTTACCAGCTTAAAGAGCTAACAGGTAAAGACGGAAACTTGACTCAAGTGACGCTAGCCAAGCGCGGCGATGAGGACAAAGTCATTGATGCCGATAACCTGCTTTGCTTCTTTGGCCTTGTTCCGTCACTTGGTCCACTTGCTAAGTGGGGCCTTGGTATTGCGAAGAAGAAAATTGTCGTTGAACCTGCAACAATGCAAACAACAGTCCCTGGTATCTTAGGCTCAGGTGATATTACAGAGTACCCAGGTAAACTAGACCTAATCCTCACAGGATTTGCGGAAAGCGCCATTGCTGCCAAAACAGCGCAAGGTATTATTGAACCAGACAAACGCTTCAAACTGATTTACACCACAAGCAGTGGTGTACCAGGAGAATAAAAAAGAGCGCCTGTGGCGCTCTTTTAATTTTTAAACATTACAAACTATCTGGATTGTTTGGTCGCTCTTTAAGTGTACGAATCTCTGTACGACCATCAAAGTACACACGCACCACAAAGTATTGCTCTGGCTCATATGGGCTTGCCATACCAGAGAATGCAAAGGCGTAGTACCACCAACCGTTCACATCCATATTCAGCGCACTTAGGTCTACATTGGTGAGAAAAGCACCCTTAGAGAGAGCAATGTTATGATCAATCGTTGCGTTATAAGCCATAAGGGCTGCACGTGTAAACTCAAGTGCACCTTCCAGATAAAAGGCCTGCCCACTCATAATGGTATCTTTTTGACACCAACCAAAGCGACCACCAAACGGATGTTTTAGGTGATACGTTAAGCAGAATGTATCTGCATAAGCGTCAAGGTGAGGCTCTGCAAATTTCTCGAGCGTGATGTTTGTTTTATAGCCACCAACACGACCAACAACATCATCAAAGTATTTATTCAGGCGAGGGTTAAAAAGGAACCCAACATCTACAAGGCGGAAAAAACGACCATCTGGTAATTCTAGGAAGTGGCTTACATAAGGTGTTTTACTTTTTCCTGTATCCATCCAGCCATGATGAACAGTCAGGAACATGGCCTTACCAACAGTGCTGTAGCTTACAAATGTTTTATCGCAACCATGCACATTGCTGATAGGCACATCACTTTCAAATGTGCGACCAAGACAAGAAAATGGGAAAGCAGCATCTGCTTCTTTAACGTTTACGCTGGGCGCCCAAGCAAAGCTTTGCGCAGAAATAAGTAGAAATACAAATGTGTAAAAGAGGCGTACCATCGCCTAATTACCGTACAACTTCAGCCCGGTAAGAGCGCGTAATTTGACCTTCAGTCGTTGTCTCATGCACATCAACAGTCCCGTAGCTTACGAGTGTTGAAATCACATCATCTTCAACTGGAGAAAGTTGCAAGAAACCGTGCTCACCACCTGTTGAAATGCGCACAAAGTCGCGGCCAATTCTTAGGAATGGTGAAGGTCTGCCAGGCATTGGCGGAATGAAAAGACGCACCACTTTTTGAGCCGCATCAATCTGAAATTTGAACGGGATTGGAGTATCTGGTGCCATGTTAGTTTTAATTTCCATAAGGCCTACTCTATCAAAGCTTTTCGTTTCTGCAAATAAACATTTTTTATTCTCGCCCCTACAGCACTCTAATTACTGAGTAGGAGTGTGCCCCTATCAACCCAGAACGGTTCTTCCATACCTTCAGAAGACACATGCGCCCAAGCCTCATTAAGCTCATGTACCTCAAGGTCAGTACCTGATGTGAGTTGTACAACAGGATCATTAAAGTGGCTTGGTTCGCTATAACCAACAGTATCTAAAATCAGAACAGCAGCTTGCGTACTATTAAAGAAGCCTTCTGCTTTTTCAACCACGCCAGAAAGCTCAGGCACCATTTCAGGCGCTTTAGATGCGACCAACCCAAGTGTCTCTCGAATCTCTGGCAGAGCCTGATCAGCTGCAGCCACAATAAAGATGGCAAAAAAGATCCACATCTTCTTTCTAAATTTAACTTTGTCCGCACGCTTAAGACTTGGCGTTTTGCTCAAATCAGATACATAAGGAGAAAGTTCTTCTGGTTGCCTTTTGGCTGTTTTCTTACGTGTTTTAGGAGCAGGTGGCACCTGCTTATTAAAACGGACATGGTTTTGTGTTCGAGAAGCTTTATTTGTCATGCCCATAGAATACGTGTATTTTACTGAGTTGCAAGACCACAAAAAAGGATCACGCAAAAAAATGGATTATGAAATCCTCACCGTCCTATTGATCGTTTTCGGATCAATTATACTTTTTGTAAGCGAAAAACTCCCTGTAGATATGGTGGCAATGATTGTTCTTGTTGCCCTACTCCTGACAGGTCTTGTGGATGAAGATAATATTCTTCAAGGGTTTTCTAACCCAGCAACTATTACTGTTGCCGCAATGTTTATTCTGTCAGCAGCACTGCAGCGAACAGGTGTGGTGCGTTTTCTGGCGAACAAGCTCTACATCCTTGCAGGTAAGAGCAAAATGCGCCTCAACATTGTGCTTATGACAACATGCGGTACACTCAGTGCCTTTATTAACAATACAGCGACTGTTGCGGTTCTTTTACCTCTGGCTCTTCGCTTTTCATCAGAGCGTAACATCAGCCCAAGCCGTATCCTAATGCCCCTTTCTTTCGCCGCACAATTTGGTGGCGTATGTACCCTAATTGGTACCACAACAAACCTTCTTATGAACCTCTTCCTTATTGGGGCAGGCCTTGAACCTTTTGGTATGTTTGAGTTTGCGAAATTTGGTGTTATTTGCTTTGTGGTTGGTATTATTTACATGATCTTTGCCTCTAAATTTATGCTGAAGGATCGCGAACAAACAGAAAGCCTATCTGAGGATTACCGCCTGCAAGATTACATGACAGAAATGCGTGTCCTTAAAGGGTCTCCCCTCATTGGACAGCGCGGTCAAGATAATGCCCTTACTGAAATTGGTGGACGCATTATTGAAATGGTACGTGAAGGCAAAGTGGTTTGGGCTGCGCATAACAGCACGATTCACGAAGGTGACCTACTGGTTATCCGTGGTGATGTAGACCGCATTATTGAGTCTGAAAGTCGCCTTAAACTTGAAGACTGGGCCAAAGGGCACCTAAATGCCTCTCACCTTGAATCAGATGACATCAGCCTTCTTGAAGTGATTGTTCCAACAGGCTCTCCAATTGTAGGTCGCACCCTCACACAGCTTGACTTTTACTGGCGCTACCACGCAGCCGTACTTGGTGTTCGCCGTCGTGGTGCTGTAATTAAAACGCGTATCCGTGACATCACCTTTAAAGAGGGTGATACCCTTCTTGTACAGGGTCATAAAAATGACCTTCTACACCTTGCTGATGATGCTGATTTTGCATACTTGCAAGACCTGACAACTCTTAAACTTAAAACAAGTAAAGCCTTCCTTTCAGTGGTCATTCTCGCCTCAGTTGTTGGTGCGGCTGCCATTGGTACTGTTTCAATTTTAACAGCTGCCCTATGTGGTGCACTGGCTGTTGGTTTTACAAGGTGCCTCAATGCAAAAGAGATGTATAACGCTGTTGATTTACGCGTTGTGATGCTTCTCGCTGGCCTTATTCCACTGGGTGCTGCTATGGAAAGCACAGGCGCAGTGGCCTCTCTTGTAGATATAGTCATGAGCTACATGGGAAGCCTTGGCCCAATGTATGGCCTTGCCAGCATTTATATCCTAACAATGGTGTTGACTGCCGTTATGTCTAACAATGCAACGGCTGTTCTTATTGCACCTCTTGCTCTGCAAGTTGCAAACTCATTTGGTGTTGACCCGAAACCTTTCCTGGTCGCTGTAACGTTTGCGGCGTCAACATGTTTTGCAACACCTGTCGGATATCAGACAAATACTATGGTCTATGGTCCAGGAGGATACAAATACCTTGATTTCCTCAAGGTAGGCCTACCACTGAACATCATCTTCTTTATCCTAGCTATGGTTTTCTTGCCACTCCTCTGGCCACTATAGAGAGAAGACATAAGAAACTGGTGCGTTGTTTTCTATGAAAGGCCCCTCATTTAGGGATACACTAGGAGGGAACAACAAATAATAAAAGTGGATGTCTAACTTCTATGAGTATTGCAGACGATTTTATTGCAGTCCTCCAGCACAATGCTGGCCGCCTAACCCCTCAACAAGCGATGGACCTTGTCCTTGCGAAAGCAAGACGTCATACATTTGCTGAGGCTGGTAGCACATTTATCGTACGCCCATACGATGGTGAGCCAGAGCAGCTTAAAGCAATGACCATGCAAAATGATGCACTACAGCTCGATCCTCAAACTTTCACTATGCCTGTCGATCTAAAATCGATTGCAGGTTACGTTGCCCAAACTGGTGAATCTGTTTTGATTGACGATCTGTATGACATTCCAGGCGGTGTGCCTTTCACCTTTAACAGAAGCTTTGACGATAAGACAAACTATCGCTCAACAAGCATGCTTGCCTTCCCACTGAAAAACTTTTATGGCCGTGTTATTGGCGTTGTTCAACTCATCAACCATATCGATGGTGTTGGTGATGATGGTCGCCCGCTTTACCATCCGTTCACATTGCAACATCAAGAAGATATGGAAAGCCTTTCAACAATTATTGGTGCCATGGTTGAGCGCATTGACCTGATCCATGAGATTGAAAGACTGAGAAAAGATTCAGGTGAAGAATCTCTTGAAGAAGCAATGAAAACTGATGGTGATCAATGGTCTTCATGAGGCAAAAACTTGCCCTTGCTCTAACCATTTCTAGTTTGTGCCTATTAGCGGCACCTACTTTTGCGCAGGAAAAACAGGCAGAAAACCCTCAAGACCAAAAAACTCAAAAAGCATCTGCTAAAATTCCACCAGCTGCTTACCTAGAAATTCTCCTCAAAAAAATTACTGAGGATCCATCAAACCTTAAACTCAATTTTGAATATGCTACCCTTGCCAAAAAAATGGGGCTTCTCGATGAAGCCATTTCTGCTTATGAGCGTATGCTTATTCATAAACCTGATCTCCCTCGCGTTAAGCTTGACCTTGCCCTTGCTTACATGCAGCTCAAGGATTTTTCTCGTGCAGAGACGCTATTTAATGAAGTCCTTGAAGGAAACCCTCCTGAGGCCGTTAAACAAAACATTAGTGCCATGCTTACACGCATTGGCGCTGCCCAAAAACGCCATAAATTAACGGGATCACTAGGTTTTGGCTATGCGTCAGATTCTAACGCTTCTGCCGCACCTAACAGTGGGACTGTTTCTGTTTTTGATGTTTTAGTTCCTGTTGGAGATGGTGGAGGAGAAGATGCTGATGAAAGTATTTTTACGACAGCTTCAGTCAATCACTCTTACACATTCAACCATCAAAAAGGCTACACATGGGATACATCGCTCAGTGTCTATAAGACAGAGCAGATGTCAATCGATACGCTAGACCTTACGGTTTACAACGTAAAAACTGGCCCTACTTATACCTTAGGACAAGGCACAAAAGTTGGTTTTGAGGGTGCTTACAGTGATATTAAACTGGCTCACCAAGACTATTTAGAGATTACAAGTCTGCAAGCAGATGTAGAAAAAGTCCTTCACCCAAAAGTTAAGGTCAGCGCCTATGGTAAAGTTGAAAACCGAGATTTTACGAACAGCCGCACAACCACAACATATGAAGATAAAGACGGTAAAGCCAGAGAATTTGGCGGTACAGCCCTTGTTGCCGCAACACCTAAAGATATCTTTAATGTATCCCTCACACATCGTCGTGAAGACACCCAAACACTCTACAATGACAACACACAGCAAACTTTAAACGTTGCTTATACACGTGTGCTGCCAAAAGACATGTTCTTTAACGCAAGCTGGAAGGCTAAAAACAGCCAGTACAAAGGTGTAGATATTCTTGTAAGCCCAACAGTGGTTAGAAAAGACCACACCCGCACAGTTTCTGCCCTCCTTGGTAAAAAGTTTAAAGGTGACTGGACAATTTCAGTAAACTACCAACATGCAGAAGCAGATAGTAACCTTGTCAACTATGAGTATGAGAATGAAAAAATCCTTCTCAGCGCAACAAAGCAATTTAGTCACTCATGGTAAAAGCACTCTTCCAGAAGCTTTTCTCAGTAAGTGTTTCATTCTTACCTTGGCTTGTCCTTCTTATGGGACTTGCTATTTCTATGACGTCTATTGGCCTTATTGAGGTGATTCAACTTAAAGTCTTTGATCAATACCAAAAAACTTGGCCTCGTACAGATAACACGTACCCTGTATATGTTATTGATATTGACGAAAAAAGCCTGGCTGAAATTGGTCAATGGCCTTGGCCACGTACAATTCTTGCAGAGCTTGTAGAAACATCTTTTGAAACATATGGCCTTTCAGGTCTCGCATTTGATATGGTATTTGCAGAGCCAGATCGTACGTCACCTGAATTTGTAAGCCAAAACTGGCCTCTATCAGAAACAGCCAAAACAACCATTCACGCTCTACCAGAGCATGATGACATTTTTGCTGAAACTATCAAAAAATATAATGTAATTGCAGGCCTCGCCTTTAACTTTGAAGAGCAAACTCGCAACCATGATAACCTTGCGCCACGCGTGAGCTTATCAGGCGTAGCAAACTATAAAGACTGGCTTTCTAGCGCTGAGAATGTAACCCGTAATTTAGATATTATTGAAGCAGACACATCAGGCCTTGCCCACTTTAATATGATGCCTGAAATTGACAGTATTGTCCGCTCTGTCCCTGCTTTTATTGAGTTTAAGGGTAACGCTTACCCAAGTCTTTCTATTGAGCTACTTCGCGTTGCTATGGATCAAAAATCTTACCTTGCTTTTACTGAAGAAGGCGCAGGTCTTACAGCATTTAGGCTTGGTAGAACGGATCTTATTATTCCAGTTGATAAGGGCGGTCGTATTTGGACACGCTTTAAAAAATACAGCCGTGATCAATACGTTTCAGCAAGTGATATTCTCAACAAGCGCCTTCCTGAAGGGTATTTTGAGCAAAGTCTTGCATTCTTAGGTACATCTGCTCCAGGGTTGTTTGATTTACGTTCATCTCCACTTGATGCCGTTGTGCCGGGGGTAGATATTCACAAACAAACTCTTGAAACCATCCTCAGTGGAGAATTTTTACAACGTCCATGGTGGTCTGAGCTCTTCCCAACGCTCTTTATCTTTATTAGTGGTGTGATGCTGATTGTGCTTGTGAACCGCTTTGGCTCTATCTGGGCAGGAATCGTTGCGGTCAGCATGCTCGCTGTAAGTATTTCGGTGAGTATTATTGCCTTTAGAGATTACGGATACCTGATTGATGCTACGGTTCCAACATCAACATTGATTGTGATGTTCATGATTCAGAACTTTATTAAGTATGCCCGCGAAGAGGCCTCTAAAAAGCAAATTCGTAACGCCTTCTCTCACTACCTTTCACCAGAACTTGTCAATAAGCTCAGTGAATCTTCTGAAGCTCTACACCTTGGTGGAGAACAAAAGAATATGACAATCCTATTCAGTGATATTCGTAGCTTCACTTCCATCTCTGAAAAGCTTACGCCTGAAGAGCTCAGCGGCCTTTTGAATGACTATCTAACACCCATGACAGATATCATCATGAAAAGTGAAGGGACAATTGATAAGTACATGGGTGATGCCATTATGGCGTTTTGGAACGCCCCACTTGATATTGAGAACCATGCTTACCTTGCTTGTAAAAGTGCAAAAGACATGGAGATCCGTCTGGCAGAGCTGAACAAAGAACTGACAGAGCGAAAACTTCCAAACCTCGCCATTGGTATTGGTATCAACACAGGCATGTGTAGTGTGGGTAACATGGGATCAGAGCAGCGCTTTGATTACACTGTCATGGGAGATAGTGTAAACCTTGCTTCTCGTCTTGAGGGGCAGTCTAAGCAATATGGTGTAACAACCATCGCCAGTGAATTTACAAAAGAAGCTGTTCCAGAAGCAGAATACCTATTCCTTGACCTTGTGGCCGTAAAAGGAAAAACAGAACCTGTTGCTTTATATGAGCTTTTAGAAGTTGATGGCATTCTCTCTGAAGCACATAAACATGACCAAAAAGCTGCAGAAGAAGGATTTGAAGCCTACAAGAATAGAGACTGGGCAAAAGCTGAAAAGCTTTACACATCTCTTGAAGAACATGACAAACTCAAAGAACTTTTCCTTGAGCGTATTGCAGCTTACAAAAAGACCCCTCCTGCAAAGGATTGGGACGGCGCATTTATCAGCCAAACAAAATAGTTTTATCTTTCCGTTATCAAGCCTTGATTTCCTATGTCTTTTTCACTATTTTTTGCCTAAATCATAAGCAAGGCGGAAATAGAAAATATGGCGATTCGTATCGAGCACACAATTGACAATCAAACACAGGCACCTGAAGGAGCTAAAAAGCTCTTCATTAAATCTTATGGTTGCCAAATGAATGTGTATGACGCTGTGCGCATGGGTGAACTCATGAAACCTCACGGTTACGCCATGACAGAAAATCTCGCCGAAGCTGATCTTGTTGTTTTAAACACCTGCCACATTCGTGAAAAAGCCGACAATAAAATGTTCTCAGATATTGGCCGCATGCGCGACGCCACAGGCGGTAAAGCCCTGATTGCTGTTGGCGGCTGCATTGGCCAAGCCATGGGTGAAGATATTATGAAGCGCGCCCCTGAAGTTCGCGTTGTCTTTGGCCCGCAAACATTACACCGCCTGCCAGAGTTTATTAATAAAGCAGGCCTTTCAGGCAAAGGCCGTGCTGTTGATACAGAGTTTCCAGAACTTGAAAAGTTTGACGCCCTCCCGCTACCGGGCGCATACGGACCAACGTCATTTGTAACCATTCAAGAAGGCTGTGACAAATTCTGCACATACTGCGTTGTGCCTTACACACGTGGCCACGAGATCAGTCGTCCAGCTGAACATGTTCTGAATGAAGTACGCCACCTTGCAGGACTTGGCGTCAAAGAAGTTTGCCTGCTTGGTCAAAATGTAAACGCTTATGAAGATGGCGATGTTGATTTTGTAGATCTTATTAACAAAACAGCAGACGTTGAAGGGATTGAGCGCATTCGCTTTACAACCTCTCACCCAAACAATATGACAGATAGGCTTATTAACCTCTTTGCTGAACAAGAAAAACTGATGCCTTACTTGCACCTGCCTGTACAAGCAGGGAGCAACAAAGTGCTGAAAGACATGAACCGCAACCATACAGCCGAAGATTACCTTGCTGTGATTGAAAAGCTCCGCGCGGTTCGCCCTGATATCGCCATTAGTGGTGATTTTATTGTCGGATTCCCGGGTGAAACAGAAGAGGACTTTGAAAAAACACTGATGATTGCCGCAGCAACTGATTACGCGAGCGCTTACTCGTTTAAATACTCACCGCGTCCAGGCACACCAGCGGCAGCGATGACAAATCAAATCCCTGATGAGGTAAGTTCAGAGCGCCTTGCAGGCCTGCAAGCCCTGCTCAATGATCAGCAAGAAGCCTTCAACGCAACCTTTGTTGGTAAAGAGACCACTGTCCTTGTTGAAGAGAAAACACACATTGAAGGTCAGCTACGTGGTCGCAGTCCACACAACATTGCAGTGAATTTTGATGGCAATGAACGGTTGATCGGACACACGATTCGTGTGAAAATTACTGCATCAAAACCAAAAAGCATCATCGGTGAGATTGTTCTCAATGATATGCAACAGAGCGCATAGGAAACCAAATGACAGCTGAAACCGTACAGAACGATAAAAACAAAGCAGAGTCTTTAAGACTTGAATTTGATAACAACCAGCTTCTTCAAGAGCTTTGCGGAATGCACGATGCTCACCTTCAACAGATTGAAGAACGACTTGCGGTTCAAGTGGTCACAAAAGGTAACCAAATTGCGATTCTTGGTAATGTAGACCAAGCCAACAAGGCTAAAATTGTACTAGAAGACCTTTACGAACTTTTGCAAAACGGCATTACAGTTGGCCCTCCACAAGTTGAAGCGGCTCTACGTTTTAGTGACGGCCTGATTAATTCTCGTCTACGTCCATCAGACCTTATGGGTGAAAATGCAGTTGTTGTAACCCCTCTTAAAAAGATTATCCCAAGAAGCGTACAGCAGCACGTGTATGTCAACGCTCTTAAAACAAGCCCACTTGTTTTTGGTGTAGGCCCTGCCGGTACAGGTAAAACGTTCCTTGCAGCCTCATATGCAGTGAGCCTACTTGCTGCAAAACAAATTGATAAAATTATTGTCACACGCCCAGTGGTTGAAGCCGGTGAAAACCTTGGTTTTCTTCCGGGTAGCCTTGAAGAGAAGATTGACCCGTACCTACGCCCAATTTTTGATGTACTGCAAGATACGCTTGGCCCAGATCGCTCAAAAGAGCTTCTTGAAAAGAACGTGATTGAGATTGCACCACTGGCTTACATGCGTGGTCGTACACTAAACAACGCCTTTGTTATTTTGGATGAAGCGCAAAACGCAACAGACATGCAAATGAAGATGTTCCTGACACGTCTTGGTGATAATGCACACGCAGCCATTACAGGTGACCCATCTCAAGTTGACCTCCGTAAAGGCCAACGTAGCGGACTACGTGACGCTGTAACAGTGCTTGAAGGCCTGCGTGATATTGAAGTGATTCGCTTTAATGAAGCAGACGTTGTGCGCTCAACACTTGTCTCTCGCATTGTACAAGCTTACGACGAGCGCGACCGTCAGATTGATATGAAACTCGAAGAAGACGGTACGCCTGTTTAAAACACAGACATAACAAAACCCCCGCTAATGCGGGGGTTTTCTTTTTCGTTTTAAGCAACCTGAAGCAAAGCTTCGGTGATGCTGCCTTCATCGGCATAGTCGAACGGATTGTAGCCATCCACAATGGGATAACGACGATCAAGGTCAAAAGAGTATGGCGACAGAATTGGTCCCAAAGGACCAACACGACGCTTAAACTCCACCAAAACCAAACGGCCATAGATCCACTTCACCGTGTCGTACCATTCCTGTGCGGTGCCTTCATAGGCCATCAAAGGATGCTTTGCGACGTAAATCGGGTCTTCCCCTCTTTCCATCACAAGCTCAAGCACGCTATCCAGAACCGGATAAGGCGGCAAAGAGTCACTGTCTTGCTGACCAGGTTTCAGCTCAGCGGACGGCTCTTTCACAATGATGTTTTCCGGGATACGCTCACCGTTGGTACCAAAGAGGCGGTTCGCCTCATCAGTATTACGCCAACGGGCCAGCCCATAGACCTGCAACTTGTACAAATCTTTGAGTGGATTATAGAACCCGAAGCCATCACCACCAGCCGTGAAGTAGCCCATGGCCAGCTCACTTTTGTTGCCTGTGGTCAGCGCCATAGTTGGGATGCCATTATCGGTGAGTTCATTGGCAATGGCGTTGATGTAGTTCATCCGCAAGCGCGGCTGAAGGTTTTCATCGCCAACCTTTTCAAAAGGCAGTTGCCAATTGTCGCCCATCACAATACCAAGCTGCTTTTGCATGGTTTCGTAAGGCTCACCAATTTTCAGCAGGTAGTTGTGCTTCACACCCAAGTTCTCTGCGAGTGCAATTGCATCAATCAACGAACCTTCACTGGAATATGGCGACGGCAACATGACCAAAATCACATTGTCAGCACCCAGCGCATCCACGGCCATTGCAGCCACTTCAGCACTATCAATTCCGCCGGAAGACCCCAGAATCACCTTCTTCTGCCCTGTTTTGCGCATATAGTCACGCAGACCAGTTACAGCGCCAGAGTAATTGTCAGGTTCAGCATTCCAGATCTGTTTGCGATACGGCTTGTTGCGAATTCTCCGGAAAGCACCTTCAGTAAAAGTACAGTCCATTTCATCCGCCCGCCAAGCATCACACATGCCCTGAATTTGATAACGTCCATCCGGACGCGGGTTTGCCACACAGCTGCGGCCATCAAATTGCAGCTCGTCCTGCGCCCCAAACGGGTTGCAGTACGCTACAGGGGCTCCAGCATTATTGGCAGCTTTACCAATCACATCCAGACGCAGCTTCGGCTTGCCTTCAAAGTATGGCGAAGCGTTCGGCCACAGCATCAAGTCAATGCGTTTTTTGGCCCAACGCTGCGGAACAGCGTCATGCCAGCCATCTTCACAAATCATCACACCAATGCGCGTACTTTTGAAAATCAGAACCTTGGCAACAGCCGGCCCTGCATCAAACACACGCTTTTCATCAAACACACCATAGTTGGGCAGTTCTTGTTTGTGATATTCCTGAAGGACCTTGCCTTTGTAGATGAACATAGCACTGTTGTGACGACCCGTCTCCCGCTGCAGCGGCAAGCCCATCACAAACGCCACGTTCATGTTTTTGGTGAGTTCCGCCAAACGCAGAACCATTGTTTCAGCTGCTTTGACGAAGTGACTTTCAAGGATCCGATCTTTCGGCGGATAGCCCGTGATAAACATCTCGCTGAAAAGCACAATGTCCACACCGTCGGCTTCTGCTTTTTTCAGAGCGCGCAGCGCCATCTGAAAGTTGCAGATCATATCCCCAACGGCAGGATTATCCTGCACCATTCGGATGTTCAATTTTTCACTCATGAGAGATCTCCATAGAAAAGTAAAAAAGAAGATTAGGAATTACTTGCCGTTCTAACGGAATTGCATACAGATTTCAAGAAAAATCGGGCGAGGGTTACGCCCTAAAACTGGTAACGATACAAAAGTGCATCTTCAGCAGGAGAATTATCCTCTGATGTGTAGAATCCTTTACGCTCACCAAAGCACTCTGCGCCAAGCTTATCATAAAAACGCTGCGCCCCTGTATTAGACACGCGTACTTCCCAAAACAGGCGTTCTACACCCTTAGTTTTGACCAAGTCTTCAAACTGTTTAAAAATAGCCTGCGCGAGCCCTTTTCCACGATGGTTAGGATGCGTTGCAATGCTCCAAAGCTCACCTTCATCAAAAATACTATGACCAAGCAGGCAACAAATGAGCTGTTCACCCTCATACTGACCGAGCGCAACAAACCCGTCCATATTGAACATAGGCGTAATCACATCCTCAGGAAAAGAACCAACAGGAAAACATAACTGATCCAAATCAGCGATATCTGCAATATGCTCTTTGGTGAGTATTTGGATCATTTAGCTGCTGCTAAAGCTTCACGCTCAGCAATTGTTTTGTAAGAAAGTGGGCGAATATAAAGCGGGCTAAGACTGCTTCCCTCACCTTTGAGGGATGCTTCATGGCCTAAGCGTGCAAGAACTTCTGCATCAACATAACGGCCTTTTGGCGGATACTCTAGAGATATACAGTCCACAAAATCAGGAACAATAGAGCGTTCCTCAAGCATACCATCTCCGCATAAGAGCTGATCTTTTTCTAACAGAAGAAGTGCCTCTGAACGTTTGATGCAAACAATCTCAGACAACTGGCCTGCTTTCAAGTTTTGCACATAGATATCTTCACCATGAGCTGTCAGCCATACTGTTGCAGGTTTTTCATCTGCAACTGCTTTTAAAATGACTTCTGTCACAGGCAAAGCCACCACAGGAATGCCAAGACTATCCCCAAGGCCCCGCGCTGCACTTAAGCCCACGCGCACCCCTGTAAAGGAGCCAGGGCCTTTACCCGTCACAACCAAAGACAGGTCATGCCTTGTAATAGAGGCTTCTTTCAAAGCTTTTTCTAGCGTTGGAAGCAAAACTTCTGCTTGGCCACGATAAGCCATTTCATGATGTGTAAAGAGCGTTTGGTATGATCCATTTTCATAGCACAGCAAAGCCAGCGAAAACTGGTCGCCTGCTGTTTCAAACCCTAAAATGTAAGTCTTTTCACTCATATACGCTCTATTTGTAGCCGTTCTGGCTATTCTGTCAATGTTAAATCTGGCACATGTCAGCCCATAGATTAATTGTATACAACATAAAAGTAAAGCTGAAGTGGAAGAAAAATGAGCTTGAAAGAATTTGCTTTGTGCTGAGTTTTTAATTTTTAGAAGTTGTGGAAGCGTAAATGTATAAAAATATACATGCGAACCGCAAAAGCTGAGTAAAAATTAAAAAATCTCACAAACAAGCCATTTAACGACACTTATAAAAACAATAAGGGGAAGTTACACAATGATGATCGGTGCCGCACCGGCTATGCCTATGAGCTCTATGCAGCTCTCTTCAATGGGCGTATTTAGCTCAAATCCGCAGTTTGATATTCACTCTATGAATATCGCCAACGGCTTTGCTGGCTTTGATAATAGGCCAGGTTTTGGAGCCATAAACGATACAGACCGTCTTGCGCCACTTCTGGCAGAGTTTTTAACGCCAGATGCTGACAGCGTGCAAGTCAGTGACGCGCTACAACAAGTTGGAGCCATGGACGTTGCACAGTCCACACAAATGTTCCGCTCGTATGAAGCGTCCATTAAGCTCGAAAATGATATTTTGACGACGCACGCCAAGATGATTGGTATCATGATGGCAGGGATGTGAGGAAAAACTCGCGTACAGAGCCATAAGTATAAGTAGAAGCAGAGAACAAGGGGAGTTCTGTTGAACAGTATTACTGCAAACATAAACGCGCTTATTATGGGAAGCACGCCACAACTGTCGAATCAGACAGCAAATTTGGCTGCGGCCTTTAGTAAAGTTTATGCACCGCAAATTCCAGAAGGCCTCGCCTTTGAGAATGCTAGCGGTGAAATGGTTTCTCTTGAAACCATGGTCGCAGCAGAAATGCTCAACCACTCTTCCTCAAGCCTTGTTGATGCTATGAATAACCTTACAGCGTCAGCTTCACTGACATCAGCCCTGCTTGATTCTGTTGGATCAGCCGTAGATTTTTCGGTTTAGGAGGCACGCACATGGATATTACCAACCAAACTGCAAGCCTCGCATCTGCGCTCAATACATCTGTTCGCGGCATTCAAAAGTCATCTCGCGATTTTTCAGCAGCCGCCAAAGCAACAACAGATAGCTTTGCTGCAAGCGCCAATGAACTTGCTGCCTCTTTTAACGAGGAAATCACACTCGATAGTTCAACTTATCTTTCATCGCAAAACACATCGGATCCACTGTTTGGCATTATGGATATGAAATTTGCGGAACATGCCTATAAAGCCAGCCTTGAAGTGATGAAAACGACCGATGAAATGATGGACGAAGCGATCGATACGCTCGCCTAATCGGCGCATGAGACACACCCCCATCTGAGAATCACATAACAACTTTATCTGAGAATTGCGGATTTGCTTCTGCGCGGCACGGTGCAGCGTTTATACTGATAAACAAAGTTATTCATATCTTCGCTAAGCCATAGCGAAAATATTTGGTTTTAAAAACCATCGCGCAGTGTACGTAAATGTACATGAGCAATGGGCTTGCAAAACCAAGGATTTGCAGCACGGCTTAGTAGATGAAATGAGTGAGTTTGCTACATTTAACTAAAAACAAGGAACGCTCACTCATGGGCAAAACTGCGCTGAAAACGGTTAAAAATCCACAAACACTCAACGATTACTGCCAAGGTATTCTAAGCAAAGCGAAGGTGACTGGTAAGAAAGAGCTTGCTGCTTTTGCTGAAGCTTACTTTAGAGGCCTCCCTCTTGTGGAGTATGATTTCTTGAATGATGAGGCTGTAATCAGTCACATCCAAAGCGTTTACAGCGTGTTCCAAACATCTTGGAAAGGCGAAGTGTTTGTACGTGTACATAACCCTCCATACACACGCCATACTGTTGCTGAAGTTCATATGCCAGACCAGCCATTCCTTGTTGATTCTGTTTGGTCAGAGATTAACCGCCGCGGCCTTGATGTGCACCACACATTCCACCCGGTACTCCTGACAAAGCGTACGCCTTCAGGCGAGGTAAAAGACTTTACAGATGTTGGTCAGCGCGCAGAAAAAGATCAAACATTCCAGCCTGAATCTCTTGTTCATATTGAATTTGACCGCATTGAAGATGACAAACTCCTTCGTGATGTAAAAACAAGCCTTGAAAATGTGATGATGAAAGCGCGTGCAGTATCACGCGACTTTCCGAAAATGACAGCAAAACTGCAAGAAATTATTGCTGAGCATGACGCAAAGAAAATGAAGCTTTCAAACGATAGCAAAGAAGACATCACATTCCTCAAATGGCTGATTGATGGCAACTTTGTTTTCCTTGGCTACCGCCACTACGACATTACACATAAAGTGGATGATGACTACCTTGGCATGACAAAAGGGACTGGACTTGGAATTCTCTCTCATGATGAGTCTTCAGTTAAAACGCCTGTTGCCTTTGCAAACCTTGCCCCAAACCTTGCCCATAACATGCGTGACAACCACCTTGTGAACATCACAAAAGGTCTAGATAAGTCTCCTGTACACCGCCGTGTGGATATGGATTACATCGGGATTAAGCAATACGATAAAAAAGGTAAACTCATTGGTGAACACCGCTTTATGGGCCTCTTCACATCTAAGGCTTACACAACGCCTGCCCGTGAAATTCCAATCGTTCGTCAAAAAATCCAAACCATTCTAGATGACGCTGCAAACCAAGGTTCTGATACACACAACTTCAAAGCCCTTGCAAACATTCTAGAAACATACCCGAAAGATGAGCTTTTCCAGATTGATCTTTCTGATCTACGTCGCATTTCAAACGGTATTGTTCACCTCAGTGAACGCCAAAAAGTACGTATGTTTGCACGCCGTGAAGGTCGTGAACGTCTTGTGACTGTTATGGTGTTCCTACCAAGGGACCGTATGAACAGTACCATTCGTAAAAAGATCATTCGCATTCTGATGGACGCTTACAATGGTGAAGATATTGAGTACTCAACAACATATGGTGAGTCTGCTCTGACGCGCCTCTTCTTTAAGATTCGTACAAAGACAACAACCATCAATACAGATGACAGCATTGTTGAACGCCTCATTATTGAAACAGTTCGTAGCTGGGATGATTCTCTACGCACTGAAATGGCGAAGCTTTACGGTGACCAAAAAGGAAACTCTCTATTTATCGCTTATAAAGAAGCTTTCCGCGAAGGCTATAAAGAAAATACACCAGCAAGCATTGCTGCCAAGGACATTAAACACCTTGAAGCGATTCGCGCAGGTAAGTCTCTCCATGTGGGTATTACGCCATGTGGTGGCGAAGTACAAGCACGCCTAAAAGTGTTTAGAGACGGCAAACGTGTCAACCTATCTGACATTATGCCGATCCTTGATAACATGGGGCTATTTGTAAATAACGAACAACCAAATCGCGTACGTGTTGCAAGTGATGCAAACCCAATTTGGATGCACGAGTTTGGGGTAACAAGCCGTATTGGTGGTAACCTTGAGAATCCAGAATCTCTGGGCATTCTCACAGGTGCTTTAGAGTCTGCATGGGCCGGCACACTTGAGAGTGACACACTAAACGGACTGATTGTTGCAGCTGGCATGACAGTGCGTCAAATTGTGATTCTACGCGCGTTTGTTGCGTACCTAAAGCAAGTAGGTGGACGTCACGGCAGTGACTACGTACGTAGCACACTCATTAAACATGCCCATATTGCGAAGAAGCTTGTAGATCTCTTTGATATTCGCATGACTCCTGAAAACATCACAGGTCGTTCAGGCAAAGTCAAAGCTGCCATTAAAGCTATTGAAACTGATCTTGCCCAAGTAAGCGTACTTGATGAAGACACGATTCTGCGTCGCATTATGGAACTCACACAGGCAATTCTGCGTACAAATGCATGGCAACGTAAAAATGATACAGATACAATTTGTTTCAAACTAGACAGTGCAAAAGTACCTGGTATGCCAAGCCCTGCACCAATGTTTGAGATCTTTGTGTATGACAGTCTCTTTGAAGGCGTACACCTACGTGGCGGTAAGATTGCTCGTGGTGGCCTGCGCTGGTCTGATCGTCATGAAGATTTCCGTACGGAAATTCTTGGCCTGATGAAAACACAGATGACGAAAAACTCTGTGATTGTTCCTCTCGGTGCCAAAGGTGGCTTCATCATTAAGCATGACCTACCAAAAGAGCGCGGCGAACTAATGGCTGTGGTTGAGAAGCGTTACTCTAGCTTTATTACACATCTTCTCAGCATTACAGATAACCTGATTGACGGTAAAGTGGTGCCACCACGTGAAGTGATGCGTCATGACGGAGACGACCCATACCTTGTTGTTGCTGCGGATAAAGGAACAGCAACTTTCTCTGATATTGCCAATAGCGTTGCAGAGAACACAACACAGTTTTGGTCAGTGAAGAACAACGGCTTCTGGCTCGGGGATGCTTTCGCATCTGGTGGCTCAAACGGTTACGACCACAAGAAGATGGGGATTACCGCCCGTGGTGCATGGGAATGTGTGAAACACCACTTCCGTACACTTGGTAAAGATATCCAGACTGAAGACTTCACATGTGTTGCCATTGGTGACATGGCCGGTGACGTATTTGGTAACGGCATGCTGCTTTCTAAGCATACGCAATTGGTTGCAGCCTTTAACCACATGCACATCTTTATTGACCCAACACCAAATGCTGCGAAATCTTGGAAAGAGCGTAACCGCCTCTTCCATGAGAAGCACTCACAGTGGACAGATTACAACCCGAAACTCATCTCTAAAGGTGGTGGCGTCTTCTCTCGCCATGATAAATCTATTGAGCTGACAAAAGAAATGAAGAAGATGCTTGGCATCAATAAGGATAAAGCGACGCCAAATGAAATTATGCGCGCCATCCTTATGATGAAAACAGACCTCTTCTGGAACGGTGGTATCGGGACATTCATTAAGAGCAAAACTGAAACACATGCTGATGCCAGCGACCGTGCCAACGATCAGATCCGTATTAACGGTGAAGAGCTGGGTGCTAAGGTCTTTGGTGAAGGGGGTAACCTTGGTGCGACACAACTTGGTCGTATTGAGTTTGCCCGTAAAGGCGGCCTTGTTAACACAGACGCCATTGATAACAGTGCAGGTGTAGACTGCTCGGATAATGAAGTAAACATCAAGATTCTTCTAAATGCTGTACATGAAAAAGGTAAGCTCACAGAGAAGAAGCGCTCTGCACTTCTTGAAGAAATGACAGACGATGTTGCAAAACACGTTCTGCGTGATAACTACCTCCAAGCTCAAATTCTCACAATTGCTGAGCAAGTCAGTATTGAATCTCTTGACACTTACGCACGCCTCACGCGCGACCTTGAGAAAGAAGACTTCCTGGATCGTGAGCTTGAGTTCCTGCCATCTGATGATGAGTTTGCAGATCGTGCTCAAAACAAGAAAGGCCTCACACGCCCGGAACTTTCAGTACTGATGGCTTATGTGAAGATGGATATCTTCAGTATCCTTCTTGATACAGACATGATTGATGACAAAGCGCTTGAGAGCTACCTCTTCCATTACTTCCCAGAAGTTCTGCGCAAGAAGTACACAGCGGAAATTAACAACCACCGTCTAAAGCGTGAAATCATTGCAACAGTTGTTTCTAACGAGCTCGTTAACCGTATGGGGCTGACATACACGTACCGTATGGTGAACGAGACAGGTTCATCTGTAGAGACCGTTGCGAAAGCACATATTGCAGCCTCTCGTTTGCTTGATGCTGAGCGCTGGTACAAAAAAGCCGAAATGCTTGATAACAAGATTTCAGCTGAGCACCAACGCGATATGCTCCGCACAGTGAAGAAGCTTGTTGAAGCGGTAAGTTACTGGTTAATCCGTAATGCTGATATTGAAAACGGCATTAAAGACATCATTGATACTTACAAGCCATCGTTTACCAAGCTTGAAACAATTCTACAAAAACCAGTGACACCTGCTCACGGTAAAATTGTTGAAAAGCGTGCGAAAGAGTGGACGAAGAAAGGCCTACCGAAGAAAGATGTTGATGTGTTTAGCAAACTGCCGACACTCAACAGTATGGCTGATATCAGTAAGATCATCCTTGAAGAAGGGTGTAAGCCTGAGGAAGTGACGAAACTTCACTTCAGCCTTGGTGAAACGCTTAAGCTTGGTACGGTGATTGATATCACGCGTGCGATTCCAGTCACAAACAACTGGGAACGTGTGGCTGTCCTTTCACTGATTGAAGCCATCTACACTGCACAGCGCCAAGGTACACGAGGCGTTATGGCCCTCAGCAAAAACTGTGGTCAAGATGCAGCACTCAAAGAATGGTCAGAGGAAAGGTCTGAACGCCTGGATAACTACCTCTCTATGGTGGCAGAACTCAAGCGCCTTGATGGTGTTGGCATTGCACACATTAACAGCATCATTGGCCAACTGAGAGGCCTAACAGCAAAATCTTAAAATGATTGCCTTTTTAGGCGGGGTCTGGCTTAATACGATCACGTATTAAGGCAGGCCTTTTGCTTTTAATACTGCCCCCAAAAACCTTAACGGTTAAGGTACAAGGCAAAAGCCTTATTTTGGGATAGATTTTTTCTTTTTTGGCAGCTGCAAAGTAGTTCTCCTACTTAAAGTCTGACAAAAACGGAAAAAGGTAACCACACAAATAGGATTTTAGTAATGGGAAACACAGCTACAGCTGAAACATTTACAGACTACAAAGTTAAAGACATTAGCCTCGCAGAATGGGGCCGCAAAGAAATTACACTGGCTGAGCAAGAAATGCCAGGCCTTATGGCATTGCGTAAAGAGTACGCTGGCAAGGCTCCACTTAAAGGCGCACGTATTGCAGGTTGCTTGCATATGACAATTCAAACAGCCGTTCTTATGGAAACACTGATTGACCTTGGTGCTGAAATCCGCTGGAGTAGCTGCAACATCTTTTCTACACAAGACCAAGCTGCCGCTGCTATGGCTGCTGCAGGCATCCCAACTTTTGCTTGGAAAGGCGAAACGGACGATGAGTTTTGGGATTGCATCCGCGACACTGTAAAAGGCCCGAACGGCTGGACACCAAACATCCTTCTTGATGATGGTGGTGACCTAACAACACTTATTCATAAAGAGTACCCTGAGCTTCTTGACGACATTAAAGGTGTAAGTGAAGAAACAACAACAGGTGTTCACATGCTTCAGCAGATGATGAAAAAAGGTGAGCTTAAGCTTCCTGCCATCAACGTGAACGACAGTGTAACAAAATCTAAATTTGATAACCTTTACGGTTGCCGTGAGTCTCTACTTGACGGTATCAAGCGCGCAACTGATGTAATGATTGCTGGTAAAATCTCTGTTGTTTGTGGTTACGGTGATGTTGGTAAAGGCTGTGCACAAGCCCTTAAGAGCCAAGGTTCTCGCGTAATCGTAACTGAAATTGACCCAATCAACGCACTACAAGCTGCGATGGAAGGTTACGAAGTAAACACGCTTGATAGCATTGTTGAAGACGCTGATATCTTTGTAACAACAACTGGTAACATTGATGTCATCACAGCTGATAACATGCTGAAGATGAAAGACCACGCCATTGTGTGTAACATCGGTCACTTTGATACAGAGATCCAAGTTGACGCGCTGCGTAACTTCAAATGGACAGAAGTAAAGCCACAGGTACACATGGTTCACCTGAACAACGGCAACAGCATTGTACTGCTTGCTGAAGGCCGCCTAGTTAACCTTGGTTGTGCAACAGGCCACCCAAGCTTTGTGATGAGCTGCAGCTTCACAAACCAAGTGGTTGCACAGATTGAGCTTTGGAACCACGCTGACAAGTATGATATTGGCGTACATGTACTGCCTCGTCACCTTGATGAGAAAGTTGCACGCCTACACCTCGATAAGCTTGGCGTAAAGCTGACTGAGCTGACAAGCAAGCAAGCGGAGTACATTGATGTACCAGTTGAAGGTCCATACAAGCCAGAAACATACCGCTACTAACACACGGCATAAAAAAAGCGCCCCGTCTGGGGCGCTTTTTAATGAACTTAATTAAAGGACACGTTAACATTTGTAGCAACAGTGGTTGCGCTATTTAATAGCTATAGGGCTTCTGGCAGCTTAATATCCACCTTACCGACAAACCCGTCCACAAGAGGTTTTACAAGAAGCTCACCACCCGGGATGCTCTTGTTTGATGTCATACCTATGTCAGTGGCGCGCTTAAAGCCGGCTTCAGCGTTTTGCTCTGCGTCACCTGCAATCACAATCGCTTCTACGCCGCGCTTTTCAGCACCGTCAAAAACAGCAGGAAGGAAAACTGAGAAATCGAAAGACTCATCCAGAAGGTCAAAAGCAAGCGGTGCCATAAACACAACTGAGCCACCTTCTACAACTGGAGAGCAAAGCGTGTAGGCTTTTAGCGTGCCCTCTTCTTCCCAAACGTAGCCATACGGCTCACCAAACGTTTCATCATCACGCAGAATACCTGTTTTCTCGATAATCTCTGCCGCAGCAGTTCCGTAAGTACGCGCAATCAATGTTGCTACGTTCGCTCTGTCAGCTGATGTTTCCGCTCTTAGCGCCATATAAACTTTCTTTCTTCATTTAACCCACTTATAATGCCGTTAAGAATAAAGGATTGCAAGCCACATGAACCGTATCAGACAAACCTTCACTTTCCTTCTGCTTTTATTTGTTGCAGGGATGCCAAACGCTTACAGCGCACCTGAGGGCTATTTTTATGTCAGATCTGTTTTTGATGGAGATACTGTTCTCCTGAATAACGGTAAAAAAGTGAGGCTTCTAGGTATTAACACACCAGAGATCAACTACAAGAATGGTAAAGCAGAGCCTTTTGCCTATCAGGCTAAATCAAGACTTGAGCGCCTTGTAGATAGGAAGCCTGTCCGTTTAGAGTACGACAAAAGAAAAACCGACAAGTTTGGTAGAGAGCTTGCCCACCTTTATACAAAAGACGGCCTATGGCTCAACAAAGCACTCGTGTCAGAAGGTCTGGCTCATGTGTATAGCTTCCATGAAAACACCAAACATGTAGACACCCTACTTGCTGAAGAAGCAAAAGCACAGCAGGCGAAAAAAGGCCTGTGGTCACATAAAAAATGGCGAACATTCCAAGCGTCAGATCTTTATAACCTTGAAAAGCGTATTGGTGAGTTTGTCATTGTAGAAGGCACTGTCAGCCAAGCCAATCAAGTTGGTGACAAGTTTTATATTAACTTTGGAAAAAACTGGCGTCAGGACTTCACCGTTCAAATCAGTGACCGTTACAAACGCAATTTCTCAAAAGAAACCCTGCAAAAATTCAAAGGTCTACAAGGCAAAAAGGTGACTGTGAGAGGGAAACTCATCCCTATTAATGGCCCCATGATTTCTATCACCCACCCACAACAACTGACAATTTTATCAAAATAATCGCATAATTGTCAGTTTTATGTATACAGATGCTTTTTGCACCCCCTATAAGCAAATGTGGAACGAGAAGGGATTGCTCCAGTAAAATGAAATCTATGTACCTAACACTTGCGATTACGACTGCGTCTATGACGCTGGCAAGTCATGCATCTCATGCTGGAACATATCTCGATCATCTCTCATTTATCGAAAAAATGAAGACGGATGCTAAAACGGCCTTTACAGAGCGCCGTTACAGCCTCGCGGAAGAGCGTCAAAAGCTCTACCAAAACAATCTCACACCTAAAGAGCGCTATACCCTACGTGTGCTCATTACAGAACGTGAGAAAACTCTAAAAGAAAAATTCTCAGAGAAAATGGCCATCCTCGATGCCATGGAAGAAACGGCGAAGCAAAACATTCTTGCTGCTGCCTTTGATAAAGCTCTGGACAGTTATAAAAACGAGACTGTGGGCAACACAGCAACCTATCTCGCACAATCAGATGCGGCTCGGGGCTCTTTCCTGGGTGATCACGCATCTTTTGTCATGCCCTAAAAACCCTAAACACCACCCAACACTTGGCCCGTAGCACCTGCTACGGGTTCTTTTTTGCACTTAATGCCTTTATCCTCCCCTATCAAAACAAAACATTTTCTTTTCATTCAGAACAAACAAACGGGTAGTAAAAAACAACTGAAAATGCTAACGTGAGCCCATGAGTAAAGACACCCCAATGATGCAGCAGTACAAGGCCATTAAAGCCGAGCACCCAGATACACTTCTGATGTATCGCATGGGTGATTTTTATGAAATGTTTTTTGATGATGCGCTTATCGCATCTTCAGTGCTCAGCATCACACTGACACGCAGACGCTCATCTAAGGAAGGCGATGAAGGTATTCCTATGTGCGGCGTACCTTTCCACGCTGCTGAAGGTTACATTGCAACCCTTGTAGAGGAAGGCTATAAAGTCGCCCTTTGCGAACAGGTTGAAACACCAGCTGAAGCAAAAGCCCGCGGCGGCGCTAAAGCACTCGTAAAACGTGATGTCACCCGTCTTTACACCAAAGGTACACTCACTGAAGATGCCATGCTCAAAGCAGATGAAAGCAACTACATTGTCAGCCTGTTTTCACCACGCACAGGTAAACTTGATATGGCTTATGCAGACATTTCAACAGGTGAATGTGGCGTCAAAACAGTTTCTGAGGGTATGCTCAGCACAGAAATTTCCCAACTTGCACCATCTGAAGTTCTTATTCCAACAGAGCTTGAAGGTACGCTAAAACCATTCCAAACATCGTTTAAGTTTTTGCTCAGTGTTCATGACTTTTACTTTGATGAAATGGCAGCAACTGACGCTCTAAAAGCTGCCTATAACACACAATCATTATTTTCACTCGGGCTTGATAGCGACGACCATATTAAAACATTTGGTGCCCTTGTCGGTTACGCAACAAGCACAAACATCGGTAAACCACCAAAACTAAACGCGCCAACCAAAGCCACTGTTGCTGACGGGCTAAAAATGGACGCTCCAACACGCGAAACGCTTGAACTGATGTACACGCAAAAAGGCGAGAAAAAAGGCAGCGTTTACCACACCATTAATAAAACAACCAGCGCAGCCGGTGCCAGAACCCTTGCAAGTTGGCTGCAAAACCCGCTCAGTAATGCAGGGCAAATCAAGGCACGCCAAGACGCAATTGGCTGGCTTACCCGTCATAGCACAGCCCTCACTGATATTCAGACCCACCTGAAAAGCACATGCGACATTGCCCGTGCCCTTACACGTCTTTCACTTGGACGCTCTGGCCCGCGTGATCTAGATATGTTCCAAAAGACGCTGGCAAACCTCCCTGCCCTCTCTGATGCCCTAAAAAAATCAGAAGAAGCAGAGCTATTTAGCCTTATTACAAAACACCTCTCAGGTTTTGAAAAACTACAAACTAAACTATCTTCAGCACTTGAAGAAGACGGTTTACCACTTCTTGCACGTGATGGTGGGTTTGTGAAAAAAGGCTTCTGCGCGGAACTTGATAAATATACTGACCTTGCTGAAAATGGCCTTTCTCTCATTCGCAATTTAGAAGAAGAGCAGAAAGCGCTCACAGGCATCACCACTCTCAAGGTGAAGTACAATAAAGTGTGGGGTTACTTCCTAGAGGTCAGCAAAGGGCAAACAGATAAAGTGCCTGAGCACTATATCCACCGCCAAACAACAACAAACGCACAGCGCTTTTCTCTACCTGAGCTGATGACACTTGAACGTGATCTTGCCAGCGCAGAAACAGAAACAACACGTCGCGAACTAGAAATTTTTGAAGAGCTCTCAGACCTTGTTCTTACTTACACGTCAGAGCTTTCTCTCCTTGCAAATGCGCTAGGAACACTAGATGCCCTTGCTTCAGGTGCCGTCCTTGCACGTGATAATCATTACGTATGCCCAACAGTAGATGACAGCCGTACGTTTGATATTAAAGGCGGCCGCCACGTTGTGGTTGAACAATCTGTGAAAAACTTTATTGCTAATGATACAACGCTTTCAGATGGAAAACTTTGGCTGATTACCGGACCCAACATGGCTGGTAAGTCGACATTCCTGCGCCAAAATGCTCTCATCACTCTACTTGCCCACATGGGCCTATATGTCCCTGCTGAAAGTGCGCATATTGGTATCGTAGATCGCATCTTTACGCGCCTTGGCAGCGGCGATGACCTTGCACATGGCCAATCAACATTTATGGTGGAAATGGTTGAGACAGCCTCAATCATGAACAACGCCACAGATCGTAGCCTTATCCTTCTTGATGAAATTGGTCGAGGGACTGCTACATATGATGGGCTGTCAATTGCATGGGCCTGTGTAGAACATTTAATGACCAATGTGAAAGCACGTGGACTCTTTGCAACCCACTACCACGAACTCACAACACTGAGCGATACTTACCCTGATATTGAAAATCACTCAGTAAGCGTAAAAGAATGGAAGAATACAATCACCTTCCTCTATAAAGTTGTTGAAGGCCAAGCACCACGCTCTTACGGGATCCATGTTGCTAAACTTGCTGGCATGCCAGCAAGCCTGACACAGCGTGCAGACCGCATTCTCAACAAACTAGAAAAAGCATCAGGTACGGGTAAAAACCTATCCCCTGCTGATCTGCCCCTTTTTGAAGCTCAACCAGAGCCAGATAAACAAGAACCAAGCGAACTTGAAACACAAATTATGGCTCTTTCACTAGATGAAATGACACCTAAGCAAGCGCATGACATGCTCTACAATTTAAAAACGCTTGCAAAAAATTAAAGGCTGAAAATCACCCATGTCGATTTTAAAATCTTCTCTTGTTGTTAGCCTTTGGACTTTTGCTTCACGTATTTCTGGCTTCGTGAGAGATATGGTGATTGCTGGCAAGCTTGGAACAGGCGGTGCCGCAGATGCATTCTTTGTAGCCCTAACCCTTCCAAACCTCCTACGCAGACTGTTTGCTGAAGGCGCCTTTAACGTATCCTTTGTGCCAATCTTTTCACGCATTCATGAAGGGGACGGCGCAGACGCTTCAAGTAAGTTTGCGAGCCTTATTTTTGTTATTCTTATGCTGAGTTTGAGCCTCATTACTGTTCTGGCATGGATGTTTATGCCTTGGATTATCGGAACGATCATTGCTCCTGGCATGAAGAACCAGCCTGATGTTATGGAGATGACGGTCTTCCTTGGGCGCATCACCTTCCCTTACATTATCTTTATTTCTGCAGCCAGCCTGATTGGTAGCATGTGCAACACAATTGGCAGATTTAGCGCGTACGCCTCAATGCCAATTTTATTTAACGTAGCCCTTATTTCTACACTTGTTACTCTTCCTTATGGAGGCATTAATCCAGCACTCGCCGGTGCTATTGGTCTTCCAATTGCTGGAATCATGCAGTTTGGTTACATGGCTTACGCCCTCAAGAAAACCCCACTTAGACTCCATAAGCCTGAGTCACGCACACACAAAGAGCTTAAACCATTCTTTAGACGCCTTGGCCCTGCTGCTATGGCGGTCGGCATTTTACAACTCAGCTTTATCATTGATATGCACCTCGCATCTTACCTTGGCGAAAGTGCAATTTCATACCTTAACTACGCCAATAGATTTTACCAACTTCCACTTTCACTGATTGGTGTCGCTATGGCGACAGTCCTGCTCCCGCACTTTTCACGTGCCCTAAAACGTGAAGACTGGGAGGAAATTAGAACAACATTCTTCAATGCCTTGATCTTCGGGCTTATGCTTGGAAGCGCCGCGATGGTAGGGCTGCTTTTCCTTGCCTTTGACCTTATGGGTACTCTATTTGGACATGGTGCATTTGGTGATGAATCTGTGCGCCAAAGTGCGCTGGCCATGATGGGTTACAGCATTGGTCTCCCCGCTTTTATTCTAAGTAAAGTGACGCTCACTGCGTTTTATGCATCAGAAGATACAAAAACGCCCTTCTACATCAGTATCTTTATCCTGATCTGTAATGTGATTCTCAACCTTATCCTCATGCAACACCTTGCGCATGTTGGTATTGCACTTGCGACTGGTATTTGTGGCTGGCTCAATGCAGGTGTACAGATTTACCTCCTCAGAAGAAAGAAGCGCGTACCACTTATGCCTGTGAGCACACTGATCCCAGGGCTTGCTAAAAGCGTATTCCCAGCAATTATTATGGCTATTTTCCTGTTTGGGTTTTCTATCATCATTCCAGCTGCAGAAAGCAAGCTTATTGCAGTCATTCGACTCTTCAGCGTTATTACGCTAGCTTGCGGTGTATTTGTTGCAACTGTCTTTATGACGAAGCTTGCGACACCTGCTGACGTCCGCGCCGCCCTCTCGAGAAAGCGTTCATAACGGCAAAAATATACATAAGTGGCCAAATGGTCGCGATGATAAACCATGTCAGCATATATTCTAAGTGCTGTGAACTATCTGGAAACGGCGTATGAAAGGCATAAATATCTGCATGCGCATTTTGCGTCAATTGCACATAAACAGGCTCCCTCACCACACCCTGACTTTGCTCTACAGCTAATGGATCAAAGAAAAGAAGTGTCCCCTCTTCACCCCCTTCTGTTGGGCCAGAGATCCACCCTTTGCGCTCAGGATAATTTTGAATAATACCTCGCAGAACAGCCGCTTCACCAGATGGCATAAGAGGTGTTTGAGGCAGTTCAGAGACCCAACCCACATCAACCAACACATCGCGCACTGGAGAAATTTGAAAAGCTTTCACCACACGGTAACCACGGCGCATACCTGTTTCGCTGCGAATATTAGCAAGGTACTTTTCCGGCTCTTTTGACCACTGGCCAGCAACACGTACAGGTGTGAACTCAGTAAAGCGACCATCAAAAGGTTTATAATCCCCTTTCAAGGCATCTTCATAAGCTTGCCTTTGCGCATCTTTTTCATGCATACGGTTCCATTGCCATACACCCAAGTTAACCACGGTATATTCAGCAGTCGCAAAAACAATAAATGATAATACAAGACCCACGTAAAAACGCATGAATGACTTTCTCTTTCCTTGATGTTTTAAAAACAGTACTATGAGCCAGACCATTTGTACAAGAAAAGGGTTCAAACATGAACAAAGCTATTACGACAACTTTCTTTGTCTTTGCCGCATTTATTGGTGCGCTTTATCTATTTTCACCAGTGCTCACACCATTTATTGCTGCACTGATTATTGCTTACATCCTTTACCCGATGCATGAAAAAACAATTCGCTACATGGGCAACAGTGGCAGCTCGCTCTTTTGGGTTTTCATCAGCATCTGCGTGTTCATGTGCATCCCTCTTTTCTTCCTGCCAGTTCTTGGTGGGCTCATTACAGATTTAAGCGCTGATAATGCCTTTAACCTAACAAGCATTGAGCTTTATATTTGGGAAATTGCAGATCGCCTTAACTTATCACTTGAGCGTGCAAGCCTAATGGCTATGCTTGAAAACTACACATCATTTATTGTGTCATTCTTTACAACTGTCGCTAAAAACATCTTCCTGTCACTCAACAGTGTTGTTGGCTTTGCCATGATGTTTATCCTAACGCCGTTTGTTCTCTACTTTACCCTGAAAGACTGGCCAGGTATTCTTGAGAATGCTGAAAACAAGCTCCCAAAAGATTGGCGTAAAACAGTACGTAACCTTGCAGGCAAGATTGATTACAAACTTGCAGGCTTCCTGCGTGGCCAAATGATTGTATGCTCACTTCTAGGAATATTTTACGCCATTGGCCTGATCATGGTAGGCCTTAACAACGGGTTTATGCTTGGCCTACTTACAGGCTTCCTATCTTTCATTCCATTTGTTGGCATGCTGCTCGGTTGTGTAACATCTTTCCTTGTCGCTTTTGCACAGTTTGGTATTGAAAGCTGGGTGCCATACATTGGCCTTGCTGTTGTCTTCTCTCTTGGTCAAATATTAGAAGGCTACGTGGTGACACCTAAAATTATTGGAGACCGAACAGGCCTTGGCCCTGTCGCTATTGTATTTGCCCTTATGGCAGGTGGACATCAGTTTGGACTGCTGGGCATGATGCTCGCTGTCCCATTTGCAATTTTTGCCTCTGTTCTCATTCCGTTTGTGATTGAGAAATGGCACGAAAGCCAATAACAAAAAGGGCAGCTGATGCTGCCCTTTTTTACACCCCTAAAAACTGTGACGAGAAAGAGACATACCCTTACATGTTCGCCTTGCCCCCTCTTGCCTAAAATTTAGGCATGCAACATACTAAACATATACAAAAGAGGAGGATAGACATGGAACGATATGTTGTTTTTATCCGTAACAATAAAACTGGTGAAGAATTTGTCACCACAACGATGCAGATGAAAGGCGCTCACAGCCTCGCAGTCTCTTCAGTTCAAAACAAATACCCAACACCGCGCTACACAGTGCACACAGCTTATACTACCCATGAGCTCACCAAAGTGTTGGACCATGTCGCGAACTTTAGCTCCTCTCGTATAACACCAAAACAGCCAGTGCAAGCCACACCATTTAGGACTGCAACGGCATAAGACCTACATCCCTAAAGAGGACAAGACCCTCCTTACGGAGGGTCTTGTCTTATCGCTTGGCTGGCACATAACGTGCCTTCGAGAAATTTTTGACGAGCGGTTTATAGCGCCGTTGACGGCGCCGCCAGCTTTGCCCTTTACGGCGAAACAATTCAAACGGGTTATGAACCTGATGGAAACGCGGTTTGAAGTCAGGCTTCTTTTTGCTGACTGTAAAAAACAGAGCAACCGTCTCTACCTCAAGAAGGTGTTTAACAGGTTTTTGCTTTTTAAAATACAGATGAAGCCCCAACGCATGCTTAAGCAATTGGTGCACAACACTTGAGCTCAGACGCTCACTGAGAGATTTTTGCGAGGTTTTATAATCCATCACAATATATCTACCAGTTTTTGCGCTATACCCCACAAGGTCGGGGCGTCCAAGGTTATAACCAGTTACCGTACCATCATCATTATCGACCTCAAAAGAGAGAGACATCTCTTCTTCAATCCAAACAATCTGGTTCTTCTTAAACCATTTGATGAGTTTCTCCAGACATTTCATCGCCCAACGCTTAATTTCCTTCACTGTCCACATATCAGAACGCTGAGTACTTTTATGAAGCGTAAGGAACCCTTTTGCATTTTCATGTTTAAAAAACCTCTCAAGCGCATTTTGAGCCTTTTTAGAGGCATTTTTGCGGTTAAGGCGAGGGTTTGCTCTCAGAGCTTTGATGTAGTGTTCAAAAACGTAATGTAGACATTCTCCATGCCCACTACGTTCAGGCTCGTCACTGCCTTTAATGTAATAGGCCTTCTCAACCAAATGCTCTGCAAGTACAGATGCCATTGGTATATCCACTTCTAAAACGGGAGAAAGATCTGATGTATGGCGACACTATAGCAAAAGATATCCAGAAACACCAAAAAGAAACACACCCCCAAAAAGGGGATGTGTTCTAAGTCGTTTAAGGGAGCTCTTTTGCCTTGTCACGTGCCCGACGGGCAGCAACATAGCGTTTCACAATAGGTGCACGTTCAACTTCAGTGAGCCGAACACGTACAATATCGTCTTCGGGCCCTGTTGCTTCAGGCGCATGTTCCAAGATATCCAGCAAATCTGCCAGACCAGATTCTACACCACGAGGCAAGTCACACTGACGTGTGTCACCAGTCACAAAGATTTGCGTTCCTTCTGCTGCACGCGTCTGGAAAGCATCCATCTGACGTACGGTTGCGTTTTGAGCTTCGTCCAAGAACATATACGCGTTGCGAATGTTCCGGCCACGAATAAAGGCCAAGGGCGAAATTTCAAACTCAATACCACCAGCAGTGATGATATAGCGACCAAGAATCGCCTTTGCTTCTTGAATTTGATCACCGAAGAAGTAATGCAAAACATCGAAGAAAGGCTGGAACGATGGCGACAGCTTTTCAGCAATCGTGCCAGGCAAGTGGCCAATTTTTTCTTCCACTTCAAGAAGCGGACGAACCAAGAAGAATTTCTTCTTCTCACCATGGGCCTTTTTGCCAAAAGTTTCTTGACGCGCCAGTTCTTTGGACAACGCATGAGCGAACATGATAAAGGTTTTACCTGTACCTGCGTCACCTTCTGCGATATTGAGAGCAAGTCCCAAATCAAGCCTTGCAATCAGCTCTGCCTGACCATCATTTTTGGGATGGATGTAATCACCATCTTTCACTTTGATGCGCAGAAGTTGTTTGTCTTGGCCACGATATTGACCGTTGTCATCCTTAAAGAAAAGGCGCTGTTCTTCGTTGTGCATGTAGCACTCCTCACAGAAAAGAGAACAAAGATATTTGTTATGCAAAACAATGTATACGAAAAAAGCAGCTTTTCCTAGTAAAAAACCAGAAAAAACTGCCCTTTAAAATAAAAACAAAGACTTAAAGAATAACCTGCTCGCGATCTGGAGCAAATTTCTTCAGCATTGACAGGAATGTACGGATCTTACGTGGGTCTGTACTATCCAGCGGTGTATGAACCACCACTGCCTGATCGTCCAGCTTTGCCACACGGCAATCACGCCATGCGTTTGAAATAAATGTTTCAATTTCGTTGTTACGACGCTCGAGAGCATTTTCACCGCGACCTTCAGGAATCACTGTAATACGACGTATGCCTAGAATCTGTTGCATGTATTTAATGTTTACACCACCAGACTCAAGCCATGTGTTCATGTGCTCTTGCTTCATACGCAGAACTGCCCATGAGTTTGATGCACCCATCCAAATACCACTGAGGCTTTCAGGGTGGAAACTTTCCATAACAGCAGCAACAAACTCTTTACCACGGCGTGTCGCCATACGCATACCACGCTCACCACCTTCACGGCTATTAATAAGAACAAGAACTTGTTCAGTGCCAAGAGGAGGACGTGTATGGTAGTCCATAACAGCAAGAAGGTTTTCTGGCACAAAGACCATGTTAGCGCCAACACGGTAGATTACACCACCATCACGGTAACCTGTCACTGTACCGTCAAGTACGCGGCCAGGAGAACCATCGCCCCACTGCACCATCTCCATCACTTTCATGAAGGACTTAATTGTTGGCATAAGCGGGTTACGGATATCTGTCCAAGTGGCGCTTGGGCCATCACCAGTAAAACGACGACAAGCAATCTCACCTTCGTCTAGGTCAACATCAACTTCAACCAACATATCTTGGTCGGCGTAACATAGACGCACAGCTGTTGCGAGTGCTTGCTCAATTTGTGGGATTGCCCAACCGTATTCTTCACCGAGTTGACGGACTTTATCTAGATCAATGCGCATAAACGGAACGTACCCTTGCTATCTCATTGTTACTGTTTGGCGACGGGTACCGTTGCTGAACTCTGCATAATGTTCAAATACTGCAACCAATTCCCAGCCCTCAATCGACTCACCAATCAGGAGAACACCCTCGCGTCCCTGATGGAAGGCTATAATACCTCTATTGGGTACGAAAGATAAAATTTCAAGGGCTACCATATCAGAATTTTCCAATTTTGGACGAATACCACGTGGCATTCTGATACGTGTTTCCTGTTTTTCGTACATGGTTGCTTCAAAATCGGCAAGTGTGCGTACAGTTGGCACTTCTTCCTCACCTGATGGCTCAGGCACAACAGGAAGGTCGTAAGGGTTCGCACCAAAGCGTGCAGTCTCTTGCTGTGGCGGCTGAAGCACCGCCTGTTCTGTGCCACCCTCTGACGCATTCTCAAAAAACTCAGAAGGCTTTGGCTTCTTCAAAGGATCGGACTCACCAGCAAGTGCTTTACGATATTCAGCAAGCTGTTGCTGAAGCTCTAAAGTCATCTCTCTGTTACGTAAGTAAATTTCTTCTTCTGTTGGTTCAGCTTTACCAGCCTCAACATCAAAGCCTTTTTCTTTAGCTTCTTCAACGCTCTTTTCTGTTTGTGCATCACTAATCGCACGCTGAATGTTTGCAAAGAGGCTTAGGTCCTCTGGCATCTCATCGTCATCACCAGCAACAATAGGCTGACCAGCTTCATCAAGTGGCACATCAAGCACTTCAATTTGTGTATCGCCAACACTAAACTCTTCTAGGTCTGGTAGCTCGTCAAAAATTTCAGACTCAACATCATCGCTTTGAACAATCTCTTCATCCTGACCTGGTTGTACAATGTTTTCAGGCTGTACAAGAGCTGTCTTATCTTCAGCTGTCTCAGGTACTTCTTCACTTACTTGCTTGAGTGTCCCTGTCCAACGGGCCAGCATTTCTGTTGCCTTATCACGCTGGTTATACATCTTCACTGCAAATACGATCACAACAAGAGCAATAACAACGGTTACAACTTTACCAATAAGACCTTTTTTACCAACATCTTTTGCAACTTGGAACGCGTCAGGAAGAACTGGCGGGTTATTGTCATCACCTTTAGATGTTCCCGCGTCATTTAGCTTCCAAGGAGGCTGCCCTGCCCCACCAAAAGAAAATGACTTATCTTCTTTTTTAGGCTCTGCAGGTTTTTCTTCTACCTCACCCTCGCCAAAAATTGGCGGAGGTGTCATTGAAGGGGGTGTAATGGGTTCAACACTAAATGGGTTTGCTGCGCTTTCTGGCTTTTCAGGTACTTCGCCGCCACCAAGTGATGGAGGTGTAACATCATCTGTAAGCCAACTTCCCCCAGCAGGTGTTGTGGGTGTTTCCACATTATCTGGAATTGGTGGTTTTTCTTCGATAGCAGGCTCTTTTGGCGCTTCCATTGGCGTTGCCTTTTGCTCCATCCAAGGCATTGCACTTTCTTTATTGTCAGAAGGCGAGGCCATTTCATCGCTTGGCGATACCATAGGCGCAGGAGCACTCTCAGATTCCGGAGGTACTCCGAGAGGGGCTATATCTGGAACTTTAAAATCTGAAGGTGGTGGTGCCTTAACAGGGGCTGTTGGTGCCGGAGCGGCAGCTTGAGGAGTTTCTGGCTTCTCTTGCTTAGGCTCAGCTTTTTTCTGCTCAGGTTTCTTTTCAGCAGCCTTTTTCTCTGCCTTTGGCTTTTCTTCTACTTTTTTAGGAACGTCAGGCTTTTTCGGGGCCTCTGCTTTCTTTTCTTGCTTCTTAGGCTTATCAGCAGATTCAGATTTTTTCGGCATGCTTCTTTTTAGAGGCGTGGCTTTAGGCTTTTCTTTTGGCGCTTCAGGGGCAGGAGCTTCCGCTTGAGGCGCAGGTTTTTCAGCAGGAGCTACAGGCTCAGCAGAAGCAGCGACTTCCGCCGCATCTTCTTTTGCTTTATCCGCATAACGAGAAGGTCGCTGTTCAGCTTCCTCTTTCACCTCTGGCTTTTCAGCAGGCGTTGAGGCTGCAGCATCTTTATTTGCATTTGCTTCAGCGTCATTTTTTGTAGGGAGTTTACGTTTTAGTACCATAGCTTACGCTGCGTCTCCTTCTTGCTGGCGTGCGGCTTTAATCGCGGCGCGAACACCATGCGGGTAGATTTGGCTAAATTGCAATGTTGCTTTCCACCAATCTCCACCATTGTCTTGTCTAAGTCGGTTAATCTCTGCCACATCTTCAGGTGTTGTTGTTGCAATCGCATACGTCAGCTTATCTGTAATTAAGCGACACACAACTTCACCAGATGGTGACATGAGGTAAAATTCACTATAGAAACCAGGTTTTGTTTCAAGCGACTCAATGTTCGCTTGGTGACGTTCACTACGAAGCCCTAGAGTTTCCATGAGAAGAGGAATCATTTCACGACGAGGTTTAAGGACCATACGCTTGGTAATGTTACCAATAATAGCCTGACCAACCTCAGTTGTTAAATCTTCCTCGTTTTGAGAAGCAATACCACACATACAGTTCAAAGAACGATATGTACGGAACGCACGTTTCAACTGGTTAGCAACCTGTGCACCACCCTTAGAGGTAATCATCGTAATCATCTCATCGACCAGAAGGTGCTTCTTAGCCGCACGGTCACCCATGTACATCACGTTATCAAGCATGGTAAAGATCGCGTTTACAATAACGTCTGAAATCTTTTCACTCAGTACGTTTTGCAGGTTAAAGACAACAAGCTTGTCATCTTCAGTAATTGAAGGGAATCCATCAAACAGTTTTCCGTAAATACCATCTTCACAGTATGAACCCACAAGCTCTGCATGGCTAAAGCCAATCGCACGCTGCTCTTCACTTACATAAGGGAACTTGAAGTAAGCCTCACGGATCCATGTTGGACGCAGGACATCACCTTCAGGTACAAGCTCATATGCGTACTGTACAATCTGCTCCGTTAGGCGGCTTTCCATAATGCTAGCTTCAACATCACTACCCTTTTGAATCATCAGCTCAAGAGCTGTAGACCATTGTTGTAAACGGTGCTTTGTAATAGGGCCAGCAAACGGGTTAATGCAAGATGAAACGTTATCAAGGTCAATAATAACCAGTTTACCCATTGTTTGAGCAAAGCGGTCGTAGTCATCCTTAATTGTCATCAGGAACTGTTTCTCAACACCTGCTGCAAAAAGCTGCAGCGTTAAGTCAACCACGGCAAACGATTTACCAGAACCCGAAGTACCAGTAATCGCGTAGTGCCAGTTCACAAAATCTGGAGACGTATGATCAAAGAAGGTAATTTCACCGTCACGGTTCACATAAACTGACTGAGGATAATCGTGACCACCCCAGTGCCCATGGAAAGGTAGAAGGTCCGTGAGGTCATCTGAAAGGACACGACGTGTTCTTGCAAATGGCTTCGTGTAGTTATTACGCCATGAAAGCGGGAAACTATAGCTAATCCCTTGTAGAGACATTGTACGTTCCATATCAGGAACCACAGAAAGTTTCTTAAATGTAGAGTTCATGCGAAGCATCTTGTTCTCAACCTCTTTACGAGACTTACCATGAACAATCACGCCGCACATAATGTAAAGAATTTTACGACCATCAAACATACGGAACTTAACTTGAGAGGCTTCTTCAGCAAAAGCAACAGCTTCCTCTTTAGAAAACATCGTCGCAACACGACTACGCAGTGCTGAAGATACAGATAACGCTGCTCGTTCAAAAATTTGGTTTGCTTGCGCAATATTGACAAAGAATGTGTACTGCGTAATCAGCGTTCTTCGAATCACACCTAGGTAATCAGGGCCAACACTGTCAGGCATAATTGCCATCATCACAAGGCCATGATAATCATTCCCAACCTTGATCATATCAAAGTCCTGTTCAATCGGGAGCGGGAACATTTGGTTGTTCAAATCAACATGAGGGTCAACTGAAACTTGCTGCCCTGGCTCTTTGTAAGATGGCGCATACATTGTCCAGTAATGGCTTTTCATGTCCGCAGGGTCCATACGAGATGGCGCCCCAATACCAAACATTTCATTTAGCGTTGATTCCGCAGACATCACAGCCTCAGAAAATTCAGCCATGTTTTCACGAACCATTTTGGTTAGGAAACCATCCATCATTTTTGAAAGGTCTAAACCTACAGCACTAAACACCGTTGCAAACAATTGGAACAGTGATTCCATAACTGTTGCAAGTAGTCCCATATTTTCAATAAATGTTGGGGAGCGCAGTGTAATCACCATATAAGTATCACGAAGCATTGTGAAACTTGCATCACTCACTTGATACCCATTAAAACCAGCATCTAACAATTTTTCAGCTCGGGAATGGCGAAGAATTTTCCCTTTTTCAGCACCTGACTCAAGAGACAGGTACTTTTTCATCTTATCAGTCAGGTTATTGTGTGAAGTCATCGTAATCTGGACTTCATAGCCCATAGGTACACTTTCAATGAATGTTCTAAATTCATTGTTCGTCTGTAAATACCCTTGGTCATATGAGTACGATGGAGGAATAGCAGTCTTCCAAGCAATACCCAGAGAACCATCTTTTAAGAGATAGTATCCATGGTAGTCAGAATCCTCTTTGTCTTCATATTCAAAATATGGCAGTTGCTCACCAATACGGTTTGGACGTATTGGTGCATGCACATCCTTATCGAGAAGCCCCATAGCCCCCTCCAAATGTCATTTCTTCTGCTGCAACTTCATTGTTTGGTGGAATCCACTCATATCGATCATTAATAAAGATTGTAGACCAGTTACCAAACACACGTGTATTATCATCTGTTACATGAGGGTATGACCATACAAGTAGCGTTTTTGGAGGTGCGACAACCGCAAGCTCTTTTTCAGGTACATATGTTGGCTGGTCAATAGCTGGACGTGTAAGTTTTCTTACGATAGGGCGCTGAATACCGCCTGAAACAGTGTTTCTATCCGTTGCTACATCCAAGGCATCATCCATTGAAACTGGATACTCTGGTGGAACAGCACTACCATAGTACTTACATCCAGAAAGAGAGATCGACACAAGAAGGATCGCACCGAAAATTCTGATTTGTTTCATATTATTTTATACCTTGTTTTTATTGTTTTAAAAGTTTTCATTCTGTTGTGAAGCTTGCTGAGCTTGGGCCTGCTTTGCTGCAGCTTCTGCAGCCTCTGTTGCTGTATCTAAAGCAATACCATCAAACAGAAGTGTCCAAGGGTTTCCTGCTTCACGCAGTTCAATACCACTCAACATAACAATGTGAATATCACGTGTAGAGTCTAAGCGAATAAATGACTGTACACGGTCCAAACGTTCAACCAAATAATCTCTTAACGTTTGAATAGAGTCGTTCACACCACTTGCCAGCTGTGCCTGTACTTGGCTTCCTGTAACTGTTGTTTGCTCATTACCTTCAAGGTCAGATGTTCTTGTAACCTGGCTTTCTTCTACAAGAGAAGCGACACCCGCAAGGAATTCTGCAGCAAAGGCAGCAGCAAGCCTACTTGGATCCCCCTCATAAAACACACCTGGAACCCCAACAATACCATCCTTAGCATCAACAACATAACCTGTTACAGAGTACGTTACAGCACCACGGTCCGGGTACACACATGTCATTTGGCTTGGTTTACCTAATGCACGTTCAGTTGAAATTTCACCTTCAAATTCAACAAGCATTAAACACCCATCAAGATTGACCGTAGAGTTCATAGCTGTTTTATAAACACCAGACATGCGTACAAGCGCTGGAGCTGCAACCCCCGCCCCTGCAAGGGCGTCTACACCGTTAAGAAGCGTGCCTTTAATAAAGCCAAGAGGAGGTAAAAATGGGTTAGGCTCATCAATAATAATTTCTTGAGGGACAGGACCAATAACGTTTCCATTTCTATCAAGGCGCACATTACCACCCGTTGCACCACCAATAATTCCAGGAATAAGCGGTTGGCCACTGATACCGCCAGCAACGCCGCCACTACCTAAAGGGGTTTGAGAAACTCTCTGCCTTCTACGTTCAGGCGTACCACCCATACCCATACCTTGGCGAACACCCTGACGTTGAGCTTCTTCAGCAAGACGACTCATCTGCTCTCTAAACTCAACATTATCTTCTTGCATAGAGCGAATCTGTACCTCAAATGTGCGGATCATCTCATCAAGCTTGGATGTTTGCTCAATCACACGGTTTTGAATTTCTAAAAACTGGGAATCACGTGCATCCATTTCGGTTTTCACATCATCTCTGAGCTTAGATAAAGCAACCTGTTGCTGAGACACAAACCCTCGATACAACGAATCACGCTCCGCCTCAACAGTTGTAAACAAATCCTCTTGAGATGAATTAGCTTTTTCAAGACTTTGAACACTTGCACGAGAGACATCTGATTGTACAACGCGAGGCGCAGGCTGAGAGCCACCGCCACCACCTCTAAATAAAATAACCATAACAAAGAAAAGACCAACCCCGATCAGGGCATACTTACCAGCAGGTGGGAGCTCGTTAAATCGCTGAACAGCTAACTGTAATCCCTCAGCATTTTCTGAAGACTGTTGCTTTTCATATTCATCAGTCATTTAAACTTCTCCTCACACAAAGAAAAACGGTACACAAAAAGCGCCCTCTCTTAAGCTAAAATATAAATTTACACCGTAAGAATACCCCAAAGAAAAAGGGATTGCAATCAGCAACCCCTTTTATTTAGCATCACAAACTTAGAGTTTTACCTATAGAGAACTATTCTCTCCGAAGCACACTCAATAGATTTGACATACCTGTTTGACGCTCACTCAAAGACTCCATGTATTCTAATTGATTATCAATCACCTTAATTAGGGTGTCTAAAGATGCCAAAACATGTGGAGGCGTGGCCCGTCTACTACTCAAAGAACCACCATTTTGCATATCAAGTTGAGCAAACAGTAATTTCTCTTTAATATGCCTATACATCAGCTCTGTTGTTGTTTGCGCAATATTCATACGAATTGCAAGCATAGCACCAATTTTTTCCTCATCAGCAAGCTCAGTTAACTTAATATGATCCATAAGAGACAAACGCGTTTGGTGCTTCATCACACACCGTGTTGCAGTTACTACCATTTGTGCAAACATTCTCGTATGGTACATATCATCTACCAAATCAGAACCAATCTTAGCTGAAACTTGCCCAGCAATCCCAGTATCATCAAGCACGCCACTAGAAAGTACTGCATACAAGTCTGGAGGGGTTACAGCAGGAGCGGATTGCAATGCCCCTAACGTCGTTCCACCAAAGAAACTTACTGTTGTATCAGCATCTAAGTCATCAGTTGTATCTAGGTTAATTGCACGATCAATATATTCATTAAAATCTTCAGCATCGTTTGCTATGGCACCACCTGAAATACAGCCAGAAAAAAGCTTTACTTCATCAACCCTTTGGGTCACACCAGCATCATCTACAGGCCTTCCAGTCATTGGGTTGTATATATTTTCCCCTTTAATCGCAATTTCCTCAGCCAAAGGCGTCCCCACTTCCTCAATTAACCAACGTGTATATGCATCCCTATACCCTAGCTCTAACTCAGAAAATGCAAAGATCAAATCAAACACTTGCTGAGGTGTATAGGTGGCACGTGACATACGCACCTTTCCATCATCTAAACACTCACGGTTATACTTTTGAGAACCTGCACACCACCTTACATTTGGAATAGCTGCCATAAGGGCACACTGTGCATCACCAGTTGCTGAAGTGAAGGCTGTTTCAGCACCACCACCTTCCATTATGCAAAATCCTGTATTTCGAAGTGCATGGAAAAGCGTTCCTGTCCATAAACTTGGCTCATCACCATCAAACATAAGCACATGCTCTCTCATAGCACCTTCAAGAGATGTCGCGGCTGATGGTGCTACATCTGCTCCACCAGGCCCAAAAGCCTGTACACTATCTGATGAAAACGTGCCATCTTGGCCTTGAGAACCGTACAAGCATGTTCTATAAGCAATTGCAATAGACACCGCTTCGTCTTCACTTCTCATACTTCCACTAGAACTTACAGTACCACCTGTATCCAGATTAGCATTTTCTGCAACACAAGCCTGCAAAGCTTGCCAGCGCATCATCCCTTCAGCACTCACAGTTGCATCTGCCTGCATCGCCTGGCAACGGTCCTGCATAAGCTGAACACGCTTAGCACCAAAGGCTTCAACACTGTTAAAGGTTGATGCAATAGCTGGACTATTTAAAAGAGTTGTCAGCATAAACGTTCCCATTGGAGAATCGACATACTCTCTCACATGGTCTTCATTTGTATTTAAGCTTGTAATGGCTGACGCATGGTAGTCCATAGCACTACAACCCATAAGCTCTGTTCTTTCACGTGCTGAATTAGCATCACCATGCAAAAGACCACCAATAGCAGTATCATCTAACTGAAAATCACTTGCAGCAACAGAACTACCACCTGTGACAGGGCGACCAATATTACCAAGTACACCGTACTTTGCCGCGCTATTTACATTCAAGGCCTTACCAGGCGTAATAGGAGCATATCCACCAGAAGAAGAATCATATACATCATGGTTCGCAGGGTCCATTTCCTGCGCATGGACTAATAAAGTAGGTGAAACACCCATTAAAATGGCAAATACAAAAAACAGCCTTGAAAGCATAGCTATACCCTTAAATTACACTCATCCTAAAGTTTATGGTGCCAAGCAAGAGAAAACAAGCCATAAACAACTGACAAGTGCTGATTTTAAACCTTCTTATGGCTCGCTACAGTGACCCTAAAAGTATTCAACGCCTCTTCAAGAGAGTCCATAATTTCATCAATTTCTACCAACTGCTTACGCTTGAGCGGCACTTTATTAATTTCACGAGAGGCTTTTTTCAGATTATGCGTTGCACCTGTGAGGCGTTCAGTCACCCCATAAAAACGCTTAAGGTTTTCAAGCTCTTCCTCAATTGCTTTAGGGTTACCAAACTTCATAAGTTCTGCGGCATCCAGCTCTTTTTTCAAGGCTTCAGAGTCTGCCTTTACCTTATCAAGCTCTTCACGCAGGCTTGTAATCACACCTTCACGCTGCGCGGCCCAGATTTCATTATCTTTCAGGCTTTGCTCATATGTTTTAATGCTGCTTTGCAGTGAAGAAACAAGCTTACTATCAGATTGTGCCATAACAGCTGTAGATGTCTCTACAGGGGCTTTTTGATCGGGCAGCGTCTTATTCAGCTTCGCCTCAAGACCATCAATTTTACCGTTATGAATCGCTTCAAACAGCTCGTTAAATTTGGCACCTTTTGACCAAACCACACCATATTTACGAATAAACGCCGCAATACGGTCCTGTTGATCTTCAGCCAAATCTGCACAGTTACTTGCATTCGTAATCTGAATCAAACCATCCTCATACAAGGCACGCATCTTCAGAGAAGCCTTATCACGCACCTTTACGTAAACAAGAACGTTTGTGCGGCTTGTACCAAGAGCATCTGCAATCTTTTGCTGGGACATACCCTCATCTGAAAGCACACCGATTGCGTAGTACAGATCAATCTTCTTAGGCGGGTGAAGGGCATGGTTCACCTTAATACGAAGGATTTTTTGCTCAAGAGGATCTCTCACACGACGTGTAATACACACGTAAGAGTCTACACCCTGCTCCTTCGCAGCACGTAAACGCCACGCACCATCAATCACAGTCCCGTCTTCAGCCACAAGCGCTGGGTACAGACTGTTATTTGATGCATCAAAGACCTCTAAGAATTGGTCAAAATTTTCCTCAACCTCTGGCGGTCTAAATGTCATTTCAGGAATTTTAAGTGTTTCGATTGGGCGAACTTCAACACCAACAAGCGGGAACTTGTCGTTATCCTCCTCAGTAAAGATGTCCTCGTAAGATGGTGGCGCGTAATGGCTCACCTTCTTCTTCGCAGGCTTTTTCTCTTCAATTTGGGCTTTTTCTTTTTCAGAAGAGATGGCACTAATGGCCTTATCAAGGCCCTTAATACCATTAAATGTTTCACCAATAAGCTGACCGCGCTCTTCACTTGAATTCTTAACCGCTTCTGTAACAAGACGGATAATACGCTTATCGTTAAATTTCAGCTTTTCAAAATCATGAGCAACGCTTTCAAGGCTGCCATCAATCATACGTTGGATGTAAAACGCATCCATAAGCTCGTTCATAACTTGACTAGCACGAGAGTCAGTCACACCAAAATGGTAAGCAATTTCTTGGAAATTATAAACACCACCAACCTTAACGTACATCAGGGCTGCGCGCTTTTTCTCGTCTGTTTCTCGCTCAACAAGCTCTTCAATCTTCTTCTCAAAGAAGCTATCACGAAGAATCTTCATAGCCACATCTGTCTTGCTACCCTCACGAGATTCATACACCTCGTTCTCAAGGCCATCATGCATGTTCATTTCATGGTCAAGGTGCTGCACAAGAAGTGGAGGGTCTTTACGGAATGCTTCCTTCTCCTCATCACTCATATCGTTAATGTAGGCTGCACGTGCTTGGTATTCAGGGTCACGGTTGCGCAGCTCCATCGCGCGCGTTTCAAGACGACTACCAAAGAATGTTGTAAATTGCACAGAAATGATTTTACCAGAAGCCTGTTGAAAGACTGGAGTGAAGTCACGCAGGCAAGTCAGGAGTGTTTCATAAGCTTCTTGGTAAAGCTCATCACGGTCTAAGTGATACTTACGCGCAATTGCGTAAATGGCCTGCTGCCGCCCATCAAGAAACGTCACACTGTCTTCCAGCGCAGCCATGTAATTTTTATCATCTTTTTTCAAAGCTTCCATCTGCTTCGCAGTTGGCATTTTCTTCAAAGTTTTCTTTGCTGCTTTAACGGCCATAATGCACTCCATTTTTTCTGCACCCTACAAGAGTACTGAATTCTCAGCAGCATCCAAACAAAAACTGAACAACTCCCCTTTAAAAGAAGAGCCCCTGTCAGAAATTTGCAACTTAATGGCTTACTTGAGAAAAGAGCGCTTTTAACTCATCCATAAATGGTGAAGGCTCGCCATGGCAAGAGAGGATAATTTGATGTTTTGAACGCGTGATGGCTTGATACATCAAACGACGGTCATGGTGCATATCTTTACCAATGGATGTATAGCCTGTGAACGGGAACATGCCCTCAGAGACAAACGGAATGATTACAACATCACAGACAAGGCCCTGACTTGTATGAACAGGTGATACCACCACTGGCTTATCTTTACTGAAATCACTAAAGGTTTTTCTCGCGACAGATGGCAGGTCTTTAACCTTACCCTCAAACGATAGAACAAACTCGGTCGCAATAAGGGCATCTCTCTTAGCCTCCTCGCCCAAACTTTGCAGAAGGTCAAAAACAATTGATTTAAACACATCACGTGAAGGTGCTTGCTGCTTCACAAGAATTTCATACGGCTTCGTTAATCTAGACCTTACAAGCTGAAGCTCAGAGAAGACATTTTTAGGAAGGTCTAACCCTTTCGGGATTGGCGCACCCTCTGCAAGCCATTTCTCAGACACAAGCCCTTCTCTAAACAGGATTTGCGTTAATGAGTGGCTAATACCAAACGATGTAAGAATATTCATGAGTTGCTGTGGCTTTGCTTGATCAAACAGAAGATCAAGAAGATCTAGTACAAGAATAGCCCCAGGGAACTCCCAAATAGGTGTTGCACGAGAGGCCATATGCGCTCCATAGCCCTTTGTACGAAGCACGCGCTCAATACGCTGAGCCTCTCTATCATGACGCGTTAAAATAGCAATTTTTTGTGAGTCATCTTTTGAAAGAATTTCATGAATCGTACTCATCAGAGCAGAAACTTCATCTGCATAGCTTTTATATATACGCGTTTGAAGCTGCCCTTTTCCTGAACGAGAGAACTGTATTTTCTTTCTCACATACCCTTTAGCGCCTGCAACAAAATTTTCAGCCGCCCGCCCAATGCCCTGATCTTGAACATAATTCGTCTCAAGGTGGAACAATGGAAAACCATGCTCTTCCTGTAAAAGCTTCACAACACCGCCACCTATTGCACCATCATGTACAAACAAGTGCTGATTATCATCTGCAAAACAAGTGAGCTCTGCACTATCATGATGCTTAAGAAGCCACATCAGCTGCACAGGAGTTGCCTCATGTACATGAGGGACAATAATATGCTGATAAGGAACTTTAGAGGCCTCACTTGACTCTAACAAAGCCAAAGATTTGCGAATCAAAGCAAAACGATCAATAAAGCCATATTGCTTCATATAGTTTTGATAAGCTGTAAATAAATTTGCGTGACGTTCATTCTCTTGCGGCTCTTCCATTTGGCCGTAAAACTTACGAATAATATGCTCTGCTTCTTTTACTGTGCCCGCAAACTCTACAGAGCGCATTGCATAACGCAAGATACGTCGCATATCTTGGCCATCTGCCACAGCATCCTCAAGCTCTACATCTTTTAAAGTTTCAAGACAAAGATCTCTTAGCGTGACAACAGTAACGTGCTCTGCACGCTCACCAAGGTATTCACGCAGGGCCACCTCAACATGTAAACAAGCTCTATAAGTAAAAAGAACCACACAAATATCGCGACCTTCAATATCACGATCTAAAAGCTGTTTCACCTTTTCACAAAGAACAGTTGTTTTACCTGTTCCCGCAGAACCCAAAACAAGGCTATGACCTTGATGAGTTGCAGCTTGTTTTTGTTGTGGAGAAAGTTTCAGCATAAAGCCTCACTACACGCTCGGAAGCCTATGCACCTTTTGGTACATTTCCCAAACGTTTTCAATATAGCGCTTTGCGTGCTTTTCTGTACCAGAATGGTAACGACCAACACTACGCCACCAGTCACGATCTTTTTTATGCTTTCTAAGATAGTTCACGGCATAAGTCACATTTTTAGAAGGGTCAAAGACATGGTCGACTTGTTTAAAGTTTTCACCATGGTACATCCAGTTTACCTGTAAAAGGCCAGCATCAAAGTTATTATGTCCTAAAGAAATGAGACTTCTCGCCACGTTTGCAGCTTCGTTCTTCGTTTGATAACGTTTACTAAAGGAATGTATTTTAGCTTTTAAAGGCTTTTCTTTCGGAAGATCTGCAATAACATTTTCAATTTCATCTAGCTTATACTTCTTAGCCTCAGAACCTCTCCAAGATAAACTTACTGAGCGCACGCCAGCACGTTCCATGTATGGAAGTTTCTTTTTAAGATCTTGCTGAGTGACGTAAAGAGTTTTTGTATTTGCATTAATTGTGTAAGGCCAAGGAAGAATGCTCCCTTCCATTGCTTGCCCTGTTTCTACAAGGCTCATAGCCATTAAAAGGCCGCGTGGAATAGAAGCTTGTTTTTCCATTTGATGGAGAACATACCAAGCTTGGTAAGCAACAGCACTATCGTAACTAAACGCCTTTGGACTAACCACTGTTAGTACTAAAGCTAGAAAAATCGTTGTTTTTTGTACCAGTTTCATTTCACCTTGTCCTTATACGAGACAAAAGGTATACACAATTTTCTCCTATCGTGCAAACATCAAATATAGAATACCTGTATCGTTGGCTTTCCCTTTACCTGCAAGGCGCATGTTTTCCATAGCAGCCTTACGCAGCGTTCCCCACTCACTTGTCTTTGGTAGAGAGATGGCTGGAAGATTCACCTCATTTGGAACTGGATAGTCGTTTTTCACATGCACAACAAGCCCTGTAAGCGTTGCTGTTTGCCACACTTCTGAAAGCTCAAAGCTCAGGCCTGCACCTTTAAACCAGTTTGGAATCACATGAGTTTCACGCGTTACACCTGGAAGCTCAGCATCTTCTGACATGGCACGAAGAAGATCTGTCATGTTGAATTTTTTAGAAACTTTGCGTGCAATCTCACTCAAACGGTTACCGTCTTCAATACGCACAAAAGAGCGGTAAGGAACGTCTGTCGTCATAATCACAATGTAAGTATTACCACTTGCACCTGTTAGAAAGGCACGCGTTGCCATCTTGGGGAGGAGTGAACGCATACGAAACGCACGGTTTGCATACCCCTCAACAACAAGAACATCTACATAGTCACTATTTTCAATTGTGATGTTTGTAATTTCTTCAGGAAACTCAATGTGCGAGATATCTGTATCAGAAAGTCCTAGTGTCATTGTTTGAGTTGGGCCGTACCATTTAATCACATCTGCAAAAGATGGGGTAGACACAAACATAAGTGCACTCAACATGAAAACTTTAACGAAACGCATTACGCAGCTCTTTCTATTTTAGCTTTTTCTTTTTCTGTATAATTCAAAATCACAAACCCATAAGGGTTACTGTTAGTGATACTAACAGATTTTAATCGAATTGTAATCTGTAGTGGCAAAGGGTCACTTACCCCCATTCTACCAAACTCATGAACCGTCGCATAAACGATCACAAAGTAATCTTTTTCTCCGCGTCTATGGCGCTCTTTTGCAGGAACTTCATCCACTTCAATTTGAGCATGGTCAATAGAAACATAACTCTCTTTGCCATCAGCAGCTGATGCCACACCTCGGTAGTGGTTATCAGCAGTCACAAGAAGCTCTGGAGAAAAGAAAGGTTGTACAGCTAGGTATTGCTTTAAAAACTTCTCTTTTTCATACATATGAAGTTGCCTTACAACCCATTTTGAGAAATATTTTACATCTTGATATCTCTCATTCACTTGGTAAATTCCACCATATGCACCAGGGCTAATATAAATACGCCCTTCACTACGTACAGTGTCGTAGGATTTTAAAAGTGATTCCATATTTTTAATAAAGGCCACAGACAGAAAAGTCAGCACAAATATGCAAAGAGTTAAAACTCCCAGAAGAAAGCTTTTTCCCTTAAACCTTATGGCAATCACGATGGCGTTTTCTCTATTTCTGTCGCTTTGTATTCTTTAAGCACAAATCCAAACGGGTTGTCCTTACCAATAAAAGCTGGAAGTAATTTCATTTGAATTCTAACAGGCACAGCTTCCACAACAGAGCCACCAATAATATACTGGCTAAGACCTCTCATTGTGACTTGGTAAACCGTTTCATCCAAGTTTCGCCCATCACCAAGAGTTTCAACCTTAAAAGAATCTCTATCTTCAATAAAAATTGAGCTTTGTTCATCATTTCGGACTTGCAAAATTTTAGATTTAAATGCTTGATCCGTCACTTTTCGAAGATCTTTCACAAAAAAGCTTCTCGCTTCTTTATATTGCGACTCAATATTTGCAAATGTATATGTGCTCAAACTTTGTACAACAAATGAAGAGAACTCACGTAGCAGCATATCAGGCTGCGTTGGCTGATAAATACCAGAAATGCTTCCTGGCACAACATAAACCTTAAGTTCGTTTCTCAAACGCTCGTACTCAACTTTAATCTCTGAGTTTGCCTTAACGAAATAGAATAAAATTGCGATTAAAACAAAAATCACACCAAGAAGCACACCAGCAAGACGGTGCGCGCGCTCTAGAGAACTTCCAGCTCGAGCCAAAAAATCCATTTATACAGAAATCCAGTTTTATTTATTATTGGAAATAGTGTCGCCGATATTGGGCTAAATTTCAAATTTTTTTGCTTTTTTTGGGTTTGGCACCATCTTACCAATCGAAAAATAACGATACCACCAACGGAATGCCATTCCTTCAGGCTTGTTTGCTGTAAATTTATACATTACATAAACAGCAAGCCCCCCTGCCCCAATAGAAACAAAAGGCTTATGAATCAGAAACATTAGACCATAATATGTCACAAGGAACGCAACAACGTACTCTGCCATACGGTTAGGCTTATCAATATTTCTAGGGACGGGACGTGTACTACTCATAAATTAACTATAAGCCAAAAAAAAAGTGGCCGCAAGCGGCCACTTTTTTATATGTAGTCTTACTTGGCCACAGCTGCAGCATCAAGAATTGCCGTAGTATCGTCTGTCGCACCAGTCGCAGCAAACATTGTTGCAAAACCGTCCTGCATACCACTGAAGATACCTGGGAATGCTGTAATCGCAACACCACCAACAATCATGATAACGCCCCAGCTAGACTGCTGTACAAGCCATGTGTACAGACCTAATAGTGCAATACCAAGACCAATTAGAGTACCAACGTTACCAGCAATAACATCACGGATATCTCCAAGAGCATCATCACCAGTTGCCGCGTTTGCCATTTCCGGCATCAGTGTAAATAGCACTGCTACAAGACCAGCAAACATCATCATTGAGAATTTTTTTGAAATCATTTTAATATTTCCTCGTTTTTACCTAAACAAAGCATAACCCTAAGGTTTTGCTCTCCCTACATGTAAAAGTATTGGAGTCACACACCCAAAAATCAAGTATGAAGTGTATTTTTTTTATTTTTTCCTTAAAAAACAGCTGCTTTAAAAAAGAAGTGGCGCATTTTAGCCACAAACAGCCTTACTTATCCCAAACCCCTACTAGAAGGAGTTGCGTTGCATCGAACTGTTGGAATGATAACTGAACACCATGTTCTGTTTTTACACGGTTTGCAATATAACTTAACAGCTCATCCAAACGAGACTCAGCCGCAATTGTCCACTTTTCTTCCAGTACGTACTTCCTATTCTCAGGAAGCTCAAACTGAGTGCGCCACCCTGGTGCACGTGTATTAATGGCTGTAAATACACTCTCTAGGATTTCTGGGATCGTTTTATCTTCTTCATAGATGGCAAGCTCAATGTCTTCTAATCGAAGGTTTCCTTGTCTATCTACAAGAGGGATATCTGTCCATTCATTAACAAGAGCTGTCGTGCCTGAAAGCAGCTTAGCCTCAGACCTGTTAAACACTGTCTTAGAAAGAGGTGTTAGCCCTGGAATAATAATCTGACGACCTCCTGATAGCGTATGCGCACGCGCCATAATACTATCGGCCTCATCACGCAGACGCTCAGCCTCACGCTCCATAGATGCCTTTTCTTGCATTTTAGCAGCAAAGGCTAGGCGTTCAGCTTCAGCAATCTTAGACGCTGCCTCCAAAACAAGCTCTTGTCGGCCTTTCTCTGCCATAGCCTCAGCAATCTTTAGATCCGTACTCAAGCGCTCAAGCTGCTGTGTGTAAACATCTTGCTTACGCGCCATCTGATGATCCATAGCTTGTTTTTGCTTCTCTAGCTCAATAATACGAGCTGCTTGCTCTTCAAGCTTAGAACGTAGGTGGCTATGTTCCTGCTCTTGTTGACGGCGACGCGCTTCTGACTCAAGGCGTGTTTTATCAAGCATCGCAAGGGCTTCTTCATTGCGTTCCTGCTTAGATTCATCCTCAACCTCAAGGTTACGCAACTTTGCAAGCAAGCGCTGAATCTCTTTTTGGTGAGCTGCAATAATTGCAGTGTCTTTCATACGATCAAGATCTCTCACGTTAGCCAGCAGCTTTTCAGATTCTTTTAAAAGAAGTGTGCGTTCACGATTTTCCTGCCAATCACTCACAGTCTTTGTGTAAGGATCTGCTGTATTACGTGCAATCTGTACCTTAGCTGCTTGGGTTTGTGGCTTTAGAGAAAAGTCACTCGGAAGAACAGCCTCTTCACCCTCAAGGGCAATAACAATATTTTTAGACTTAGTTTGGCTTTGAATTGGTGCCCCCTTAAAGTCTGTAAACTTAATCTGAATGGCAGGGTCCGCAGATCGTTGCCCTTCTGGAGTTTGGCCATCAAAAATAATTTCTGCGTGACCACAGTGCTCTCTTGCTGATTCATAAAGCTCAGCATGCCTAGACGTACTACTTTGTACTGCAATTTCTAAAGGTAATGTATTATCGCAGTCTTTATACTCTGTTTTTGAGTGCTCGTATTCAACAATCTCAGATTCAGCAACAAGAATACCACCACCATATTTATGTTCACGAGGCTTGGCCTCACTTACCATTTTATGGGGAGCAATAGAGACCCCACCACAGCCAGAAAGCAGCACCAAAGCTGTCATACATACAGATTTTTTAAACATGCTATTCACTGTCAGTTACCAATACAATTCGTTCTTTATCAAACATATTGAAAGAAAGTTTAAATCCACGGTAGTTAAACATATAGCTAGAAATGTAATTTGCAAAGTCTGCAAAGGATGTTTCAGCATTTAAACTGAATTTCTCATTCAAAATATCTTGGTTTTCAGATCTCAACTTCCACTTCAACTCCCACTTACCTGTAAACGGCGTTGCAGAGTGGAGCACATCCCCAAGAATATCTTCCAGAGTATCATTTTCAGCGTGCACAACAACTTGGTAGTCCTGCAAATCAATCCAGTTCTCCATTGAGGTTTCAGCGACATATCCCTCTGGCAAATGTGTTACATGAATATCATTTGTAATATCACCATTCACTGACGGGGGCTGAAGGATAGCAACCCTTAGGTTCTCAGAGCTGATATTTTCACCATTTTGTACAGCTTCAAACTGTGTGCGCTGCTCCAAAAGATCCGCGCTGTTACGTGTAAAGCCTGCAGAGTTCTTAATTGAGAAGATTTTCTCTTCAAGATCTGACTTCAAAGCATCTAGGTCAACTTTACTTGCCATATCAGCCTTTACAGCACCAATATCGCTTTGAAGGGCAGCAAGCCTCTCTTCAACCATTGTCGTCGCATTATCTACATCACTCTTTTGTGCAGCAGCAGCTCTAAGAGCGTGTAGCTCATCTGTAAAGCTATCTAATTTTTGCTGTAAACCTGCTTGTGATTTAACGTAGTTATCAAAACGTACATCGCCTTGACCTTGAACATAATCAAAGTGAGTTCTTAGTGCCTGAATATCTGTACCCACACGTGAAAGCTCACGGTTAAGAGCTAGACGCGCATCAGCATCACGCAAACGATCGCGCTCCATCTGCTCCTGAACCATATTCAAACTCTCATTAATACCGTCAGACGTCACAATCATAAGAGCATTTGTTGCATCAAGTGCATTTTGACTTGCTGCAAGCTGTGTATTCACAAGCTCTCTTGCCGCATCAATATCACTCTTCGTCGCTGAAATTTGACGAAGCGCTGTAAACTCATCATTCAAGCTCGCAAGCTGGTTTTGAATAGAGTCACGTAGTGCACGTGTCTGACCCAACCCATCGTCAAGACCATCTTTCATGTAATCAACAGCCGCATTTAGAGCTGTAATTTCAATACCAACCTCATGAATTTTTTCATCAAGGGCACTTTGCGCACGTTGATCCATCGACTGACCAGAAAGAACTTGGTTTTGTAGAAGAGCAATACTCTCATTCAAGTGATTTGCACGTGCTTCAACAAGTGCACGTGTCGCACCAACATCACCTTTACTTGCAGAAACCTTACGCAGCTCTGTAAATTCATTATTCAAGCTCGCAAGCTGAGCTTGAAGAGCTGTTTGTGCGGCCGCAGAAACACTATTTTGACTATCTAGCTGATATTGAATCGCATCAATGCCTTTAGATAAGGCCGTTACGCGATCAACAACACGGCGCTGCTCATAAGTCATTTCACGGTTTTTATCCGCAAAAGCTTTTACACCTTCAATATGGTTTTGCATTGCAAGAAGACGACCTTCAATCGCACGATTCTGTGCTTGAATATCATCTTTTCTCGCTGCTGCAGTTTCTAAACCATCAATGGTGTAAGAAAGCTTATTAAGCGCCTCTCTTGTCCAAGTATCAGACAAGGCAAACTCGCTACGGCGTACTGCATCTGCGCCAAGAATATCAAGTTGCTTGCTTAAACTTGCCACCATTGTTTCAAATGATTTTGATGTTTGCAGAACATCATCTTCACGAGCAAACTGCGTCAACTCACCTTCAAGATCTGTAATTTTACCAATCAGACTTTTACGCTCAGATTCAAGCATGGCAAGCCTACGCTCATTATCAAGAGCACTACGTTTTTGAAGCTCAGCTGTTTGTAAAAGTTCATGACGGCGAATTTCATCAAGCTTCTTACGAATCTCAAGCTCTTCCATGAAAGATTCTGCACGCGCATCTCTAGCAGCCTGACGACGTTCTTCATTAATACGCTTATCCAGCTCTTGTTTTTGTGCAAGAGCTGCAATCTCATCTTTAAGAACCTGCTTTGAAGCCTCAACCTGCCTCAGGTTAGATTTAAGACCAGAGATTTCACCCACAAGGGCCTGGCGTTCTTTGGCGTTTGCATCAAAGAGCATTTGAATTTCTTTAGCACTTGCGTCAGACATTCTTTGAAGTTTGTTATTAAACCCGGCAAGCGTCTCCGCACGTTCACGCTGATATGCATCTTGCGTTGCTGCAAATTGGCTCTTTAAAGCGCCCACTTCTTGCTTCAAACGTTCAGTTTCTGCAACAACTTCTCTTGGAGGTGCTGCATCTTGCGTTTTACGCATGAAAATTTTGCCTTTTTGAATTGTAGGCTCAATATCGAAAACAACTTCGTTTTCAAAATAATATTTAGAGTAATCTTGGATTGATGGCTTTTTAGGTGTTGCTGTAATTTGAGTTTGTCCAACAACTTCACCCTGAACAGCGCCCTTATTTACAAAAGAAATATTTGGAGAAACCTCTCCAGTATTAGAGGCAGCATCAATAGGGGCTCCACACCCCGCCAATAGCCAAACAGACGCCATCATAGGCGTAGTTACCCATAGAAACTTACGATAAGGCATAGTCATGATTTAAAAATCCGACGTCCTAAATTTTGTTTTTATTATCTGTAGAATACGCAAGATTATACGTTTTGACTACTTATTCCTGATGAATCGCTGTCTTTTTATGCAAAAGATATGAAAACCTATAAAGAGCCAGCCACCAAAATGCCACAGTAATTGAAGCCCACACAAAACTATGTGTCGCAAAATATATAACCGGATAGCCGGCACCTGCCAAAACCTCAATCACAACATAAATAATAGAGAATCGTGCACCACACTTACGACATTTACCACGAAACATAAGGTAAGAAATAACTGGTATTAAATCGATTGCCTTAAGCGTTCGTCCACAGGAGCCACATTGGCTTGGAGGGGTGCGCAAGCTCATACCTATAGCCACCCGATACCCCATACAATGTATAAAAGATCCCATAATAGTGCCGAAAGCGAACAGAGCAAACGCTCCATATAGTGGAAATTCCTGAAGCAATAAATCAAACATCTTTAAGGAGCAACACTCACACGACGCGGGTTAGATTGGTAAAATAATGGCATTTTTTCCCATTTCCTTGTCGTATGATCAAAATATTTATCCAGTGGATTACAACAATAACGGCTTGGAAGACCCAAAATAGACATAAGAGCGACCATACCATCTTTACGGTTACGAATAATAGCTTGGCTTGCGCCATCTGTATTATAAATACGGTTACGCAACGTACCCACAGCACCAGTCGCCGTTCTTACTTCGTCCTGAATATATCGACTCCCTAACAAAACAACATCATAGTCTGCCATAACCTCACCTGTTGAAGGTGGAACAAATATCTGAGTATCCGGCATAACAGTTGCCACAGCATTCCCTGGCGCAGTGTTGGTTCTAATATCTGAATAACAGTTATATATTGAGTATGTGAGAGACACATGGTTATCCTGACACTCTCGCTCAATAATTGTTTCAGCACGCTTCCTTGTCTGATAAGCAAACTGATCCAAAGCCTCTTCTATTGATGAAATCTGCAAGAGGAGCGAGTTATAAGACTGAGTTTTAACGGAGGCATCTGTATATTTGGTAATAATGTCATCTGAGCCTGCTGCCGCAACAAGAGAGTCATAGTCATTAATTGTAAAGGCTGGCGCACCATCAACATCTGCAAGACTTGTTGGCGCTACATTATCACAAGGCGGTGCAGGGTTAGCTTCCACACCAAAACATCCATCAGCTCCAAGAGAGACTACAGCAATGTAGTAGACATTATATGTTCCACCTGCGAAGTTTACAGTTGATGTATCTGTTAAGAGCAAACGAGTTTGATCAAACTCATCCGTTTGCATATCACTTAAAGAAAGGTTTGTTACAGTTGTATCACTCGAAAATACCGTGCTGACACGTGTCCAAGCATTATTAAAGTTAGGAGCATTCAAAATATTGGCAGTTGCCGGAAGTGTTGGAAATTCTCCAACAGCACTTAAGTACGACTCAAACGCATCAACAATCTCAATTTGCCTGTTTAACTCTTCCTTTTCTTTACCTTTCAGCAAGTAACTGCTCAAACTTGGGTAAAGCGATGTAATAAGCACAGCAAGGATTGCCATCACCAGAATTACATCTGGAAGGGTAAAGCCTTTGTTTTTTTGCTGATATGTCATATATGCTACCCCTTTAACCTCTTAGCATCGTGCTTCAATGCTCACAATTGGTGGCTTCTTAATATCTCCAAGCCAAGGCCTGTTCGCACGCACACAATCTGATCCTGAATTTGCAGGAAGTGAGTAATAATAGAAAGGTTCACCGTCTGAAGTACAACAGTAATCATCAGGCAGACCAATAATGCGCATAAGCCTAACCATTGCAGCCCCACGGTTGTTTCGGTTTGCTGCGTTATGTGAGTTTGAAATAAAGTTTTCTGTATTCGCCGTATGGGGATTAAATTCAGCAATAGAGTTTGCAGCAACGTCTACACCATCAGTAAATGTAAGGTTTGTTGCATAAGCCGTGTTGGTACGATCAGACCCTGGGCCAGCACTACGTCCATAAACGTTTCTTCGAGAGTTGTTACTATCCACTTGGTCGGCAGGGTAAAATACAATCTTGTTTTCATCTTGCTGATTACCTGCGGCAAACTCACCTGCATAACACGCCAGAAGATCGTTACTGTATGTCGTCGTACGAGGTGCCGTTGTACACCAGTTTTCTTTCACTGTAATATATTCGGCAAAACGCGCTTCAGCGTAAGCTTCCAAACGCCTCTCAATAGCCTCTAACTTCTTCACCGCGTCATCAATAACCGCAATTTTTTGCGGGTAATCTGTAAATTTAATAAGGTAATCATCACCAGCAGCGGCAAGGTTAGCGTAGTTTGCAGCCGTTAAGTTTGCGCCAAACCCACCAGCACCAGGGAAAGCTGTACCTTGCGCCGTATCACGTGCTTTATTTACCCCAGTTGAAAGGGCTGCAAAGTAGTTTACAGTAATAGAAACACCTCGGTATGTATCAAAAGCAACAGCATGTTCTAACAGAAGTGGCTGCCCCCACTCATCTTCAGCAATACGGTTCCTTGGGAGTCGCGTGTAAGGACTTAGATAGTTAATCAAGGTATTGCTTACATCTGTAAGTACAGCACCATCAGCACGAATTGCATCAGCGTCTTTTGCACGCGCCTCAACAGCAAGCTGAATGTCTTTCATGTTTGCTTCTTGAATTTTAGCGGCATTAAACTGTATCAGCCTTGTAATATCTGGAAAAACCATCGTTAAGAAAATCCCCAAAACCACAACAACTAGAATCATCTCTGGCAGTGTAAAACCTGCGCTTTTCTTTTGCATATCTTTCAAAACCCTACCCCTTAGTTTGAAACAATTGAGCGTCCATCAATCGTACGCATATAGTTAATATTCCACCCAATAAGTGCTGGCGCACCTGCTGCAGACAGATTAATTCCCACTTGAGCAGTAAATGCATTTGTTCTGTTAATCGTCACAACATTAGCAGGTGGCGTAATATTAAAAAGCGGTGCTCCATTAAAGTATACCGACCCACCAACAGCTGCAACGCCAGCCGTTCCGTCTGGTAATGTTGGGTACCCTGCTAGACCTGTAAGTGATGGAGCCGTCAACCACTCATTTAAACTTGCGTTATCAAAGCCAAATGTTGGATCTGCAGCAAAACGCCCCGCGTTATAGGTTTCAATTTGTGGTAAAAATTCCGCATATTGATCTGAATAGTCCGTTTGAATAAGACCAATCACACCATCCACTGCCTTTGTTAAAATATTCCACGTTCTCGCCATTGCATCATACGTGCTAAACACATACAGAATATCATCTGAACCAGCAGAGACCTCCATTGCTGTAATATTATTGGTATTCACAGTTGCCAGCGTTGATGAAGCCTCAAACCCTTTGTTAGGACCTGCAGAAATATATGCAAATGTTGTAATAGGCGCCTGCACACCTGCATCTAAAAATCTATAGCTTGTTGAGTAATAAACGCGCATAGGCGTCCCCCAAGGGTCAGTACGTAACTGATCTTCACTCCAGTTTACATAGTCGAGAAGGGCCGCATTAAAGCCATCTCTAGCTGCCCGCGTTGTCGCATTTTGTGAAAATTCATTCGAAACACCATTTCGAAAATGGTTGTGAAGATATCTAAGATCAGCTTGATTGGCTAAAATACCATTATTTGTGCCGCGCTCAATATCTAAAAACATGCTCTCAACTTGAGCAATACTATCAAGTTTATTCTGCATAGCGGAACGCGTCAAAGTGGTTGTAAGCCCCATAACAATAGAGAATACAAACATAAATACGCCCATGATATAGATAACTTGCACAAAAAACCTCCTTTTACCCTAGTATTTATGAGGTTTCACACTAACTCATATGCTCAAATAAAATGACATATGTTTTGTTATTGTTATCTTTAAAAACAACACTTCTCTCTTCAATACGATCTAAACGAAGTTTAAACCTTCCAATCTCAGCAAGCTTAATATCAATTTTCTGCTGAACGCTCTCAGATAGATCAGGGCTCAAAGATCTCAAGTAGCCGACAAGGCCAACAAGACGGTCTACAGCCTGAACGGGAACTTTAAGCTCTTCTCCAGACCCGACCCACTGGTTATCAATCAGCGCAGAGTTACCTCTTTCACCTTTAATAACACCACTGACAACAACATTACTCAAATCAGGATTGAAGGCTGTCTCTGAAAGAAGGATATCTCTAATTTCAGCTAAAATTTCTGCGGCTTTTTTATTGCGCGCCTCACGTTCAATCAAGCTCGGATCATAAATAATTTCTGGCTCTTTAAAAACTTCAACAATTTCTACCTTTGGAGGCTCTACGTAAGGAAACGGGGATCTTTCTCCATTGTAAGCAGGCATCGAAACGTCTGTTTCATCCGCAAGTACACGCCAAAACGGCTCAGCAGATTGAGAGAAAGAAGAGGCAGCATAACAGGTAAATACTGCGACCAAACATACTTTACGAAGCATTATCTCTTTCTCCTAATAATATTTCTCTTATAGGCTTGCCCTTTATCTAGAGCAAACATTTTGGCTGCAACCTTAACCCGAACAAGTGAGCCTGGTTCATCAACATGCTCAATTTCAATATCTTTCAGAACAATGCGCTCATTTTCATAAAGTTCATCTAGCTTCTTTTGCATTTGCTTGTATGGCATCGTTCCTTTTAGATCAAACCCACGCTCATAAATTTGAACACTCCCTACTGGCAAATATATTTTTGTTCCAGGAACAAACTCAAAAGATCGATCTTCTTCAAGGGATAGGAACTTCAAAATATCCAAACGCGTCGCATCTTGCTCATGAAGTGTTAGCTCATCAATATACTTTAGCTTTTCAGCCATTGATTGAATTGATTCGCGCTGCAAAATAAGAAGCTTTTTAGTTTGTAACTGCGAGTTAATTTGAAGCTGCTTATCTGATGTTTTATTATAAATCAGGTATGAAGCCCCCATAAGCACCACAAGCACTAAAATCCATAACCGTCTAAAACCTGAACGCGTCATTTTTGTGCCCCCAGTTGCATTTTAATAGACAGATCTAGCGTCGCCATATCCGAGCTGGTTCTTGTAATCTCTCTCACATGCTCTCTATTTTTCAAAACAGAAGCCGCCACCCTTTCTTGGTCTACAAGCATTTGGGGCGTCTCTGTACCAACAGTAGCAATTGTTAAAATTTCTTTATTATTTCTATAACCAAGAATTCCAGGAACAGCTTTACCGCCACCCTGACTAACTCTACCATTTACATCCTGATAAGAAACTTTCATTTCTTCCAAATTGCCAAACATTGCTGCAATCGTACCTGTTTCATGAATCAGTGAAGAAGGTTTAACTGTCTTTTCCTGTTTAATTAGCTTTAGTACTGAATCAGGATCTGCAATCTGTCCCAGAACCATCTGCCTCTGCATTTCACGAATCTGGCCTCTAATCATGGCATTTTCTTCTTCAACAGAGGTCAGCTCAAAGTAACTTTTTGCAAAAATACCTGTTGCTGCTGCCATCATAATAAAACCGCACAAAAAACCTAAAAGCATAACAAGACCAAAGTCTCTATGCTGGTAAACAGGCTTAACTTTAGCAACTTTGAGGCTTGAAAATGGCATAACCTCAATATCAAAAGGTTCTAAGTTATCCTTTAAGTTGCCTTCAGATTGAGGGCAGTTTTCAACGGCAACACAAATACGCTCCCTCACCCCTTTTACAAGGCGGTCAGAAATTGTCCCAATTAAAAAGTCTGCGAGGTCCTCACCATCTGCATCAAACTTCGTATAAACCCAACTGGCAACACCTTCATCAGATAGAATTCGCTCACCATATACGACCCAACGATCGTTAAACACGTAGTAAAAAACACTATAACCTTCTGGAAGGAAATCTTTTGGTAAGTAAACAGAAACAGAAGAACGGCGCTCTGTTACACTCTCGTTAACAGATCCATAAAACTCTACACTTCTATCCTCAAACATACGCCATAGCGGTTGCTCAGCACCATCTAGCCCTACGCGAGATTTCACAGCACCTTTTGAAGGGTTTTGAATATCATTATAGCGGCGTGTCACAGCATTATTGGGCACAAACATGCCGACTGCATCACCTTTATCAGGTAATGGAACGTGAACTCCGGCGGATGAAATTAAAAACATTTTATGAGTACTCCATCAGTGCAATCATCGGGGTTACAAGAGTTGTGTACATACTCATAAGGAACATTGGCATAAGAAGCCCCATAACAATCATCATAAGTGCTGATACACTTTTCTTAACAATACGTTCATAATCATTTAGAAATGGTGTCTTTAGATCTTCCACCCTTTCTGCAATCATACCTGTTTTCTCTCCTGCCTCTACAGCACTTCTAAAGGCCCCTTTAAAAGGAACACCCTCTAAAACTTCACCAAGGCGGTATCCTTGTTCGTGATCAATGGCAGCTCGGCTAAAAATACCTTTAATTTTTGAGTTATCTAAAAGTTCTGCAATCGCTTTTAATACCTCTGGTAATGGCATGCCAGCACGTACAAGTGCAGGCATAAAGTACACAACCAATACAGAGTTAAAAGAGATAATAATTTTACGAGCAGGGCCAAAACCCATCATCATTTTTTCATAATGAGGCTTTACAAATGAAACCTTTCTCAAAAGGAAGAAAAGAATAGGTGCAGAGAAGAACCCTGTCACAATCCAAGGGTTAGACCTAATCCAAACAGAAAGGTACCAATAGTAACGGATAATACTCGGGAATGAATCAACCTTTGAAGCATCACGTGAAAGTACAGGCTCCATAACCGTCGGCATCATAAATACCAATACACCAATCGACATAAGAATAAGCATAAAACCACCCACAAGTGGCATTGTCAGTTTACCTTTTAGGCTTTTTGTTGCCTTTGCACGCATTTCAAGGGCTTCTACAAGGGCAGGAACAGCAAGACGAAGCTGGTTTGCTTTTTCAGCAGCATCTAAAATAGCAAGTTCTTGGTGCATAAACCCTAAGTTTGATGAACGCAAACCTGCTGTAATCGTTGTTTGACCAGAATGAAATTCATTATATATTTTATCAAACTTAGACTTTAGTGTGCGATATTCATCACGAGAAAATGAGTCACACGTGTTTTTGAGGGCCTCATGCACAGGCATAGAACCACCACCAGATTGTAACCATGAAGCAAGAGATCGGAAAAATTCAATCCGATCATCTAGCGCTAAACTGGTGCGTCCAATTTCAATACCCATAAGGTGTAAAGACTTCCCTCAAATAAAAGTTATAACCTAACTTCATTCTAGGAAATCTCGGTAGACAACTCCAGTACCTTGTCGCTTAATTCCTCTGCATCGGTGATTCCGTACTTCATATGTAGAGTACCCATGTGACCCATCGGCAACCATCCAGCTCTTTTGGCAATATCTTCGAGCTCATCAAAACGCTCATCAACAGTTGCTTCAATCAGCTCTTTATTCGGAACAAGCCATTCCGCAATGGCAATACGGCCATGGTAACCAGAATAGTTACAACTCGGACAGCCATCATGGTTAGCCTTATAAAGAGTCGCACCCTCCATAGGCACTTCATAGCGCTCAAAAACATAGCGTGTATATTCATCAGCTTCTTCTACAGGCACACGACAGTGTGTACATAGGCGACGCACAAGGCGCTGAGCAGTAATACCGCGAATATATGACAGAAGGAACCCATTAATACCAAGTTCTGTAAGCCTTGAAATCGCATCAATAGCTGTATTGGTGTGAAGGGTTGTAAACACAAGGTGACCCGTGTTAGCTGCTTCAAATACAAGCTCAGCCATTTCTTGGTCACGAACCTCACCAAAGATAATAACATCAGGGTCAGCACGCAAAGAAGACTTCAAGAGCTCCATTCCGCTACGTGCATCATCCATATCTGAGATTTCCATTTGTACCGCATATCCTGGTACACGTTTCTCTGGAGGATCTTCAATTGTATGAACACTCAGGCCGCGCCCCATTGGGTTTACACTCACAACAGCCGAGTGAATTGACTCTGTTTTACCAGAACCTGTAGGTCCCGTCCAAAAGATGACACCGTTTGCAGCAGAGGCTGCAGATTTAATTTTTTCAATAAAGTACTCAGGGTAACCCAGTGTTTCCATCGGCATCACGTCTGGCTGTAAACGACGAATAACGATACGAGGTACTGCTCCTTGACGACCAGAATGGGGCTGAATTTGAACACGCCAGTCAAAACCTGCACGTGAAAACGCACCTTTGTTGGGGTGGTTTTGGTTAACCTTTGGCATACGTGCTAAGTTTTCAATACGAACTTTCAACTTCTCAAGCTGATCCTGCGTGATCACCTCTTTAGACTGTACAGCACCATCAATACGGTATTTCAATACAGCTTTAAGTTCTCCACGAATATTGGGGTCAATGTGAATATCAGATGAACGTGCATCAATTGCGGTCGCAACAATACGGTCAAGAAGCGCTTCAGCTTCCATGTTTGAATCAATATTTTCATCATTTGACCCAGAAAGCCAGTAAGCACCACAAACATCTCGCATCGCAAAGTGCCAGAAGAAACGTGTTCTTGGCATCATGTCGCTCAGCTGAGACTCAATCATAATATTTCTAACGCCTTGGTCATATGCTAAGTGAAACTCTGTATAACCATCATTCTCTTTTTTCCAAAGAGGGATGATACGAGGTTCTCGCAACACATCCAAAATACGCCTATCAAGGCTTGATTTTAAATCTAGCGCTTCTGGCGGCACATCCAAGAAAGACATAATTTCACGTCGATTACGTGTACGCGCCATTGCACGAGCAAGCTGAATGTTATTAATAACCTTATTTGCAACAAGTTCCCTCACAGCAAGCTGAGGAATTTTGTTCTCACGCAAAGCCTCAGATAAGTTTGCCTTTGCTGTTGCATCAACACCCAAGTCTTCTGACTTATAAATAAGTTGAAGAGCTCGCTTATAAAAGTCATTTGCTGACTCAATCTTAACCTCTTCTTCTTTAGGATCGGCAATTTGTGATTCATCAATTTTATCAAAATTGCTTTTCTTACGAGAGAAAAGAGGCTTCGGGGAGGCTTTTTCCTCAACTTTAGGCTCTTCCTTAGGTGCTTCAGCCTTAGGCTCTAACACAGAGTCACCTTCAATAGCTGGGAAAAGAGATTTTACAGAACCTGATGGTTTTTTCACCTGACGGCGATTCATAAGGCTTTCTAAAACATCTTCTGATGGCTTTTTAAGAGTAAGAGGTTCTGATGGTACACCAGAATCCTGAACATCAGCTTCTCGTGCTGAAGAAGGAGAAGCAACCACTTCTTCTTCGAGCCAGTTCTCAAACTGACTATTATCAACAAAAGCCTCCCCAGAGCTTTGCTCTGGGGAGATTTTTGGATCTTGTTTTTCTTCTGTCATTAACGAGACTCTAAATTAGAATCTGTTACCACAGAAAGTAATGTCAGCATCGTTGGCTGTCGCAGCAGCAGGCCAGCGTAGACGACCAGCGGCGTTACCATCACCACCATCCAGAGAAGCGTCAGCACGTACAACCTCATCAAGTGTTAGGTCAGCCATTGTGATTACGTAAACACTCTCAGCAACGTTTGTACGGTCACAAACAGAACCAGCAATCGGGCCCGATTCAACAGCAAGTGTTAGGAAACCTGCAGCAGTGTTACCCAGACCGTGCTCTAGACCGGCAGCGTTATCAACGTATGCAGGTAGGGCAGCTTTGTGTTCAGCGGCTTGGAAGCCACCAGCGTTACCTACACTAGCAACGTTTAAGATACGTGCGTTGTTGGCGTTAGTTGGTGCAGCTTGAGCTTCATGTGGCCAGAGTTCATGGCGAGAGTAAAACTCACCAATAGCGCCCTCAACTTGGCGCAGATGAGAAGCAACTTTTGCACCACCAGCACGTTGTAGAAGGTCCCAACCAACTGTTGCAATAATAATTGTAATCAAGATCGCAATAATCGCGATGATAAGAATCGTCTGATCAATCGTGTAACCAGCATTCATTTGTTTTTTAGAATGAGTCATTTAAAATTCCCCTAAAGTTAAAAATATTTCTACCCGTGAGCTTATGAAGCATCACATTAATGGCTTTATTGTAAACGTCTGACTTGTAAAAGAACAAGGAATTCAACCTCTTCATAAGAGATATCCTCTTCGCTCAGTGCCTTTCCTGCAACAGGAAGATCTTTCAGTAAAGGAATTCCAGATTCATTATCAACAGCGACGGTACGGGTCAAACCACCAATAACTTTGACTTCACCGTCGCGCACACGTACCTTCTGGTCAATGAGGCGAGTTGTCGCAATTGGAATACGGTCTGTAAAGTCTTCACCATCAAATGTGTTTGTAATGCTCTCAAAGCGTACAATATCTGTCATTGGAATTTGAAGAGAAACTGTGTGAGCATCCCCTTCTTCTGCAACTTGAGCTGTAACGCTAAATTGGAGTCCCACAAACTGCACACGTTCATTTGATGTCACATTACGTGTTGTAATACCACTATCATCTGTCTCAACAGAACCTTCGCGAATAAAGTAACGTTCATTACGTCCATCAATCAAAGTTGCTGTTTGACGGTCCATCACCTCAATTGTTGGCTGCATAAGCTGGTAGGTTGTACCAAAGCTTTCTACAAGCCTTACAGCAGCATCAAGGTTACTGCCTCTATGTGTAAACACACCGCCAGATGTATCAATAAGTTGAGCAATACGACCTGTAATACTTGAAATAAAGTTACCATTTGCATCGATGTTAGACATTTGTTGAGTAAATGAATTTACTCCTGGCTCGTAACCTAGGCCAACACGACCAGCTTCTCCTAAAGATTCAACACTCGTACCAAACCTAGCACCACTCTCAAAGTCACGTGTCTTAGCAACTGCAATTACGCGAGCTTCAACCATAAGGCGACGACTTGCAATATCCTGGATACGTTTAACAATTTCATCAGCTTCATCAATTGTACTTTGTGGCGCACGCATTTGCACAAGACCAACAGATCTGTTTACACGTACATAACCACACTCAACAGAACCACCATCCTGTGTCGTACCTTCACTATCTTCACTACTGCTATCATCACTTGAACTTGTATCCTCGAGGGGAATCAAAGCTGTTTCAGTTGGGGGGGCAAGAAGCCCATCACTATTAACAGGTGAAGAAACCGCTGAATTCGGCTCACAAGACATATCAATAAGGTCTGTTAAGTTTTGGTACATTTCATGCCAAAGATCACGAGAATATGTGACTTCAACATTCGCACTTCCACCAATTGTGGATGTTGCCCCCCCTTCATCCTCAGCAGCAGTACCACCAAACTCAGAGGCATAGCTTACAACACGACTCTCTTCACGAACAGGCTCATGCAAATCAACAACCCACTCACGAATTGGGAATCCACCAATTGAGAAAAAGTCACCACGATCAACAAGGCTCATACCATGTGGAGCAAGAACCGCCTCAAAAGCATCACTACAAGAGATGTTTTTAAAGCTTGTTGTTACTGTTGTTGTTGCAATTTTTTGCTTGTTTTCACTAATCACAAGGTTCACGTCACACTGGTCAGCAAGACCGCGAACAACCTGTGAGAGGGATACGTTTGTTCCCGGAGAAAACTCTTCGATACGTTTTTCACCAACAGAAGGAAGAACAAGTACACGGCG